>SLRS01000053.1 GCA_007130855.1 Trueperaceae bacterium | reverse complement strand
TGTACGGTGACGACTTCTTCGTCGAGCTGCAAGACCACGGTCTGGCCGAGCAAGCGCGTCTGAACCCGATGCTGCAGGCGCTCGCCGACCATTACGGCGTGGCGACCGTCGCCACCAACGACGGCCACTACGTGCGCAAGGACGACGCGCGGGCGCACGAGGCACTGCTGGCGATCCAGACCAAGACGGTGCTCTCGGACCTGAATCGCTTCCGCTTCCCCTGCGACGAGTTCTACGTCAAGACGCCCGACGAGATGGCGGCGGCGATCCCGGAGGCGCGGTTCCCCGGCGCACTCGAGCGGACCCTGGAGGTGGCGGCACGCTGCACGTTGGAGCTGCCGATCGGCGAGCGGCGCATATACCAGATGCCCGAGTTGCCGCTCCCCGAGGGCCGCACGTTGGCCGAGCAGTTGCGGGTCCAGACCTACCAGGGGCTGCTCGAGCGCTATCCCGACCTCGTCGACGAGGCGCTGATGCGTGCCTACCTGGCCGCGGCCGAAGGTGAAGAGCCGACCGCGCTGGCTTCACTCCCACGAGAGCAGGTGCTGCTCCGGATCGCGCGTCACGGCGAGCGGTCGCGGCGCGCAGCCGCCGAGGGTCAGACCTACGGCGCCTACGAGTACGCCCACCTGGAGGCCTTCGCCGCCGCACGAGCTGGTGCGGATGCGTCCGCTGCCCCAGTCGACGAGGCGCTCGCCATCCTCCAGCGCGCCGAGTTCGAGCTCGGCGTGATCATCGCGATGGGCTTCCCCGACTACTTCCTGATCGTGGCGGACTTCATCGGTTGGGCCAAGCGTCAGGGGATCGCGGTGGGGCCCGGGCGCGGCTCCGGTGCCGGCAGCATCGTGGCGTACGCCTTGCACATCACCAACATCGATCCACTCGTCTACGGCCTGCTGTTCGAGCGCTTCCTCAATCCCGAACGCATCTCGATGCCCGACTTCGACATCGACTTCTCCGACACCCGCCGCGGCGAGGTGATCGAGTACGTGCGCGAGCGCTACGGCGACGACAAGGTGGCCCACATCGCCACGTTCGGCACGATGGCCTCGCGCGCGGCCATCAAGGACGCGGCGAGGGTGATGGAGGCGCCCTTCGCCGACGCCGACAAGGTCTCGAAGCTCGTGCCGCTGGTATTCGGGCGCTCGGTGTCGATCGAGCAGGCGCTCGAGGACGTGCCCGAGATGCGCGCGCTCTACGAGGCCGGGGCGCAGCCCTACGTCGACGTCGCCAAGAGCCTCCAGGGGCTCACGCGCCACGCCTCGGTGCACGCCGCGGGCGTGATCATCGCGCGCGAGGCGGTGCAGGAACTCGCCCCGGTGTTCCGTAGCGGCGACGGGCCGGTGGTGTGCCAGTACGACATGGGTTCGATCGAGGACCTCGGCTTCCTGAAGATGGACTTCCTGGGCTTGCGCACCCTCTCGTTCGTCGAAGCGACCGTGCGGATCGTGCAGCAGACCTACGGCGAGACGCTCGATCCCGACGCCTTCGCGCTCGACGATCCGAAGGTGTTCGCGCTGCTCTCGCGCGGCGACGCGGCCGGCGTGTTCCAGTTCGAGTCGCCGGGCATGGTCGACACCCTCCGGAAGCTCAAGCCGCGCCGCATCCAGGACCTGATCGCGGTCTCGGCGCTGTACCGGCCCGGCCCGATGGAGAACATCCCCACCTACATCCGGCGCCACCACGGGCAAGAGGACGTCACCTGGGAGGACTTCCCCACCGCCGGCGAGCAGCACCTGGCGCCGATCCTGGCCGAGACGTACGGCATTCCCGTCTACCAAGAGCAGATCATGCAGATCGTGCAGCGCGTGGCGGGCTACTCCCTGGGCCAGGCCGACCTGCTGCGGCGCGCGATGGGCAAGAAGAAGCGTGCGGAGATGGAGCAGCAGCGCATCGTGTTCGAGCGCGGCGCCGGCGCGCGCGGCATCCCGGCCGACGAGGCCAACCGGATCTTCGACCTGCTCGAGAAGTTCGCGGACTACGGCTTCAACAAGAGTCACTCGGCGGCGTACACGCTGATCTCGTACCAGACCGCCTACCTCAAGGCCCACTACCCGCTGGCGTTCGCGGCCGCGCTGCTGACGGTGGAGCGCGCCAACTCCGACAAGGTGGCGCAGTACGTCGGCGACGCTCGCCACCTGGGCATCGAGGTGTTGCCTCCGGACATCAACGAGTCCGGCGGCGATTTCACGCCCGTGGGCGAGGTCATCCGCTTCGGCCTCTACGGCGTGAAGAACGTCGGTGACGCGGCGGTCGACCATGTCCTGCGCGAGCGCGAGCAGCGGGGCCGGTTCGCGAGCCTGTTCGATTTCTGCCGTCGGGTCGACTCGCAACTGCTGAACAAGCGCGCGCTCGAGTCGTTGGTGAAGGGCGGCGCCTTCGACCGCTTCGGCGACCGCGCCAGCCTCCTGGCCAGCCTGGAGGGGGCGCTGCGCTGGGGTGCTGCGCAGCGCGAGCAGGCCGCGGGTGGGCAGTTCGGCCTGTTCGGCGCCGAGGCGCTGCCGGAGCCGCAGTTGACGGCGGCCGAGGCGCTGCTGCCGCTCGAGCAGCTCCGCTTCGAGAAGGAGGCGCTCGGCCTCTACCTCTCGTCGCATCCGATGGCCACCTATCCCGGGTTGGCCGAAGCGGCGACCGTGCCGGTGGCGCACGTCGACGTGGCGTTCGAGCGCCAACGCAGCGAGTTGCCCGGTGGTGGGCGGCTCAAGCTGGTCCTGGCCGGCATGCTGCAGAACGTCACGAAGCGTCCGACCCGCAAGGGGAGCATGATGGCGCGCTTCGAGATCGCCGACGAGAGCGGCGCGCGCGAGGTGGTGGCATTCAGCCGGACCTTCGAGGAGATCCAGGGGCTGCTCGAGAACGATGTCCCGGCGGTGGTGGTGGTGGAGGCGAGTGAGGACGGTGACGGCGTGCGCGTCATCGCCGATCGGCTCATCCGCTGGGATCAGCGCGGCGTCGGTGGCGTGCCCGAGGTGGCGGTCCTGTCGTTCGACGTGACGAGCCTGGGTGAGCACCAGCTGCTGGAGCTGCGCTCGAGCCTCGACGAGCACGCCGGTGCCACGCCCGTGCAGCTGCGGGTGCGCGGGCCCGAGGGCACGGTGTACTACGCCCTCGACGGGGTGCGGGTGGACCCGGCTGGCTTGCCGGCGCTGCGCGAGACTTGCCCCTGGCTGCAGGCGCGCGTCACGGTCGACGCCGCGGCGCTGACCCGCGACCGTGGCCGCAACGGCAACGGTCACGGCAACGGCGCCGGGTACCGCCGCAACGCGAACGCGCAGCCGGTCGACGACCTGCCCTTCTAGCCCGGTCGCGCTGCGCTCGCGGCCGCTCCAGCAGGCTCAGAAGCTCGTGTTGGTCGGTCGACCGAGCTCGACGTCGACTTGGGTGGCGGCGATCTTGAAGCCTTGCGCCGAGGTGGCGGCGGCGAAGGCGGTGTCGTAGCTGATGGCGTCCTCGGCGTAGAGCTGCGCGAGGTGGTCGTCGAACAACTGCATGCCATCGAGCCGTGCGTCGCGGATCGCATCGTAGAGCTCGTGCGTGCGGTTCTCGTCGCGCACCAGATCCTTGATCCGCAAGGTGGCTTTCACCACCTCCATGGCCGCCACGCGGCCCGAGCCGCCACGGCGCGGCAGCAGGCGCTGCGAGACGATGCCCACCAGCGACTCCGCGAACAGGATCCGGGCGGTGTCGCGCTCACTCTGAGGGAACAGTTCCAGCATGCGGTTGACCGTCCGGACCGCGTCTTGGGTGTGCATGGTGCTGAAGACCAGGTGCCCGGTCTGCGCGGCGGAGATCGCCGCCGAGGCGGTGGCGTGGTCGCGGATCTCGCCGATCATGATCACGTCCGGATCCTGGCGCATGGCCGCCACCAGGGCGTCGGCGAAGCTGAGCGTGTCCATGCCGAGCTCGCGCTGCACCACCGCGGACTTCTTCGAAGTGTGCAGGAACTCGATCGGGTCCTCGATCGTCACGATCATCTTGTTGTGGGTGCCGTTGATCTCGTCGATGATGCGCGCCAGCGTGGTCGACTTGCCCGACCCGGTGGCGCCCGTGACGAGCACGATGCCCTTCTCCTGGTCGCGGAAATGCTCGATGGTCTCCTGCGTCAGGTTCACCAGCTGCAGCACCTGCGCATCCGAGGTGATGATCCGCAGCACTGCGCTCACGCTGCCGCGCTGGCGGAACAGGTTCACACGGAACCTCCCCAGCCCCGAGACGCTGTAGGCCAGGTCGACCTGGTGCCGGTCGCCGAAGGCGAAGCGCTGGCGCTCGTCGCACATGAGGTCGATCAAGGCCTCGGTGAACTTCGGGCCCACCCTGGTGTCGGCCACCGGCGTCAGGCGACCGTGGAGCCTGGCCAAGGGCGGCAGCCCGACGTGGAGGTGCAGATCGGACGCGCCACGCTCCACGAGCATCTTCAGCATGTCGTTGAAGTTCATCGCAGGCCACGATACGCAAGTACACTGCCGTCATGCGCGAAGCTTCTCGCAATCCACGTGATCGCAGCGGCGCGGGCGCCCGGAAGATTCCGGCGTGACGCGCGTCATCCCCCTCCTCCTCGTCGTGGTGTTGCTCGTGATCGGCGGTGTCATGCTGAGCCGCGAGCAGGCCGTTGCCGAGGCCGAGTCGCCAGCGGCGACGGCGGTCGCGACCGCGACCGAGCCGGCGACCGCAGCCGAGACCGAACCCACGGTCGATCCGCCCGCCGAGACCGAACCCCAGGCCGTCAGCGCGCAGCAGGGTGCGCCCGCGGGCGTGGCCGAGATCGATCCGGCGCTCGTGCCCGACGGCTATGCAGCGCTCGCGCCACGGGTCGAGGAGCGTCGCATCGGCTTCGAGGCGGCCGAGGAGGTGCTCGACCCGGCGCTCGACTACGGTGCCGTGATCGAGACCAACCGCGGTGTGATCGTCGTCGACCTGTACCAGGACGAGACCCCGGCCACCGTCAACAACTTCGTGTTCCTGACGCTCCAGCGCTACTACGACGGCATCGTGTTCCACCGCGTGCTCGAGGACTTCATGGCCCAGACCGGCGACCCCACCGGCACCGGCACCGGTGGCCCCGGCTACCGTTTCGGTGACGAGATCGTCGAGGGGCTCGGGCACGACGACCGCGGTGTCCTGTCGATGGCCAACGCCGGCCCCGGCACCAACGGCTCGCAGTTCTTCATCACCTTCACCGCCACCCCGTGGCTCGACGGCAACCACACCGTGTTCGGTCGGGTGATCGCCGGCGACGAGGTGCTCGACGCCCTCACACGCATCGATCCGTCGTCGCAGAACCCGGCGGCGATGGCGCTGCTCGACGCGCCTGCCAGTGAGTTGCGTGAGCAGGGTCTGGCGCTCGAGGGAGAGGGAACCGTGCTCGAGGCGCTCGAAGCGACCCTCGGCGCGGTGCCGCTAGCGGGCCAGCCGTTCGAGGTCGCCGGCTACCGCGGCATCATCGGCTCGGCTCGGGGTGAGCCGGCAGCAGGCTTCTTCCCCTTCCCCGACCTGATGGAACGTGTCACGATCATCACGCGGTCGCGCTGAGGCTGGCGCTGCGCTCGCGTTCGCACGGTGTCTCGAGGTCGCCGTGTCCTCACCGTCGTGTCGAAGCCCGGGTTGCGGCGCTGCCGAGCCGTAGTGTCGTCGGACCCGGCGCCCGCTACCCCCTGCACGTCCCTGAGAGGATCTGCCGATGCCCGAAAGTCTGAACGGTTACGAAGCCCTCACGCCCCTCGCTGCACAACGCAGTACGCGGTTCGAAGCGCCCGAGCAGGTGCTCGAGGACGACCGCGACTACCGCGCGCTGGTGCAGACCAACCGCGGCGACATGGTGCTGGAACTGCACCAGGACGAGACACCAGTCACGGTCAACAACTTCGTGTTCCTGGCGCGGCAGCGCTACTACGACGGCGTCGTGTTCCACAGGGTGCTCGAGGACTTCATGGCCCAGACCGGGGATCCGACGGGCACCGGCCGCGGCGGCCCAGGTTACAGCTTCGACGATGAGGTCGTGCCCCAGTTGCGGCACGACGACAAGGGCGTGCTGTCGATGGCCAACGCCGGCCCCGGCACCAACGGCTCGCAGTTCTTCATCACCTTCACCGCCACGCCCTGGCTCGACGGCAAGCACACGGTGTTCGGGCGCGTGATCGAGGGGACCGAGGTGCTCGACGCGCTCACCCGGGTCGATCCCAACCGCGCCGGCGGTCCCGCCCCGGACCTGATCGAGCGCGTCACGATCTACGCCAAGTGACCTGAGGGGCCCTCAGCCGAGCGGCGTCACCGCGCCGGCGCGTGCCCGTGCGTGCGCGGCCAGGTGCGCAGCGAAGGCGTCGAGGTGCACGCCTTGGCGCTGCGGCTCCTTGCGGCTGCGGAACGACACCGTCGCCGCCTCCGACTCCTTGTCGCCGACGATGGCGATGTAGGGCACCTTCTTCAACTCGGCCGCGCGCACCTTGGCGTTCATGCGGTCGTTGCCGGCGTCGACCTCGGCGCGCAGCCCGGCCGCCCCCAGGCGTGCGGCGACTTGCTCGGCGTACGGCACGTGGCGGTCGGCGATCGGCACCACCCGCACCTGCTCGGGTGCCAGCCACAGCGGGAAGTCGCCGGCGTAGTGCTCGATCAGGAAGCCGATCATGCGCTCGTGGGTCGACAGCGGCGCGCGGTGCAGGCACAGCGGCGTCTTGCGCTGGCCGTCCTCGTCGACGTAGGTCAGGTCGAAGCGCGCCGGGATGGCGAAGTCGACCTGGTTGGTGGCGAGCGTGAACTCGCGCCCGATGGCGCTGGTCACCTGCACGTCGATCTTGGGCCCGTAGAAGGCAGCCTCGTCCTCGGCCTCCACGAACGTGACGCCACCGCTCTCGAGGGCGTTGCGCACCATCGTCTCGGTGCGCAGCCAGAGCTCGGGCTCGTCCACGTACTTCTTGCCGAGCCCCTCGGGGGCGTGCTTCGAGAAGCGCATCACGTAATCGTCGATGCCGAACAGCCGGAAGTACTCCAGGTAGAGCTCGATCACGCCCAGGAACTCGGCCTCGAACTGCGCCTCGGAGCAATAGATGTGGGCGTCGTTCATCTGCATGCTGCGCACCCGCATCAGGCCCATGAGCGCGCCGTGGTCCTCGTAGCGGTAGCAGGTGCCGTACTCGGCCAAGCGCACCGGCAGGTCGCGGTACGAGCGCGGCCTCGCCGCGTAGATCTTGTGGTGGAAGGGGCAGTTCATCGGCTTGATGAAGTAGCGCTGGTCGTCGATGACCATGGCCGGGAACATGCTCTGCTCGTAGTAGGGCAGGTGCCCGCTCTTGATGAACAGCTGTTCCTTCGTGACGTGGGGGCTGCGCACGTGCTGGTAGCCGGCGCGGCGCTCGACCTCGTGCGCGAGCCGCTCGAGCTCCTCGACGATCACCGTTCCGCGCGGCAGCCACAGCGGCAGCCCCGGCCCGATGTCCTCGTCGAGAACGAAGATGTCGAGCTCCGCGCCGAGCTTGCGGTGATCGCGCCGCTTGGCCTCCTCGAGCTGCCAGAGGTGCTTCTCGAGGGCTTCGGCCTCGCGAAAGGCGACGCCGTAGACGCGCTGCAGCATCGGACGACGCTCGTCGCCGCGCCAGTAGGCGCCGGCGAGCGAAGTGAGCCGGAAATGCGGCGGGAGTACGCCGGTGCGCGGCACGTGGGGTCCGCGGCACAAGTCGGTGAAGCCCGCCTCGCCGCCCTGCTCGTAGAAGCTGATGGTGACGTCGGCGGGCAGGTCCTCGATCAGTTCGACCTTGTACGGGTCGCCGAGCTCGACGTAGCGCGCGAGCGCCTGGCTGCGCGGCACCTCGCTGCGGCGCAGCTCGAGGTCGGCCGCGATGATCGCGCGCATGCGCTCCTCGATGGCGGGTAGGTCCTCGGGCGTGAGGTTGCGCGGCAGGTCGAAGTCGTAGTAGAAGCCGTGCTCGATCACCGGGCCGATGCCGAGCCGGACCGATTGCGCGCCATGCCCTTCGGCGACGAGGTGCTCGCGCACGGCCTGCGCCAGCACGTGTGCCAGGGTGTGGCGCATCAGGCCGATCACGTCCGGGTCGCGGCCGGTCAGCACCTGCACGCTGGCGCCGGCGGGCACCGGCGTCTGCAGGTCGCTCAAGCGCCCGTCGACACGCAGACCCAGCGCAGCCTTGGCCAGGCCGGGCCCGATCGCGGCGGCGACGTCGGCGCCGGTCGCGTGCTCGGGGAGATCGAGCTGCTTGCCGTCGGGGAGCAGGACGTGCATGGATCACCTCACGAGCCGGGTCGGGCCCGGCTGATCGCCCGGGCGCACGTGCAGGACGGCGCCGACGGGCGAAGCAAATGCTAGCACAGGCCCCGCGACGCGGCTGCGCGAAGGGCGCGACGTGGCATACTGATGCGCATGCACCTGGTGGCCGTCGTCAGCTCCGACCCCGACTTGGCGCACGCGCTGCGCGGCTTCCACGACGACGCCGGCCGGTTCTTGCTCCATCTGGTTCCCGCCGGCCGGCCGCAAGCGTGGCTACCGGCGCTGCGGGCGCTGGACTTCGCCGGTGCGCTGGTGCTCTGCGCCGACGACCAGGTCGAGGCGCTGGCCTTGGCCGATCGCGCGTCGCTCGAGGCGAGCGAAGTGGGCGCCGCCGATACCTTGACGGTCACGCAGGCAGGCGTGGTGGCGGACTACCATCTCGGCCGCGCCGTCGCGCAGGCGTTGCGCTCACGGGTGTGGGATCCGCGCGGCGCAGCCGGTGTGATCCTGGGCGGCGGCCGCGAGGCCCACGCGGTGGCGCGCGAGCTCGCCAGCCTCGGCGCTCGCCACCTCACCCTGCTGGCGGCGTCACGGCCCGAGGCCGAGCGCATGGTGCCGCGGCTGGCGGCCTCGACCGACGTGGTGGCGACCGTCCCGGACGATCCGGTGGCGGCACGGCTGCTCGAGCGCGCCGACCTGATCGTGCGCCTCGATGCCTCGCTGTCTGTGCCCGATGCGCTGGTGGGGCCGCACCTGACGCTGGTGGACCTGGTACCGGGCGCCGTCTCGCGGCTTCGCGGCCAGGCCCTGGCGGTGGGCGCGCTCTCGCTCGACCGGCGCGACGTGGAGGCGCACCGCCTGCACCTGGCGCTGGGCCACGTCCTCGGCGCCGGCGTGGCGGTGGAGCCGCTGTTGCAGGCGATGCTGCGTGAGTCGTGAGGCGCCGAGGGGCGTCTCACCCTTTTCAAGCGTGCGCGAGCGACCATCCGGCTTGATGCCCACGCCGTCGTCGCTCCCCCACCGCCCCCGCATCGCCCGATCGATCTCGCCCACGACCTGGCTCGTCGCGTTCGCGCTCGCGCTCGTCGCGTTGGGTTCGGCGGCGTCCGCCGCGGGCCAAGCGCTCGCGCACGAGCCGGCGTCGACGCCGCTGGTGCGGATCCCGGGCGCGGTCGCGCGGGCGATGGACGGCGCCATCGCCGTACGGGTCCACGGCGAGGAGTTCGTGTACGTCGAGGGACTCGGTTGGCTGGGCGAGATCGACGCCCCGGGGCCCGAGCTCCGCGACGGTCAGGTGTACGGCGTACCGACCCTGCTGAGCGCATTCGGGCTCGACGTCGCGGCGGTGGAGGCGGTGCGCTTCGCCGGCGATACGCAATTGCGCGTGGTGCTCGACGTGCCGGCGCTCGACACGGCGACGCTCGCTCACCTCGAGCGCAGCGGCGAGGTCGGCGAGGGCGAGAGCCTGCGGCTCCTGCTGCCTCCGGTCCTCGTGCCCGCCGGGCTCCTCCAGAGCTACGGCGGCATCGAGGTGTTCTTCGAGCAGGCCGCCGAGGGCGTGATCGTCGAACTCGTCGGTGGTGCCTTCCGCTACGAGGCCTTCGTCGTGGCGGGGCCGACGCGGATGGTGTTCGACCTCACGCTGGCGCGGCCGCCGCGCGAGCCGGAGACGCGCGAGGCGCTGGCCGAAGGCGTCGTCTACCGCAGGTTCCAGGCCGAGAGCTCGGGCGGCACGAGCCGCGTGCACGTGATCGACGTCGCCCCCGGTGTGGGCGAGTGGCGCGTGGTCGGTACCCCGGGCGAGGCGCGGACCACGGATCGCTGGGCCGACGGCGCGTTCGCGGCCATCAACGGCGGCTACTTCGACACCGGCACCTATCAGGCGATCGGCATGATGGTGGTGGACGGGGTGCTGTTGTCGCTCCCGTCGCGCGGTCGGGCCGTGATCGCCTTCGGCGACGGCCCGCCGCTGATCGATCGCGTCAGGGCGTCGTACAGCGTCTGGCTCGACGGCGTGGCCGTGGCCGTCAGGGGTGCGCCGTTCGTGGACGAGATCGCCGTGGTCACCGGTCCGGGCTTTGCGGGCAGCGCGCGCTTCGGTGTGCTCGTGGTCGACGAACGCGAGGACCAGGTGGTCGACAATCGCGTGGGCCCGGTGCGGTTGACGGCCAGCCAGTACGGTGTCGTCTACCCGGCCGAGCTGCGGCCTCTGGCGCTGGCCGAGGCGGGTACGCGGGTGCGCTATGCGTTGCACGTCACCCCCGAGGCGTTCGGTAGGGCTCGATATGCGCTCGAGGCCGGCCCGCTGCTGCTCAAGGACGGGCGCAACGTGCTCGAGCCCGAGCTCGAGATGTTCGCGGTTGGGCAGCGGATCCTCGACGGCTTGACGCAGCAGGCGGCGATCGGCGTGCGGGCAGACGGCAGCGTCGTGCTGGTGGCGGCCGAGGCGATGGTCGCCGCCGACCTGGTGCCGCTCTTGCAGCAGCTCGGCGTGCGCGACGCGCTCCGCCTCGACTCCGGCGGCAGCACCACACTGTTCGCCGCGGGCAACGTGGTCAACCGTCGCAGCGAGCGCGCGGTGGTGAATGCCATCGTGCTGCGCGTGCCCTGACGTGCGCCGGGGGCGGTCTCGTGGGGGCGTTCGGCTGGCGCGGCCCCGCGGCGCCGCTCGCGCAGGCGACGCCCGGCGGAGGCTGCGCTCGATATCGTGGATCACGATGAAGACGATGCCCCAGCCCCGCCTGCGCCGCCTCCTCGCGGCAGCGGTCGCGCTGGCGCTCGCCATGACGCTCGCTGCGGCGAGCGCGCAGGGCGACACGCGGCCCGCCGCGCTGGAGCTCGGCTTCGGGGGCGCGCTGGTCGCCGATGCCTGGAACCCGTTGAGGCTGGTCTTGCGCGACGTGGGCCCGGTCGAGTTCGAACTGGCGATCGACCGCGGCACGCTGCGAGACGGCGAGCGCTGGTCGCGCTACCGCAGCGAGATCCGCGGCGGCAGTGGCCTGACCGTGTTCGAAGACGAGGTGTTCGTGCCGGTATGGCGTTCGCTCAGCTGGACGGTTCGCAGCGGCGGCCTGACGGTGGCCAGCGGCAGCGTACCGCGGGTCCAGGCCGACCGGCGCGCGCTCGACCTGGCCGTGGGTGAACCCGGCGAGGTCCTGCGAGCGGCGCTGACGGGCGGACGGACCGTCGACCTCGACGTCGACCGGCTACCGCTGCGCAGCGCGGCCTTCGACGGCGTCGCGAACCTGATCGTGGCCACGGGGTCGGCGCGTCCGCAGGCGCTCATCGCTGCGGCCGTCGCCGGGGCCGACGTGGTGCTGACGCCGACGGCGCGTGCGAATCCCGAGTTGGGGGCCATGCTGCCCGCCGGGGTCGAGACCCGGATCGTGGGAGCCGGTCGGCTGCTGACGCAGGAGGCCTGGTTGGCGAACCTGACCAACCCGACGAGGCGGCTCGACCAGGCCGCGCTGGTGAGCGCGCTCGCGGCGACGGAGCGGGTCTCGGCGCCCCGGCCGGTGGCGCTGCTGCCGCTCCTGCTCGCCGCCTCGGGATACGCCCTGTTCGTGCTGCTGGTGCTGCGCTTCGGTGGGCTGCCAGGCATGATGGCGGCGCTCGTCCTGGGGCTCACCGCCGCCGTGGCTGCCTGGGTGCCGTTGCGACCGGCGGACGCGACGATCGATCAGGTGCGCGAACTGGTGATCGGTGCGGACGGAGTCGGTCAGCGCTGGCGCTTGCACGAGCGGCTGACGCTGCCGGCGCAGACGATCGTGCTGGACGTGGCGGGCTGGCCGCTGTCGAACATCGACGCGCGGCAGAGCCCCGGCCAGGTCGCCGTGGACCTGGCGCGCTGGCGCAGCGTGCTCGTGCTGGAGCGTCCTCGCGCCACCACCATGGCGCTCGTTCAGGACGCCGACGGCAGCTGGCGCAACGACGGCCAGCGGATCCTCGACGTCGTGGCGGTGCGTGGCGGGGCAGCGGTGCAGGACGTCGCCGCGGGTTCCGTGGTGCCGGTGCCGACGCGTGACGTGGCGCTCGGCAGCGTCGCCAGCGCGCTGCTGGAGCTCGTACCCAACGGCGCTGCCGTGGCGAGCGACGGGGTGCGCTGGATGGTCGCGCTGCCACGCGGCACGCTGGCGGAGGCCGCGCCATGAACGCGCTGCTCACCGGGCTCGAGTTGCGCCTGCGCGAGAGCGACGCCATCCAGGTCGCGACGCTGGTGTTCGCCGCCCTGGTCGTCACGCTGGCGACGGTCTGGCCGACGCCCGGGACCAGCGCCAACGAGTCGTGGTTCGCCTTCGCGCAGATGCGCTCGTTGGTGCTGGCGCTGCTCGCGCTCGGGTACGGCGCCTCGGCCGCTGCCGAGTCGCCGCGTCGCGCCGTCGCGACCGGGCTGATGGTGCTGCTCCTGAGCGTGTTGGTGTTGCCGCTCGAGGTGGCGGCCTACGCCGCGAGCTACCCTGCGACGCCGCTGTGGTGGAGCCTGGTCTCGGTCCCGGTCGCGGCACTGGGGTACCTGGTGCTCGGCGCACTGCTGGGGCGGGTGGTGCGCGCCGTGCGGCTGGGGGCGTTCCTGCCGCTGCTGGTGCCGGCGGCGGTCATCGGCTTGCTGGTGCTCGACCTACGGCTCGGCTGGACCGTCCTGAACCCGCTGACGTCCGCAGTCGTGGTGTCGCCCTTGTACCTCTCGATGATGGGTCTGCTCGGCGCCGGCGGCATCGTGTTCACGGTCCTGCGGTGGCGCCGTGAACCCTTGCGCGTGGTGCGGGCATGAGCGACCTCGGTTGGCGTCCCGATCTGCACGAGCGCTTGGCGCGCCGTGCCGAGCTGCTCACGCGCGCGACGCGCGCGGCGGCGGCAGCGGCGGCGATCGCGATCATCGGCTGGCTGCTCGGGCTCTCCCCCGGACCGCATGCGCTGGCGGTGCTGGCCGGCGCGGCCGTGGTGGGCGCGTTACCCTTGCGCCGAGGTGTGGCCGCGGCCTTCGAGACGATTGCCGAACAGGCTGGCCTGGCTTATCAAACCCATATCGAGCATCACCAACGCGACGACCCGCACGGCTTGCTCGCCGCCGCAGCCATCCAAGCGAGACTCTCCATCAGGGGTGTCACCCCGCCGCGCCAGGGGGCCTGGTGGCTGCCGCTCGCCGCGCTGGCGCTCGCGACGTGGCTCCTGGCCTCGGTGGTGGGCGGCCCGTTCGGCTGGTTGGGAGGGTCCTCGGGCCCGGCGCCTGAACTCGGCCAACCCTCCCCCGCCGCGCCGCCGCCACCGACGAGCGCCCTCGATCCCGAGACCGAGGCTGAGCCCGACGCCGACGAGGCGCTGGCGCCTGACCCGACCAGCACACCTTCGCCGCCATCGGAGCCCGATCGCGATCGCGCCAGCGGCGCCGATGACGGCGCCCCCGAGGCCGACGGCGAAGGGGTCGAGCGTGAGGCGCTCGAGCGCTTCCTCGAGTCGCTGCGCGAGCGGCCCTCCATGAGCGAGCAGGAGCTGGCCGCGGCCGAGGCCGAGCGCGACGGCGACCGTGGCGACGCCGACGCCGAGGCGGCCGAGCTGCGCGGCGAGCACGATGCCACCGACGCGTTCGAGGACGGCCAGCGTGTGCCGGCCGACCGACGCGATGACGCAGCACGCGAGGAGAGCGCCGAACTGCCCGGCGGAGGCGATCCGACCGAGGGCGACGGCCGCGACGGGGACGGCGACGAGCAGCAGTTCGGCGAGGAAGCCGGTGACGAGGACGCCGGTGCCAGCGACGGGCTGGGCGAGGAGGACGGCGAGGAGGGTGTCGGCGAGGAAGGCCTCGACGCGAGCGAGGAGACCGCGCCGCAACCGGATGGCGACGGCGACGAGGCAGGTGCGCCCGCGCTGGCCGAACAGGATCCGGGGCTCGATCCGGGGACCGGCGAGGACGCCGGCATGGGGGCCAGCGCGCCGGTAGAGGGCCACGACGACGTACCGGACCCGGCCGGCGAGCTCGAGGCGCTGCCAGGGCTGCTCGGTCAGGGCCCGGAGTCGCTCGGCGGGCGCGTGCGCCTCCCGGGTCGCGACAGCGAGGTGACGCTCGAGCCGGGCGAGGCCGCGCGCTACGAGCGTGCAGTCGAGCAGGCCGTCACCGACGGCTCGGTACCGGTCACCTACCAGGAGATCATCCGAAACTACTTCCGTTGAGCACGGTTGCCTGCGCGGGCGCGCCAGGAGCGCCGGGCGAACGC
The DNA here is from genome assembly GCA_007130855.1 of Trueperaceae bacterium. Lineage (GTDB taxonomy): Bacteria > Deinococcota > Deinococci > Deinococcales > Trueperaceae > CSSed10-48. The sequence continues at coordinate 2,503 of SLRS01000053.1, read as the reverse complement.
CACCGGGGACCGTTCACGCGTCGAGCGTCGCGCGTTCGATCAGCGCCGCCTGCCCCCGGGTCAGGTCGGCCAGCAGCGCCAGCCAGCGCTCGGCATCGGCGCTGCGCACCTCCAGGGTGACGATCGGACCGGCCGCGTCGTAGTCGGTCGCCACGCGCATGATCGCGCGATCGTCGGTGGCGTGGCGCACGACCACGTCCACCGCGGCGTACGGCAGCCGTGCCCGCCAACGCTCGCGATCCTCGACCAGGCGTACGCCGGCGGCGTCGAGTGCGCGCGCAGCCGCAGCGCCGTAGGCGCGGGCCAGGCCGCCGGCCCCGAGCTTGGTGCCGCCGAAGTAGCGGGTGACCACCACGACGACGCGGTCGAGGTCGCGCTTGAGCACCACCTCGAGGACGGGCCGGCCGGCCGTGCCGCCGGGCTCGCCGTCGTCCGACGAGCGCAGGGTCTCGCCCCAGCGCATGCCCCAGACGTGATGCGAGGCGCCGTCCAGGGCCCGGCGCCGCTCGTCGAGCAGCGCCTCGAGCGCGTCGAGGTGGGGCAGGTGCTGCGCCAGCGCGATGAAGCGCGAGCCCTTGACCACGTCCTCGTGCTCGGCGCGCCGAGCCGGCGTCTGGAAGCCCACGCCCTACGCTAACAGCGACCGGGGGCGGCGGGGCCGCGTGCTAGACTCCGCGCCATGGGCAACCTCCGTCCTGGGCGGCGATGTCGCGCCCGACCCCGCGTCTGACCGAAGCCTTCCTCGCCCCCGCACGGGGCGGGCCCCGTGCGACGTTCGTGCGCGGCGCCCATCCCGAGCACGTCAGTGCCGCGCTTGCTCGCGGAGCCTGCCCGGAGACCGCATGCCACTCCAGCTGTACAACTCCCTCAGCCGCCGCCTCGAAGCGTTCGAGCCGCTCGTCCCCGGGCGGGTCGGCATGTACGTCTGCGGTCCGACCGTCTACGCCGAGCCGCACCTGGGGCACGCCCGCGGCCCGATCGTGTTCGACGTGCTGCGCCGCTGGCTCGAGCGCCAAGGCTTGAGCGTCCGCTACGTCACGAACGTGACCGACGTCGGCCACCTGACCGACGACGGCGACGCCGAGGACAAGCTCGCCAAGCGCGCCAAGCTCGAGCGGATCGAGCCGATGGAAGTGGCCGAGAAGTACTTCTGGGCCTACTTCGACGCGATGGACAGACTCGGCGTGCGCCGACCCAGCATCGTGCCTCGCGCCACCGGGCACGTGATCGAGCAGATCGAGTTGATCGAGACGCTGCTCGAGCACGGGCTCGCCTACGTGTCGAACGAGAGCGTTTACTTCGACGTGTCGTCATGGAGCGCCTACGGCGAGCTCTCGGGCCGCGACCCAGCCGAGCTGGTCGAGGGCACGCGTGTCGAGGTGCGCAGCGACAAGCGCGACCCGCGCGACTTCGCGCTGTGGAAGCGAGCCGACGCGGAGCACCTCATGCGTTGGCGCAGCCCCTGGGGCGAGGGTTTTCCGGGTTGGCACATCGAGTGCTCGGTCATGAGCACCAAGTACCTCGGCGACGAGTTCGACATCCACGGCGGCGGGCTCGACCTGGTGTTCCCGCACCATGAGTGCGAGTTGGCGCAAGCCCGCGGCGCCGGCAAGCCCTTCGCGCGCTTCTGGCTGCACTGGAACATGCTCACGCTGGGTGGCGAGAAGATGTCGAAGTCGAAGGGTCACGTGGTCGACCTGTTCCCCTTGTTCGAGCGCATCGATCCGATGGTGGTGCGCTTCCACCTGTTGCGCTCGCACTACCGCTCGCTCTCGGACTTCGCCGACGAGGCGCTCCAAGCATCCGCGGCGGGGCTGCGACGGCTGCGCAGCGCCTACGCCTCGTGGCCCAGCCACGCCGGTACGGGCACCCCGGCTGAGGCCTGGTCGGAGGCACGCCGGCGCTTCGCGGCCGCGCTCGACAACGATCTCAACACCCCGGAGGCGATCGCGGTGCTGTTCGACGTGGCGCGTGACGCGAACCGGGCGCGCGACAGCGGCGACCTGGGCTGTGCGGCGGCGGCGCGGGCCCTGTTCGACGAGTTACTCGTGGGCATCCTCGGGATCGAGGCCGCGAGCGGCGAGGGTGACCACGCCGAGCTGCTCGGCGCGGTGGTCGGCCTGCTGCTCGAGCAGCGCGAGGCGGCCCGCAAACGCCGCGATTTCGCCGCCGCCGATGCCATCCGTGAGCGCCTAGGGACGTTCGACGTGGTCGTGGAGGACACCCCCGACGGGCCACGCTGGCGGCGCCTGGACTGAGTGGGATCACCTCACGGCCGCGGCCGCGGCTGGCCTGGTCGACGGCCCAGTCTGCACACCGCGAGCACCGGCGCAGCGCGAGACTAGCGCCGTGGAGCCCGACGACGAACTGCTGGCGCTGCTGACGCTGAGCCTGGTGCCCGGCATGGGCCCCGTGCGCCTGCGAGCCGCGCGCGCCCACCACGGCTCCGCGAGCGCCGCCGTCGCGGCGCAGCCGCAGGCGTGGCCGCGGTCGTTGAGGGGCC
>SLRS01000141.1 GCA_007130855.1 Trueperaceae bacterium | reverse complement strand
GTTCATCGTGACGCAGGTGACGACGACGCTGCTGGTGTTCATGCCCATCTTCGTCACGACCCTGGTATTGCTGAAGCGCGACGGCGTGCCGCTCGACTGGCCGTCCGTCAAGGCGAGGCTCCGGACCTGCTCCTCGGGGCACCAACCGACTTCCTCCTGGCGCTGGGCGTCATCAATTAGTTCCACTCGGTGGGGTGCCACCCTGGCCCGTCCGGGCGGCGCTCAGTCCCGCCTCACCGAACCCGTCGTCGTCTATCATCCAGGTACGCCGTCACGCTTCCGAGGCTGCCGAAAGGAGGGCCGTGGCGACGTTCGCGGCGCGTCTGCTCGGAGGCCTCAGGCTCGAGCGCGATGGCGCCGTGTTGCCGGTCGCCGGACCCCGCGCGAAAGCGATCCTGGCGTACCTGCTCCTCAACCGCGATCGTGCGCATGAGCGAGCCCACCTTTCGTTCCTGCTGTGGCCCGAATCCGACGAGGGCCAAGCGCGCACGAACCTGCGCCGAGCACTGCACCAACTACGGCACTCGCTGCCCGACGCGGAGCGCGCCATGGAACTCGAGGGGCAACACCTGAGGTGGCGTGCCGAGGCGCCCTTCGAGTTCGACGTGGCGCACTTCGAGCAGGCGCTCTCCGACGCCGAAGGCGCACGGGACGAAGGCGCCGAGGAACTCGAGCGCAGCTGCCTGGAGCGAGCGGTGGGACTGTATCGCGGCGACCTCCTGCCCGAGCTGTACGACGCCTGGTTGGACGAGCCTCGCGAGCGGCTGCGAGACCTCTTCGCGAGCATCCTCGAGCGCCTGGTGACCCTCACCGAAGCGCAGCGCGACTACCTCGCCGCAGCGCGCTACGCCCAACGCGCATTGCAGCACGACCCGTTGGCAGAAGCGTCGTACCGGCGCTCGATGCGGATCCACGCGCTCAGCGGCGAGCGGGCGAAGGCGCTGCACGTCTACCACACCTGCGCCTCACTCCTGCAGCGCGAGTTCGGGGTCGAGCCCAGCCGCGAGACGCAAGACGCGTACGAGCGGCTCCTTCGTCAACGGCTCGAGCCCGAGCCGCAGCGCCTGGCGCCACTGGGTGACGTCCTGCCGGCCACGGCGCCGACGGTTCCACTCGTCGGCCGGGGCGAGGAGCTCGCCTGCTTGCGAGCAGCCTGGGAGCGAGCCAACGGTGGCCAAGCCTGGTTCACGCTCGTCAAGGGGGACTCCGGCGTGGGCAAGACACGACTGGTCGAGGAGTTCGCGCGCGACGCACTGGGGCGCGAGGCAGTCGTGATCGGAGCGCGCTGCTACGCCGCCGAAGGACCGCTGGCACTCTCCACCGCCGCGACGCTCGTGCGCAGCCTCGCACCATGGGCCCCACTCACCGACCTCGAGCCGTCCGAGCGCCACGAACTGAGCCGGCTCCTGCCCGAGCTCGCCGACGGACGACCACCCGGCCCGCTCGGCGAGGACTGGCAACGCCGACGCTTCTTCGAAGCGCTCGCGAGCGCCACCCTGACACGCCAGCCGCTCCTCGTGCTGATCGACGACGTGCAGTGGTGCGACCGCGACACCCTCGCATGGCTCGGCTTCTTGTTGCGCTACGACCCTCGGGCACGCCTGCACGTGATCACCACCGCGCGGTCGCACGAGCTCGCCACCAACGAAGCCCTGCTCGCCCTCCTGCACGCCCTGCAGGTCGACGAGCGCATGCACGAACTCGAGCTCCCGGCGCTGAACGAGCCGGAATGCGCCGCCCTCGCTCGGAACCTGTGGCGAGGCGAGCCGGAACCCGAGGCGTTGGCGGCGCTCTACCGGGAGACGGAAGGCAATCCGCTGTTCGTGGTCGAGCTCCTGCGGGGCGGCTGGCAGACCCACCGAGGCGCCGCGGCACCGTCGGCGGCGCCGGCGCTCGCGCTGTCACCGAAGCTGCGTGCGGTCATCGCCTCCCGACTCGCCCGGCTCACGCACGCGAGTGCCGACCTCCTCGGAATGGCCGCCGTCATCGGTCGCACCTTCAGCTCCGAGCTCCTGGTACACGTGAGCCGCCAGGCCGAAGACGTCGTGGTGCGCTGCCTCGACGAGCTGTGGCAACAGCGCATCGTGCGCGAGCTGCGCGCCGGCCAGTACGACTTCACCCACGACAAGCTTCGCGAGGTCGCATACGCGGGGCTGAGCCTGACCCGCAGGCGCCTGCTCCACCGCTACGCGGCCGAGGCGCTCGAACGGCCCGGCAGCGGCGCGGCAAGCGCCTCGATCGCCTACCACTACGACCTCGCGGGCCTCGGCGAGCGGGCGATCCATCACTACGACCGCGCAGCCGACGAAGCACGGGCGCTCTTCGCGCACCAAGAGGCCGTCGACGCCTACGAGCGCGCCCTCACGCTGCTCGAAGACCTGCCGCAGAGCGAGGCCATCGCGAGCTGGCGGCACCAGATCGCCGCGCACGCGCTCGAAGGCGTCGGCGACGTGCTCGCACTGCAGGGCGAGCACGAGGCGGCGCGGGCGCGCTTCGAGCAGGCCCTCGAGCGCCTGCGCAGCGACGATCGCATCACCCGCGCACGCCTGTGGCGCAAGCTGGGCAACTCCAACAGCTCGCGCTACCACTACGACGACGCGCTCGCTGCCTACGACACGGCCGAAGCCACCCTCGGCCAGCCCGACACCGACGCCGACCCCCGCTGGCTCGAATGGATCGAGATCGGGCTCGCGCGCAGCAACATGCACTACTGGCGGCACGCCTGGCGCGACAGCGAACGCTTGCTGCAGCGCATGGAGGGCCTCGTCACCCGCCACGGAACGGCGCTCCATCGCGCCCTCTTCTTCGATCGTCTGGCCGACACGGACTTCGTCCGCAGCCGCTTCACCACGTCGAGCCAGGGTCTCGCGTACCGGCGGGCGTCGCTCGCGGCGGCCCAGGAGTCGGGAGTCGTCACCGTCATCGACAACATCGGCTTCTGCCTCGGCTTCAGCTGCCTCTGGCACGGCGACCTCGACGAGGCCCAAGCACGACTCGAGGCAGCCCTCGCCGCCAGCGAACGCACCGGCACGGGGCCGATCCGAACGCGCTGCCTGACCTACCTCTGCTTCGTCCAACGGCTGCGCGGCGACACCGCCGCGACGCAGGACTACGCCCTGCGCACCTTGCAAGCCGCGCAGACGCTCGCGATGCCGGAGTACATCGGCGCGGCCCACGCGCACCTCGCCTGGCTGGCCTGGAAACGGGGCGACAGCGACGGCTGCCAGCGCGAGGGGGGTGCGGCGCTCGAGAGCTGGGAGAGGGGCCAGCGCTACTTCTTCCAGTGGTGCGCGCACCTGCCGCTGCTCGCGACCAGCCTCCGACACGGCCACCTCGAAGCGGCGACGGCCCGCGCGGTGGCGCTGCTCGCACCGACGCAGCAGCGCCTCCCCGACGCCCTCGCCGAGGCGCTCGAAGGCGCCGTGCAGGCCGACGCCACACCCCAGAGCACCACCGCCTCGCTCCGACGGGCCCTCGAGGAAGCCGCGCAGGCACGGCTGCTCTGACGCCGACCGACCAGTCCGACCAGCCCCAGGAACGAAGCCGGAACGGATCGAGAACGCCCGGGCCGATAGCGTGAGCAGAGCCAGCACGCGCCCGTTGCAGGAGGTGGACGGTGGTCCTGGTCGTCGAAGGTACGGGTCTTCTGGGCTCCACCGTCAGCGCCAAGCTGCTCGACGAGGGTCGCAGGGTGCGTGTGATGACGGCGACGCCCGAACGCGCGGCGCGGCTCGCGCACCTCGGCGCCGACGTCGTCACGGGCGACCTGCGCGATGGCGCCTCGCTCGCCAGGGCGTGCCAGGACGTCGAGCGGGTGGCCGCCGTGGCCCCGAACCTCGCCGGCGGGGGGCTCGACGGCGCGCCGATCGGCGATGCCTCGGCGCAGCTTCGCCTGGTCGACGCCGCGCTCGGCGCCAGGGTCGCCCACTTCGTCTACGTCTCGAGCCTCGGAGCCGCTCCCGGACACCCGCTCGCGTGCTTCCGAGCCGTCCACCACGTCGAGGCGCACCTGCGGGCCAGCAAGCTCAGCTACACGATCGTGCGCGTCCCCACCTTCATGGAGTCGTGGGTCGCCGGCATCGGCAGCCCGATCCTGGCGCAGCGCCGGGCGATGATCGTCGGACCGGGCCGTAACCCGATCAACACGATAGCCGTCGAGGACGTCGCTCACTACGTCCTGCTGGCGCTCTACCATCCCGGCGCCCGCGACCGCATCATCGAGATCGGCGGGCTCGAGAACCCGACCGCACGCGAGGTCGCGGCAACCTTCGGACGCGTCGCCGGCCGCAGCGCACGGACGATCCACCTACCGCTGCCGCTCGTGCGCGCGCTCGGCAAGCTGCTACGGCCCTTCGGCCGCGGCACGAGCGAGCTGCTGACGTTGGCTGCCCACCGCAGCACGAGCGACCAGCGCTTCGACCCCGCGACGACCCTCGCGGAGTTCCCGCTGCGGCTCACGACGGTCGAGGAGTTCGCCTACCGCATGCAGCGCGCGGCCCGCCAGCCCCAGGGAACCGAGGGGGCGTCTCGAGGCCCCTCGTCGCTCGCATGAGCGCGTGGGTGAGGACAGCGTGGTGTTGGATGGCTGCGGCAGCGCCGCTGCGCGAAGGTCGCGTCAGCCCACCTGCAGCCCTCGCGGCGTGAGCACGAACTCGATCTGGCCCAGCACGTAATCGAGCAGAATCGCCAGCAGCGCAGCCGGCAAGGCCCCCAACAGGACGAAGGGGTAGATCAACTGGCTGAGCCCGCCGGCGATGGGCACGCCAAGGCCCCCCGAGCCGGCGTAGGCGCCGAGCGCGGCGGTACCAACGTTCACGATCACGCTGGTCCGGATGCCGGCCAAGATGATGCGGCTCGCGTTCGGCAACTCGATGTGCCACAAGACTTGTCCCGCGGTCATGCCCATACCCTGCGCGGACTCGATCACGAAGCGGTCCACCGCCTCGAGCCCGGCGATGGTGTTGCGCACGACGGGCAGCATGCCGTAGAGGATCAGCGCCACGATGGTCGGCCAGAAGCCGAACCCGATGATGGGCACCATGATCGCCACGATCGCCAACGTCGGCATGGTCTGGCCGGCGCTCACCAGGTCCGAGACCAGCGGCAGGAACTCACGGAACCGCGAACGCGTCACCACCACACCCAGCAGCAACCCCAGCGAGATGGTCACCAACGACGACACCAGTACCAACTCCAGGTGCTGCCCGGCGAACTCGATCGCGGTGCCGCGCGGGTGCAGCAGCTGTCGCCGCTCCGGGAAGACCCAGCCCAGCAGCTGATCCCAGATGGGCACGTGCCCGAACACCGACCAGAAGGTGAGGAAGATGGCCGCCGCACGCACCAGGGGGCGCACCAGCCGCAGGCTCGGGCCGCGTAGCAGCGCCAGACCGACCTCCAACACGGCCGCCACCAGCAGCGCCAACGCCAACGGCACACCGGTGTCGATCGCGCCGATGTCGATCACCGTTCGCGGGTGGAGCCCGATGGTGGGGAGCCACAGGTCGGGGGCCAACGACGCCTCCACGCCCGCGAAGCGTTCGTCGCGCATGATCACCTGCACCCGGCCGAGCGCCGCCACCCCGGCCGCCAGCACCAGCCACACCAGCGGTGCCACACCCACGGCGCGCGCACCCCGGGCCAACGTGGCATGCAAGCCGTGCTCCGTCACGCCTCACCCTCCGCCGCGCGCTCCTCTGATGCACGCTCCTCTGATGCACGCTCCCGTGCCGCACGCCGCACCGCTGCTCGCAGCCCATTCAGGGTGATCACGCCGCATAACCGCCCTTGGGCATCCACCACCGGCGTGGCATCGAAGCCGCGGCCGACCAGCACCGACAGCGCGTCGCGCACCGAGGTGTGCTCGAGTACCGCCTCGCCGTCCAACTCGGGCGTGCGCTCGTCCGGCTCCGCCATCACGTCGCGCACTCGCACGAGGCCGAGGCGCTTCAGGTGGCGGTCGCCACCGACGAAGGCGCGAACGAAGTCGTCCACAGGCTGGGCCAGCAACTCGTCGGGCGTGGCGTACTGCACCAGCCTGCCTGTACGCATCACCGCGATCCGGTCGCCCATCTTGATCGCCTCGTCGATGTCGTGGGTGACGAACAAGACGGTCTTGGCGATGGTCGCCTGGATCTGCAGGAACTCGTCTTGCAGCACCGCGCGGGTGATGGGGTCGACCGCGCCGAAGGGCTCGTCCATGAGCATGATGGGCGGGTCGGCGCCGAGTGCCCGGGCGACCCCCACGCGCTGCTGCTGGCCGCCGGAGAGTTGCCGGGGATAGACGTCGCGCTGCACGTCGGGATCGAGCCCGACCAGCTCGAGCAGCCCGTCGACGCGCTGGCGGACGCGCTGCTCCTCCCAGCCGAGCAACCGCGGCACGACCGCCACGTTCTGTCCCACGGTCATGTGGGGGAAGAGACCGATCTGCTGGATGGCGTACCCGATCTTGCGGCGCAACTCCTCCGGCGCGAACTCGAGGTTGTCGCGGCCGTCGACGGTGATGCGACCGCTGGTGAGCGGTATCAACCGGTTCACGAGCCGCATGCTCGTCGTCTTCCCGCACCCGGACGGCCCGATCAGGACGCTGATCTCGCCCTTCTCCACCGTCAGGTCGAGCGCATCCACCGCCCGCACGCCGCCCGGGAAGTCCTTCACCACGCCTTCGAACTCGATCATGACGGGGCCGCCTCGCCCGAGACGCGAATCCCGGGAGACACCAGCAGTTGCTCGGTCGCGCGCAACACGGCATCCAGGAGCACCGCCAACAGCACCGCCGGAATCGCGCCGAGCAGGATCTGATCGATCGACGTGTTGATGATCCCGCCCAGGATGAAGTCGCCAAGTCCACCCGCGCCGATCACGGTGGCGATGGCGGCGATGCCCACGAGGGCCACCGACGCGTTTCGTACGCCCGCCATGATCACCGGCAGGGCCAGCGGGAGTTCGATCTGCATGAAGCGCTGCGGGGCGCTCATGCCCATGCCGCGTCCCGAGTCGATCACCGCCGGGTCGACGTTCGTGAGGCCAGCGTAGGTGTTGCGTACCAGCGGGAGCAGGGAGTACAGCGTCAGCGCGATCACGGCCGGCGCAGGACCGATGCCGGAGACGCCGAGATCGCGCACGGTCAGGGTGGCGGCGCTCTCCACCCGTGCCAGGAACAGCTGCGACGCGGTCACCAACGCGACCACCAACGTCACGGCCAGGGCACCCCAGCCCACCCAGGCGGCTCGCGCCAACGAGCGGCGCGCGGTGTCGACGCGCTGGCGCCGCACGGCCAGTTGCAGCCCCACCGCGGCGATGAGTGCGACCAGCATGGCGCTACGGAGGTTCGCCAAGGCGGGGGCCGCTGAGGTGAAGGCGAGCAAGCTGACACGGAACGAGAAGCTGGCCACCACGACGGTGAAGAGCGCTACGGGCACCGCCGCCGACACGGTCACGAGCAGCAGCACGACCTGCCGCGCCGCGCCTCGCAGGCGCTGGCCGATCGTCCGGTACAGTGCCAGCGCCGCGGCGGCCAGCGCCAGCGAGGCCACCAATGCCAGCGCGACGCTAGTGGCGAGCTGATCGCCGAGCCGCGCCAAGGGCACGAGCAGCACGCCGAACAGCGCCAGACTCGGCACCGTTTGGATGATGCCCACCAGGTACAGGATCACCGGCGACGCGCGACGGTCGCGGTGTGCCCACAACCCCAGGCCCACGCCCAACACCAACCCGATCGACAGCGCCACGGCCACGAACATCACGTGCTCGACGGTCCGCTGCGCGAGCTGCTGACCACGCGCCTGGAACTCCACCACCACCGAGTAGACGTCGAAACGCCCGCTGAGCGCCGCCAGCACGACGAGCAGCAGACCACCCCAGGCCGCCGCGACGCGCAGGCTGCGCGGTGCGCCGGCCACCACCAGATCGCGCAACCCGCCGTACAGCACGGTGTAGGCGCCGAAGAGACCCAGCGCCAACCCTGCAGACGGCAAGAGGCGCGGGTTGCTCAGGCGCACGCCTTCACCCAGCCAGGCGGCGGCGTCGGCGAGCAGGACCTCGCCCGCCACCGCCGGCAGGTAGAGCGTCAGGAACAACAGCGCATTGCCGAGACCTGCGAGGAGTGCACCGCGCACGACATCGGCTCGGCGCAGCGCTACGACGAGCGGTAGGAGCGCCAGCACGAAGAGCGCCAGGTAGCGTACGTCGCCCTCGAACTGGAGTAGGAAGAACGGGATGCCCGACGCCAGGCGGTTCGGCTTCAACTCGACCAGCGGCAAGAAGAACAGGCTCAGGCCGGCGATCAACGAGCCGAGCACAGCCACACGGTTGACGGGCACACACACCTCCTCCGGACCAGCTCGAGCAACCCGCTCCGGACCAGGCCGAACGGCAGCGACTCCGCGCCCGCGCCTCAGTTCAAGAAGCCGTGCTCCTCGAGGTAGCTTCGGGCTACGGCGTCCGGGCTCTCGCCATCGACGTCGACGCGGGCGTTGAGCTCCTGCAACACCTCGTTCGTGAGCCCCTCGAAGATCGGGTTCAGGATCGCCGGGATCTCGGGGTTCGCATCGATCACCTCCACGCGGAACACCGGCGTGGGGTTGAAGATCGGCTGCGCGCCCCGTGGGTCGGTCAGGACCACGAAGTCGTACGCGACCACGGCGCCCTCGGTGGCGAAGGTCATCGCCACGTTGGTGTCGTTCGCACCCTGGTCGAGCGCCTGCAGCGTCTGCGCGGGCGTGCCCGCGGCGATGATCAGCAACGCCTCGTCGGCGAGCTCGAAGCCGTAGAGCTCCTCGAAAGCCGCGATCCCGTCGGGGCGTTGGGCGAACTCGTCGCCAGTCGCCATCATCACTTCACCGCCGGCGTTGACGTACTCGGCAAAGTCCTCCATCGTGGTGAGCCCGTGCTCCTCGGCGAACGCCCGTCGCACCGCAAAGCCGTAGGTGTTGTTAGCCGGGGCGGGCGCCAACCAGAGCAGGCGGTCGCGCTCGAGATCGTGCTCCAGCAAGTAGTCGTACGACGCCTCGGCGTCGCGGGTAAGCCCCTCGGGCAGCTCCACGTCGGGGAAGAACAGGCCCAAGGCGGTGCCGGTGTACTCCGGGTAGACGTCGATCTCGGCGTTCACCAGCGCCGAGCGGTTCACATCGGTACCGCCCAGGGGGGTGCGGTCGTCGATCGTGAAGCCGACGTCCTCGAGGGCGTACCCGATCAGCTTGGCGAGTACGATACTCTCCGTGAACTGCTTCGAACCGACGCGGATCGGATCGGCCTGGGCATAGCTCAGGGCGCCACTTAACAGCACGACGAGCGCGAAGAGCGTGATTGCGATGGGTCTCATGAGCCCTCCCAGTTGGACACGCCGGTGGGCGTGCGCAGGTCACGGGAACGGACGAGCGATGGTACATGAGAATACCATGGTGAACGAAGCATCCTCGTAGCGATCTACGCGAGCGCCGTCAGGCACGCGCACGGGTGTACGGCATACCGGGCCCTTCAGCCGCTCGCCCGCCGGCCGCGATCGAGGCGAAGCAGCGCCTCCGCGAAGCCGGCGATCATGTCCCGCCGCGCGAGACGTCCGAGCCACGCCGCCGGGATACCGATCTCCCCGTAGTGGGCCCCGGCGATCTGTCCGTACACGGCCCCGGTGGTGTCGGCGTCGTCGCCGAGGTTGACGGCCGCCAACGCACCCGACTCGAACGAGGGTGTCGACGCAAACGCCCACAGCGCCGCTTCCAGCGACGCGACCACGTAGCCGCTACCCCGGATCGCCGGCGGCGCCTGCTCGCGGAACGAGCCGGCCGCCACCACGTCGATCGCGCCGACCGACTTGCGGTGTCGTGCCGGCGTCGAGAATGCGGCGATCACCGACGGCCGGCCGCCCAGCGCTTCAGTACGGCCTGCGTCGCAAGGTCCAAAGACCCTTCGAAGAAGCGCTCGAGCACCCGCTCGTACACCGAGCCCGGCTCGGAGACGAGCGCGAAGAGCGTCATCGACGATCGAAGCTTCAGGTCGTCGGGCGTCCCCAGGATGCGCTCGATCGAGGCGCCCTCCACGTCGAGCAGGAGGGCCGAGCATTCCCGCAGGCGTGGCCCCAGTACGGGATGCTCCAAGTACGCCACCGCCTCATCGAGCGAGCCGATGGCATACCGCCTTGCCATCGGACTGGAGCCGAGCCCCTCGACCTGCGGAAAGACGAACCACATCCAGTGCGTCGCCTTGCGGCCCGCACGCAACTCCTGCCGCACGGCGTCGATCGTGTCCTCTTGCGCCGCGGCGAAGCGCCCGAGTTCGTGAGGATCCTGGCCATCGGGTCGTGCCTCGGCTGCCATGGGGGCCTCCTCTGCGGCAGCGGCTGATGGGTCGACCACTACGTCCGCCCGCCATGTCCTATCGTGAACGATCCATCGCCGGCGCATGGCGGCGCGAGGAGGCACGACGATGGCGTTGTTACGGCGGCTGTTCGGCGGTACGAAGCGCGACGCGCTCGACCCGCGCGAGGCACTCGACGAGGCACGCGGCGACGAGCGCCGCCTCAGGAGCATCGGGACTCGCCATCGCGGCACCTTCCGGCACGGCGGTGAACTCCACGCCGCTTACCGCGACGCCTGGCACGCGACGCACGGCAGCGCGCCGGTCACACCGCCCGACGACGTCCACCTCGCGCGCTGGGAGGACCTCACCGAGCCTTCCGTGCGCGACATCGTCGATCTCTGCGCGACCACCGAACTCCCCTACCTCCTCGTCCGCGCGGACGATCCGCGAGCCGTGAGCGGAGCCGGCGGCGAACTCGAGGCGCTCGCGCAACTCGAGCGCGAGCCCGACGTCGCGCTCGTCCTGGTCGGCGACGTCGACATCCTCGTGCGACGGGCGTTCCTCCTCGATCTCCTCGCCAGCGACGACCTGCCCGACGCGCTCGAGGTGGTGCCGGAACTCACGGACCTCGCGAACGCGAGGGGCCTGCGGGCGACGTTCGTACCGGGGTAGGCACGCTGAACCTCGACCGGGCGCCAGAGCTCACGCTGGCGTACGAACGATGCAGGGTGGACCTGCGCTGCCGCGCCCGGAACTGCGCAGGGCCGCGATCACCGGGGCGGCGCCGCCGGACCGGGGCGCGTCGACGCCGCGACCGGGCCGCGTCGCATCCAGCCGCCGACGCCATCCTGGGGCTCCATGCTCAGTACGGGGCGGCAGTACATGCTGCTGCAATGGTGGGTCTCGCTGTTCCCGGGACTGGCCATCGCGCTGGTGGCACTCGGGGGCAACCTCCTCGGCGATTGGCTACGCGACGCTCTCGATCCCCGCCACGAGCGCTGAGATCGGCAGCGACCCAAGCCCCTCTCGAGCACATCGGCTGGAGACGTCACCGATCGAGCTCGTCGTCGAACACCTCACGGCGTTGGTAGCGCGTTCGCGCCGGGGCCGGCTCGATCACCGCGGTCGGCCCGCCGACCTCCGCCATGCGTGCTGGCAGCCGCTCGCGCGGCCACGCCTGGCAGCCGCACGAAACGCTCTGGTAGGTTGGGCACGTCGCGCCCGGCGACCGACGAGGTGCAGTGTGCCAACAGTCCGATTCGACCGCTACTACCGCTATGACGACCTGAGCGACCTCCTCGCGGCCTACGCGCGCGAGTACCCGAACCTGGTACGGCTCGAGAGTATCGGGACGAGCTTCGAAGGGCGCGACATCTGGCTCGCCTCTGTCACCAATGCGGAGACGGGCCCGGCGGAGGAGAAGCCCGCCCTCTGGGTCGACGGCAACATCCACGCGTCCGAGGTCTCGCCCTCGACCATGTGCCTCCACCACCTGCACACGCTGGTCACGAGTTACGGAACCGACGACCCGATCACCCGCTGCCTCGACACCCGCGCCTTCTACCTCTGCCCGCGCGTGAATCCCGACGGCGCGGAGTGGGCGCTCGCTGAGCGGCCGCGGATCATCCGCTCCGGCACCCGGGCGTACCCCTTCGACGAGGACCCCCTCGACGGCCTGCTCCAGGAGGACGTCGACGGCGACGGCCGCATCCTGCACATGCGCATCCGTGATCCGAACGGCGCCTGGAAGCCGCACCCTGACGAACCCCGACTGCTGATCCGGCGCGAGCCCGACGAAGCGCACGGCACGTTCTACCGCCTGCTCGTCGAGGGCCGCGTGGTGAACTACGACGGCGCCACCATCCACTACCGCAAGCCCAAACAGGGTCTCGATTACAACCGCAACTTCCCCTCCGAGTGGCGCCAGGAGCACGAACAGCGCGGCGCCGGTCCCTACCCCGCCTCGGAGAGCGAAGTCCGCGCCGTCGTCGACTTCTTCGCCCGGCACCCCAACATCACGGCCGGCATCACCTTCCACACCCACGGCGGCGTCCTGCTGCGGCCGATGTCGACGCGCGCCGACGACACCCTCCCGAGCGAGGACCTGTGGACCTACCAGAAGCTGGGGGCGAAGGGCACCGAGCTGACCGGCTACCCCAACGTCTCGGTCTTCCACGACTTCAAGTACCACCCGAAGGAAGTCATCACCGGCGGCTTCGACGACTGGATCTACGACCACCTCGGCCTCTTCGCCTGGACCGTCGAGCTCTGGTCGCCGCAGCGCGAGGCCGGCATCGAGGAGTACAAGTTCATCGACTGGCACCGCGAGCACCCCGTCGAGGACGACCTGACCATGCTCGCCTGGAGCGACGAGCGGCTCGGCGGCCGCGGCTACGTCGACTGGTACGCGTTCGAGCACCCGCAACTCGGCACCGTCGAGCTCGGCGGCTGGGATCACCTCTACGCCTTCCGCAACCCGCCGCCGGAGTTCTTGGAGCGCGAGCTGGCCAAGTTCCCGCAGTGGCTCGTGTGGCACCTGGCGATCTCGCCGAAGCTCGAGCTGCTCGAGGCGAGCGCGACGGCGCTCGGCGACGAGACGTACCGGGTGCGCGTCATCGTCCAGAACACCGGCTGGCTGCCCTCCTACGTCACCAAGCAGGCGCTCGAGAAGAAGGTGACGCGCGGCGTGATCTGCGAGCTCGAGCTGCCCGAGGGCGCCACGCTCGAAGCGGGCAAGGCGCGCGAAGAGCTCGGTCAGCTCGAGGGGCGCGCCTACGTGGACGCCAGCCCGGGCGTCGACTCGACCACCGATCGAGCCAAGGCCGAGTGGGTCGTGCGGGCGCCGCCTGGGAGCAGCGTGCAGCTCGTCGCGCGCCACGATCGTGCGGGCGTGACGCGGGCGACGATCACGCTGGGGTAGGCGGCGCCGATGCGCGCCCGCAGCAGGCCCAGCATGCGGCCGGCGCCCAGGCGACGATGCGCTACCGCTGCAGCAGCGGCGAGCCATCGAGCGCAACCAGCCGCCAGGCGCTAGGCAGATCGGCCGCCACCAGCGGCGTGATGCGCCGGGCCTCACCTTCGGCGATCGCCCCGAACGGCACCAGCACGCACGTCGCCCCGGCCTCGACTGCCGCACGGGCACCCACCCGGCTGTCCTCGAGCACCAGGCAGTCGACCGGCGACACGCCGAGTCGGCCCGCCGCGAACACGTAGAGGTCGGGCGCGGGCTTGCCTCGCCCAACGTCATCGACCGACACCCTGACCTCGAGCTGCCGTGCCCAGGGGTGGGACGAGAGCGTCGCGTGGATGACCGAGTGCGGCGAGTTCGATACGAGCGCGCGCGGGTACCCCAACCGGGCGACGGCCGTGACCCACTCCGCCGCTCCGTCGCGAGCGGGCGCCGCGGGCAGCAGCGGCTCGACCGCCGCGAGCAAGTGAGCGAGGTACTCGTCGCGATCCACGGTGGCGCCATGATCACCGAGCCAGCGGATCACCGCGTCGAGATCGAGGCCGTGCAGCTGCTCGGCGGCGTCGTCGGGCAGCTCGCTCACCAGGCCCTCGAGCAGCCGCGAGCCGGCCTCGAACCACATCGCCTCGGTGTCGATCAGGGTGCCGTCCATGTCGAACAGCACCGCACCCGGCCGCCAGGAGCCCTCCGAAGGCGAAGCGGCGCCCGCGCCCACGCTCCGATGCTCGTGATCCTTGACGCGTGAATCCATGGCACCAGGCTATTCGTGAGCGGCGCCCGCCACAACGGCCAACGTCCCGTTCGATCGTTTCTCGGCGCGAGTTTCGAAAGGGGCCTCGGACGCCGACTGCCGGTCGCGCGACCTTCAGCCGTGCAGCACCAGGATCACGTACCCGAAGCGCACGAAGTCGACGAAGAAGTGGTAGCCGACAGCGCTCTCGAGACCCCGACGCAAGAAGAGCAGCGCCAGCGGCACGCCGTAGACGAGTGCCGTGAAGAGGGCGTTGGAGACGCTGGCGATGGACTGGGGCGCGTGGGCGAGGCCGTGGACCGCGACCGAGATGAGGAGCGCGAACGACAGCGCCCGTCCCGCGGCGGAACACGTGGCTGGCCTGAACGCCACGTAGAGCAGCGGCAGCAGGAACAGCCGCGCCCAGATCTCCTCGAGCAGCGCCGGCTGCAGCGCGTAGAAGGCCATCCAGCCGCTGCGGAAGGAAGCCTCGGCCGCGCTGGCCAGCTCTGCGGTCATGCCGGCGGCGTTCATCAACGCTGGCGGCACCGCCAGCAAGCAGCCGAGCGCGAAGGCCCGGAACGCGGCTCCGAAGCGGCCTTCGAGTGACCACACGCGTGCCAACCGCGACGCCTCCAACAGCACGACGCCCGCCATCGCTTGTGGCGCGATGAGCGCCCCCAACACCAGCCCGCCGACGATGCTCCCACGGAGGCCACCCTCGAGGAGGACTAGCGCTACGGCGGCCACGACACCCGCCGCCCACGCCCGC
Organism: Trueperaceae bacterium; assembly: GCA_007130855.1. Classification (GTDB taxonomy): domain Bacteria; phylum Deinococcota; class Deinococci; order Deinococcales; family Trueperaceae; genus CSSed10-48. The sequence continues at coordinate 2,203 of SLRS01000141.1, read as the reverse complement.
GGCGTCAGCTGCTTCCGGCGCGCGAAGAGCAGGGCGACGGCCGGCACCACGCTGAACGCGAGGAGCCACCAGCCGTTGCCCAGCACGACGACGGCCAAGCCGGTGGCGAGGATGACGAGCACGACGGCGCCGAGGACCCGAATGGGGAGCCGGGCGCTGAGCCGCCGCGGGCCCGTCGATCCGTCGCCACCTGCCGCTTCACGCCAGGCGGCGTCCAGGCGAGGGCGGTCGGCGGCGACCTCGCGGGCGAGCCCGTACGACAGGACGATCACGTATGCCAGAGCAACGAGCGATCCGAAACCCGCCAGCCCGACGACACCGATCGCCATGCCGGCCGCGATCAGCAGCGACGCCAGCGCACCGAGGATGAGCAGCGGGCCCGGACGCCGTCGGCCGACGGTCATGCGTGCCATCGACTCAGCCTCGGTGCTGCTGGGCTCGGCGACCAGGGCTACGGGTCCCTGGTGTAGTGGGTCGACCCAGCCGAGCTCGGTATTCCGTGCTGACACAGGTAGCGATCCGACTTCGCAGCGCATCCTGCCACCGTCTTCGGAGCGCGTCGGTTGCCCGCAGGTGCGTCACCGACGCGTGACCCGAGGGGGTCTGAGCATCGGATGAGAAGTGTCGTCCTAGACGACAGTTAGAGGCGCCCTTGACACCAAAGGACACGGCCCTCTACAATGCCTGAAAGCGGTTTCACGGAGAGTCGAGGGGATGCCGACCATCAGGGACGTGTCACAACTCGCGAAGGTATCGCAGGCCACGGTGTCCCGCGTCTTGAACGGAACCGTACCGGTCAGCCCCATCAAGCGGGCGGCCGTGCTCGAAGCCATCGCGCAGCTCGGCTACCAACCCAACGCCTTCGCCCGCAGCCTCGCCACCAACCGCTCCCGCGCCATCGGCGCGCTGGTGAGCGAGTTGTCCAGTGCCGTCTACGGCGACATCGTCCGCGGCATCGAGGCCGTGGTCGAGGCGCGCGGGCTGCACATGGTGGTGTCGAGCGGGCACGCTCGCAGCGACCTCGAGCGCCGCTCTTTCGCGTTCCTCAAGGAACGTCGAACCGACGCGCTCATCGTTCAGGTCGACGCCACCAGCGAGGGCGAGTTGGCCACCTGGGTCCGGCAGAGCGGGCTGCCGGTGGTCGTGGTCGGGCGCCACATCCCGGCGATCGCGGAGCGCTGCGTCTACCTCGACAACGTCGCCGGTGGCGCCCTCGCGACGCGTCACCTGCTCGAGCGTGGCCACCGCCGCATCGCCCACATCGCCGGCCTGATGCGCATCACGGATGCCCGCGACCGTCTCACGGGCTACCGCCAAGCCTTGGCCGAGAACGACCTACCCTTCGAGGACGTGCTGGTCGCCGAGGGAGGCTTCGTCGAGGACGGCGGCTACCGCGCCATGCTGCAGTTGCTCGAACGCGACGCCGGCTTCACCGCCGTCTTCGCCGCCAACGACCAATCCGCCGCGGGAGCCCTCAAAGCCCTGCGCGAAACCGGCCTGCGCGTACCAGACGACATCTCGCTGGTCGGCTTCGACGACCTCCTGATCGCGCACTACCTCTTCCCCGCCCTCACCACCGTGATCCAACCCTTCGCCGAGATGGGCCAGGCCGCGGCATGGCTCGCACTCACAGCGCTCGGAATCGATGACGATAAGGAGGTGACCCGACGGTTCGATCCCGTTCTCGTGGAACGTGACTCCGTAGCGGCTCCCTGACGGGCGCCCCCACTCTCTCTCGAAAGGATACGCATGAAGAAGATCCTGGCCCTCATCGTCGCGCTCAGCCTAGTCGCCGGCGCGGCATTCGCACAGACCACCCTCACGCTCGGCCTGTTCGAGCCGCTGAACGAGCACGTCGAGCAGGTCCTGCCAGCATTCTACGCGCTGCACCCCGACGTGATCGTCGAGGTCCGCACGCTCGGCTTCGGTGACCACCACGATCTGCTCGTCACCAACCTCGCCACCGGCTCCGGCGCCGCCGACGTGGTCGCCGTCGAGATCGGCTACATCGCACGCTTCGTGGCCGAAGGCGGCCTCCGTGACCTGAGTGACCCGCCGTTCGAAGCCGGGCAGTACGAAGAGCTCTTCGTCGACTACGCCTGGGCCCAGGGCCGCGCCCCCGACGGTCGCCAGATCGCCATGCCCACCGACATCGCCCCCGGCACCATGTACTACCGCCGCGACCACCTCGAGGCCAGCGGCT
>SLRS01000080.1 GCA_007130855.1 Trueperaceae bacterium | reverse complement strand
GTCCATCACGTCGGCGACGCTCGCGGCCGCCTCAATGGCCGCGAGGACCGCGTCACGCTGTGGATCAACGACTACAACACCGAGCGCGGCCTGATCGAGCCGGCGAACGCGCGGACCAAGCGCTACCAGCTCCTCCAGGTTGTCAACCGTCTCCTCGCAGCTGGGGCCCCGCTCGACGGTGTCGGCCACCAGTTCCATGCCGGCCTGTCGTTCCCCTACGAGGGACTGCGTCTCGCGCTCGACCTCTTCGCCTATCAAAACGGCTACGTCGCGGACCGCGTGCTGCAGGCCGTGACCGAGATCGACGTCACCATCGCATCGAACAGCCAGGCGAACCTCGTCGCGCAGGGCCGCTACTACCGCGAGGCCTTCGACATCATCCGCACGCACCACATCGACCATGGCGACATCGCCACCGTGACGCTCTGGGGCCTCAACGACGGCCGCTCGTGGCGCGGCTCGCAGTACCCGCTGCTGTTCGACGACGACCTGAGCGCCAAGCCGGCGTTCGTCGGCGCCGTGTACGACGCGCACGTGCTCGACGCCGAGATCTGGGACCGCTGGCAGCGCCCGGCGCTCCCGACGGTGGGACAGTGAGTCGCCTCGCCACAGCATGCAGGGGACGCTGCTGCGCGCCGCCGATGATGCTGGTCGTTGGGCACCATGGACGGGGATGAACCGAGACGCCTACGCCACCGTCGCGCAACAGCACTCGCTCGGACGTCTCGTCGACGTGCAACGCGTCAAGTGGGCCAACGACATCGATCGCCTCGTCACGTCTGGCGGAGCGTTCTACTGCAAGACCTACACGAAGCCGTGGTACACGAGTCCTGAAGAGAACGCCTTCCCGGTCCGCCATGAGGCTGGGGCGTACGCGGCACTGAAGGCGCATGGACTCGCGACGCCCGACGTCGTCGTGGCCGAACTGGGTTCTGCCAACCCTCTGGGAAGACCGTTCCTGCTCCTGCGGGAACTCGAGGGAACCACCATCAAGCAGGCGTGTTCGATGGGGCTGGACATCGCTCCGTTGCTGCGCGCGGCAGGCAGGTACCTCGGCCGCATGCACAGCAATGTGTTTCGGTACCCCGGGTACGTGTGCTCAGAGCATGGGCCCAGCGAGGAGCCCAGTCCGCATGGTTGGCGGCACACGCACTGGGCCAGCGAGGTCCTCGTCGCGGCGGCGAAGGATCGATGGAACGAGGCGGGCTTGCCCCCATGGCTGCACGATGGTCTGCTCACCATCCTCGAAGCCAACCGGGAAGCGATCGACGCAGACTATCGTCCCCCCAGAATGCTCCATGGGGACTGCCACGTCGATCAGTTCTTCTTCGATGGCTCTGACGTCACCGGAGTCGTCGATCTGGAAGTGGCGTCTGCTGGTGCACCAATTGCGGACGTGGTGAAGTTCTCCATCGAGGCGGCATCGTCGTTGACCCACCTCGAATGGCGGCCCCCGTTCTTCGATGGCTACGGCCAGACGCCAACGTTCGGGACGTTCAAGCTGCGCTTGATGTGCAGTGAGTTCGCTGAGTTCGAGTGTCAGCACTGGGCTGGCACCCATGCGGAGATCCTGGAAAGAGTCTTCCGTGCCGACTCGTGGACGGAGCTGTTCAACTACAGCTCAGCCGCCACGGGTGCCTAACGAAGCGCTCGAGCGGACGCCGGCTTCGCCGCGCCAGTCAGCTCGAGCGTGCGGCGCATCCCCTCCAGTTTCACGACATCCCGAGGAAGCATAGGCTCATCGTATGGGCCGCTTGATCTCCGTCGACGACCTGACCGCCGAGGAGCGTATCGAGTGGATGGGTACGCTCTGGGACGGTCTCGACCGTGCCCTGGCAGCACCGGTCACGCCAGCATTGGCGGCGGAGCTGGATCGGCGTGAGTCTGGGGCCGATGCCGCTCCAGACGCGGGTGACGCCTAGCCCGAGGTTCGTGACGCCTTGCGCAGGAAGCTTCGGTAGGTGCGAAGGCGCCGTGTTCAAGGTTGACGAGGTAGGCCTTGCGGGCTTTGCCGCCGCCGTAGCCGGTGAGGACACCGCTCACAGCGACGACGCGGTGGCAGGGGATGAGAACTGCGATACGGTTGCCGCCGCAGGCCCAACCCGCGATGCGGGCGCCGCCGGGATTGAGGAAGGCACCTCCCAGGGCTGGTTCGGCCGCACCGCGGCCGACGGCTTCATTGCTCGTTCTGTGGCGCTCCGTCGAGGATCACGAGGTGGGGTTCCGCCCGTCGCGTCGGAACCTGGAGTGGAAGCGCCTCCTGCACCACTTCTACGGCCCGTTCCCGGTGATCGAGCACTTCGTCCTCGTCGATCCGCAGCGAGCGGGCGACGCTCTCTGACCGACCGGCGTCGCCGGTGGCTGAACGGCATCGATCCGGCGACCTTACGCCTCGCCTTTGGAGGGGGTGAGCGGCAAGCTCCTGACTCGACGAACGTTGCCATCGCCATGTGTGTGACGTACAATGGCACACGGATTTATACGTCTGGAGGCATGACCGTGAACACGAAACTCACTCTGCGCCTGGACGACCAACTGATCGACAAGGCCAAGCGCTACTCGGAACGTTCGGGGAAGTCGGTGTCGCAGCTCGTCGCGGACTTCTTCGCTGCCATCGAGTCGAACGAGGACATCCCCGGAACGGAGATCTCTCCGCGCGTCCGGTCTTTGAGGGGTGCCTTCAAGGGGTCGAGCGCCACGGAAGAGGACCACCGCCGCTACCTGGAGGAGAAGTACCGTTGAGGGTGCTCTTCGACACCAACGTCCTGCTCGATGTCCTCTTGGAGCGCGAGCCCCATGTCGAGGTCGCTGAGAAGCTGGTGGCGCTGGTCGATAACCGCCGTATCGAGGGCTACATCTGTGCAACGGCGGCGACCACGATGCAATACGTGGGCGCGAGAGTTCTCGGACCCAAGGCCGTTCACGAGCACCTCCGCACGTTGCTCGGTGTCTTCGGCGTCGCCGCCGTGGATCGCCACGTCTTGCTGCGAGCGCTCGACGCCAACGGCTTCACCGACTATGAGGACGCCGTCGTACACGAAGCGGCGCACTCGGCCGGCTGCAACGCTCTCGTCACACGCGATGCGACGGGCTTCGTGAAGGCGACCATGCCCGTGTTCCAACCGGTCGAGCTCCTTGCCGTGGTCACCGCGAGCGCGGACTGACTCGGCGGGAACGCAACGGCCATGCGTTCGAGTGGCCACACGGCGATCGTCGCTCGACGGCGCTGCACTCGCCCTCAGAGGAGACCACGTGGCACTCATCGCAGAACGTGTCGCTGCAGCCCAAGCCGGGACCAACCCGTTCGTCATCACGAAGGTGCGCTCCGGTTGGGTCGTCATCGGCGACGTGCAGTTCCTGCCGGGTTACTGCCTGTTGCTGGCCGATCCCGTCGTGCCCAGCCTGAACGACCTGGCACCGGAAGCTAGGACGGAGTACCTTCGCGACATGGCCCTCGTCGGAGACGCGATGCTCAAGGCCACGGACGCGTACCGCATCAACTACGAGATCCTAGGCAACGCTGAGCCCGAACTGCACGCCCACATCTTCCCTCGATACCGTTCGGAGCCCGACGAGCTGCGGACCAAGCCCGCGTGGTTCTACGACTGGGCGAACGCGCCACGCTTCTCGGAGCAACAGCATGGCCACATCGTCGAAGCGATCCGCGCGCAATTGCTGTCCGGGGATTGAGCGCCGTTCGACGCATCGGGGGAGCGTCTGGGACCACCGTCAGCAAGCACCGACCTGGCCCGAACGTGAAGCCGGGTCCACGCCAGTATCGGTCGGCGCAACGAACCGAACGTGGCCGTCGACTCGACGCTACCGTCGAGAGGGACGTCCTGACGTGACCAACGGCCTTCACGACGACGAGATCCGCATCGACACCGACCTCGTTTCGCGCTTGATCAACACGCAGTTCCCCCAGTTCGCGGCGCTGCCTCTGCGTCGGCTCGATGCGTTCGGGTCGACGAACGTTCTGTTCCGGTCGGTGACGAGCTGCTGGTGCGTCTCCCGCGGCAGCCTGGCGGTGGGGCCGGCGTCGACAAGGAACGGCGTTGGGTGCCTGAGCTCCGTCCCTTCCTACCGGTCGCGGTTCCCGAGGTCGTCGGTTTCGGTGAGCCTGGCTCGGGGTTCGGCGAGCGCTGGTCCATCGTTCGCTGGTTGGAGGGTCTGCGGGCGACCGCGCTCGCGGCCGACAAACTGCCTTCGCCCGAGCGCTCGATGCTCGCCGCCGACCTGGCCGACGTGATCCTCGCCCTCCGCGCCATCGACGTACCCGACGAGGCGGTGTCCGATCCCGCCCTGCGGTGGTACCGCGGTCGGTCGTTGGCCGAGTTCGACGAGCCGGTTCGGCGCAGCGTTCAGCAGTGCCGGTCGCTCGAAGGGCTCGACGTCGATCTCGACGCTGCCCTGGGGGTGTGGGCGGACGCGTTGGATGTGCCTGGTGCACGCGAGGTGGGTGACGATCGCTGGTACCACGGCGACGTGGTGGCGGAGAACCTGCTGCTGTCGGGCGGTCGGTTGGCCGCGGTGCTGGACTTCGACGGGCTCGGGGTCGGTGACCCGACCGTCGACCTGCACGGAGTGTGGGAGCTGTTCGATGCGCCGGCTCGCGAGGTGTTCCGGGCGCAGCTCGGTGTGGATGAGGCGGAGTGGTTGCGCGGCCGCGCGTGGGCGTTGGCGATCGGGCTCGGCTGGCGGATCCTCTCGAGCACCGCTCTGGTGTTCGACGAGTTCAGGGGAGGGTTCATCGGCAAGGGCAGTCCGGTGCACTTCTTCTGGGGCGCCATGGACCTGGCGGTGAC
>SLRS01000022.1 GCA_007130855.1 Trueperaceae bacterium | reverse complement strand
GGCAGCAGCCGCGCGGTGGCCTCGGCGACGCACAGCGCCGCGAGTTCGCCGCCCATGAGCACCACGTCGCCGATCGACACCTCCCGATCCACCATGGGCTCGACACGCGCGTCGAAGCCCTCGTAGCGCCCGCACAGGAGCACGAGATGGCGGTAGCTTGCGAAGCGCTCGACCATGCGCTGGTCGAGCAGCTCGCCGCCGGGGGAGAGCAGCACGACCTCGTCGGCGGGCGGCGCAGCGGCGCGTGCCTCGTCGATGGCCTGCGCGGCCACGTCGACACGGATCACCATGCCGGCACCGCCCCCGTAGGGCGCGTCGTCGACCCGGTTGGTGCGGTTGCCCGCGAAACGCCGCAGGTCGTTGGCACGCAGCTCGAGCAAGCCGCGCTCCACCGCGCGCCCGATCAGGGCCTCGCCGGCCCAGGCGCTGACGAGCTCGGGGAAGAGGGTCTCGATGGTGATGCGCATCGACGGCCTGCTCACCCGCGCTCGGGCTCGTCGAGCAGACCCTCGGGCGCTCCGCTGAGATCGACGCGTTCGGGCGTCAGGCGGACGTAGGGTGCGTGGGCCGGCACGAGGAACGTGCCCGCGGCCGAGCGGACGCGCAACAGCGGCTGCGGCCCGGGCACGAGCCCTTCGAGCTGACCGAACAGGACGCCGTCGACCCAGACCGGGGCGCCGGGGCGCCAGGGTCTCGCTTGCTGAAGCAGGCGCTCTGCGTCGGTGTCGCTCGGGTCGAGCCGGACGTGCGCGTTGACGAGCGTCTGGGCGCGCTCGGGGGTACGGTAGCCCTGGAAGGCGATGACCAGCGCAGCGCGGTGCGCGCGCACGAAGCGCACCGTGAGCAGGCCGTGCCCCTCGACCGCGAGCGAGCGGGCCCGGCGCAGGATGTCGGCCTCGAGGTCGCCCTCGGGGTAGCAACGCAGCGCCCCCTCGAGCTGGTACGTGCGGCCCAAGCGGCCGAGCAACGGCGATGTGGTGTGTTCGTCGGCGTCATGCGCCGAAGCCGTGCCCCGTTCCTCGGGCTCGGCGCCGCTCACTCGATCAGGTTGACCTCGACCCGCTGGCGGCCATCCGCCGCGGCGCGGGCCAGGGTCCGGAGGCTGTTGATCACGCGACCGCCGCGGCCGATGACGCGGCCGGCGTCGTCGGCCGCGCAGCGGATCTCGATGCGCACGCCGCGGTCGTCCTGCTCGGCCGAGATCTCGACCGCGCCGGGTTCGGCGACCAGGTTCTGGACGACATAGGTGACGAGTTCGACCGGCATGCTGGGCCTCGTAGGTGGTCGACCGAGCTCAGGCGCTCGGCGCAGGGCGCTGGGTGTAGCCGGCGCGGCGTTTGGCGAGGACCTCAGGCAGGTCGACGCCGACCTTCTGCAGCAGCCGCAGCGCCGTATCGGTCGGTTGGGCGCCCTGGCCGAGCCAATAGCTGGCACGCTCCACGTCGATCTTGAGCGGCTCGGGCGTGGTCTCGCGAGGGTCGTAGTAACCGAGCGACTCGATGTAGTCGCCCGAACGCTTCGTCCGCGCATCCACCACGACGACGCGGTAGTGCGGGTTCTGCTTGGCGCCGAGGCGCATGAGACGGATCTTCACCATAGGGTCTTCGTTCCTCCGGGGGTGCGTGTCGAAGACGCCGCGAATCGGCGCAACAGCACAGTCGACTGTCCATCGTACACGGTAGGCCTGCCGCTGTCCAACCGCGCCGGGCCGGCGCCGGGCCGGCGCCGGGCGCTAGCGCCGGCCGAACGCGCCGAGACCTCCGCCGCGACCAGGCGCCTGCTTGCTCATGCGTTTCATCATCTGCTTCATCTCGCCGTAGGTCTTCATCAGCCGGTTGACATCTTGCACCGTCGTGCCGCTACCGCGCGCGATGCGCTTACGGCGGCTGGCGTTGAGCAGCCGCGGATCGCGGCGTTCTCGCTCGGTCATGCTCGAGATGATCGCCTCGACCCGGGCCAGCTCGCCCTCGTCGATGTCGGTTCCCGCCGGCAGCATCTTGCTGGCGCCGGGGATCATCTTCAGCACGTCGCTGACGCTCCCCATCTGCTTCAGGCGACGCATCTGCGTCAGCATGTCCTGGAGCGAGAAGTCGCTCAGCTTGCGAGGCGTCTTGGCGTCGCCGTCGTCGCCCTCGAGCGCCCGAGCCTTCTCGATCAGGGTGAGCACGTCGCCCATACCGAGGATGCGACCCGCCACCCGATCCGGGTGGAACGCTTCGAGCCCGTCGATCTTCTCGCTCATGCCGGCGAAGTAGATCGGCTTGCCGGTCACGTGCTTGGCGGACAGCGCGGCGCCACCGCGCGCGTCGCCGTCGAGCTTCGAGAGGATCAGCCCGGTCACGCCCACGCGTTCGTCGAAGGTGCGCGCGACGGGCAGCGACTGCTGGCCCGTCATCGCGTCGACCACCAGCACCTTCTCGGTCGGGTGCACGGCCGCCGACAGGGCCGCGAGCTCGTCCATCAGCGCCTCGTCGATCTGCAGCCGCCCGGCGGTGTCGACGATGACCAGGTCACGGAAGTCCTGCTTCAGGCTGGCGTCGATGCGGGCCTTGGTGGCCGCGACCGGCTCACCGTCGGCCACCTCGAGCACCGGCACGCCGATCTGGCGCCCCAACACGCGCAACTGTTCGCGTGCCGCCGGGCGCTGCGTGTCGGCCGCCACCAACAGCGGTCGCCGTCCCTGCGCCTTGTACTTGTAGGCCAGCTTGCCGGCCGTCGTCGTCTTGCCGGAGCCCTGGAGCCCCATCAGCAGCCAGACGTTGCCGTCGTTTCGCAGCGTCGGTTGTACCCGGTCGCCGCCGAGTGTCGCCTTGAGCTCCTCGTGCACCAGGGCGATCACGCGCTGGTCGGGGTTGAGCGAGAGCAGCGTCTCGGAGCCGATGGCGCGCTCCTGCACGCGGGCGGTGAACGCCTTGGCGACCTCGAGGTTGACGTCGGCCTCGAGCAGCGCCACGCGTACCTCGCGCAGCGCGGCCTTGACGTCGGCCTCGGACAGTTTGCCGCGGCCACGCAGGCCGTCGAACACGGATTGGAGTCGGTCGCCGAGGCTCTGGAACATGGGGTCACCCGCAAGCGCTTGAGCCTACCGCGCTGCCGGTCGGCCCTGGAGCGACCAGGCTACCGCCCCTCCGGCTCGCGCGCAAGCGGATACCTCATCCAATGCCAGCGAGTCGATTGGTAGCGTTCGGGTATGGACGCCAAGCGTCGACCAACGGCCTGGTCGCGGGCGAGCGCCGCTCGGGCGAGCGCCGCTCGGGCGAGCGCCCTCGTCGGGGCGTGCCTGGCGCTGCTCCTGGCGTGGGGCAGCGTTTCGGCCGTCACGCTGCCCGACGACGCGCCGCTGCCGCCCGAGGCCGAGGCGGCGCTCGCCGAGGGTGTCGCGGCAGCGGCCCTGGGCCTGATCGACCCGACGCCGCCCCATCCCGACCACGCCGCTTGGCGGCTGGTGCTGGACGCGGCGCACGAGGCGCTGGCGCTGTCCGACCACGCGATCACCCGGCGCTTCCTGGCGCGCGCGTACGCCATCACGGGGTGGTCGGTGCGGGCGCTGCGGGCCTTCGACGAACTCGTCGAGGCAGGGCATCCGCTCGACGTCCCCGAGCTGCTGCTCGTTCCCGACGTGTCGTCGGCGACGCTGTACGGCCAAGCCGCGGCCGACATGGCCTTCGCCCGTTACCAGGCGGGCGATCTCGCTGGTGCCGAACGCGTGTACGCGCGCTGGCTGGAGCTGGCGCCGGAGTCGACCGAAGCCCTGCGTTGGCTCGGCCGACTGGCGCTCGAGCGCGGCGATCCCGAGGCCGCGCTCCCGTACTGGCAGCGCCTGGTGGAGCTGCGACCCGAAGATGCGGCCGCCGCCTACTCGCTGCGCGAGGCGCAGCGCGAGGTGGAGGTCGGGCCGATGGCTGCCGCGGCCTTCCGCGGCGGTATCGAGGCCTACCAGCTCGGTGACCTGAGCGGCGCGCTCGCCGGCTTCGAGGCCGCCTTGGCCGCCAACCCCGCCTACCTGGATGCCGCCGTCTGGGCCGGTCGCAGCGCGCTCGAACTGGGCCGTCCACAGGCCGCGGTGCGGTACTGGTCGTTGGTGCTGCGCGAGCGTCCCGACGACGGCGGCGCCGCCTACTTCCTGCGGCTGGCCGAGGACCAGGTTCGCTTCGGCGTGACGGCGGGAACGGCTTTCCACGACGCGATGGCCGCCTACGAGCGCGCCGACCTGGAGGCCGCCGAGGCGGCGCTCGAGGCGTCGGTGGCGGCGAACGACGCCTTCACCCAGGCCTGGGTATGGCTGGCGCGCGTGCGTCAGGAGCTCGGCCGCTACCAAGCCGCGGTCGAGGCGTGGGAACGGGTCTTGGCGCTCGATCCCGGTGACGATCGAGCGCGCTACTTCGCCGCGTTGGCGCGGCAGCAGCAGGGCGTGAGCCCGGCTGCGGGGCAGGTCTTCGCGGAGGCCGTCGCCGCCTACGAGCGGGCCGACTTCGTGACGGCCGACGCGCGCTTGCGCGAGGTGGTCGCCATCGATCCGATGTCGTCGACCGCCTGGGCCTGGCTGGCGCGAGTGGCATTCGGCGAGCGCCGCTACGACGATGCCGCGCGCTACTACGGACGGGCCGCCGAGCTCGATCCGAGCGACGACGACCTCGCCTTCTTCGCCCGTGAGGCGGCGGCGCTGGCGGCGGGCGAGAGCCCGCCCGCGCCCGTGGCGCTGCCCCGCAGCGAGCCGCCGGCACCTGATCCCGACGACACTGACGCAACGGAAGAGGGTGCTGATGACGGAGCCGATGATGACGGAGCGGACGACGAGGCAGCGGACGACGAGG
>SLRS01000222.1 GCA_007130855.1 Trueperaceae bacterium | reverse complement strand
TCGCCTGGGCCGTCGGCGAGGGCGTGGCCGATCCCGCACGCGTGGCGATCATGGGCGGCAGCTACGGCGGCTACGCCACCCTCGCGGGTCTCACCTTCACCCCCGAGGCGTTCGCCTGCGGGGTCGACATCGTCGGCCCGTCGAACCTCCTGACCATGGTCGAGACGATCCCGCCGTACTGGCAGTCGCTCATCGAGGTGGACGCGAAGCGCGTGGGCGACCACCGCACCGAGGAGGGACGGGCACTGTTGTGGTCGCGGTCGCCGCTGGCGCTCGCCGACCGGATCCGCCGGCCCCTGCTCATCGGTCACGGTGCGAACGATCCGCGGGTCGCGCGGGAGGAGTCGGATCAGATCGTCGCGGCCATGGGCGCGAACGACGTCCCCGTCACGTACGTCGTGTTTCCCGACGAGGGGCACGGCTTCGTGCGTCCGCCCAACCGACTCGCCTTCCGGGCGCTGACCGAGGCCTTCCTGGGCGCGGTCCTGGGCGGACGGGTGGAGCCGATCGGCGGCGACCTCTCGGGCTCCAGCATCACCGTGCCGCAGGGAGCGGAGTTGGTCGACGGGCTGCCGGAGGCGTTGGCGCGGCAGGGTTGAGCGCGGGCCGGTTCCGCCGGATCGTCGCGGTCGCGGTCCCATGCGCGCGCTAGCCTCGCGCATGTCCACCGACGGGGCATCGACCGAGCCCGCGGAGGTCGTCCTCAGGCGTGCGGGCCACGTAGAGGCCCGTTTCCGGGCAGCGCTCGACCGACGGCCGGCAACGAGCGCACGCCTCCCCGTCCGGAGGCAGCCGCAACCGCGGTTCGAGGTCCGCCAGCGGGCGTTCGGCGAGCGTTCGAGGGCGTATGGGGTTCGTTCGTGAACGTCCGGCTGCAGGTTCTTGACGAATGTCGCATACCGGGGTATGTTGAGAGACGTCAAGCCAGAGCACGCGCGGCGCCCGAGGGCGCCGTTTTCGTGGACCCTACGGGAACGCACGACCGAGGCTGCCCGCGGCGGTCCCCGTTCGACGTCGAACACCTCGGCGACGGCCTTCGCGAGCGCAGGCGTGTCCCGTGTGCCATGGACCCGCTCGCAATGGCCTGCCAGTGCTCGTTGGCTGCGTCTGCGGCGTCGTTCCGTCGATGCTGTAGCCTGCGCAATGCCTAGCGTCAGTGTTCGTGAAGCCAGGACGCATCTGCCGACGTTCCCCCGGCGCGACCACGCCTTGGAGCCCGGACGCCTCTGCACGCACCGCGGCGCTGCCTGTGACCGTGTGCTCGGCGCTGGGTACCAGCGATGACCCCGTTCGCCCCGATCCGCAAGTGGCCCGAGGCCGTCGCGTTCGTCGTCGAGCACCACGGCGACGACTTCCGCAAGGGCACTCGCGTTCCGTACCTCACGCACCTGATGGCCGTGGCGGAGACGCTCGCGTCCGCCTACCCGGAGCGCGACGCCTTGATCGTGGCCGGGCTGCTGCACGACGTGGTCGAGGACACCGAGGTGACATTCGAGGGCCTCGAGGCCCGTTTCGGACCCGAGGTGGCGGCTTTGGTGCGCGCGGTGTCGAAGGACGACGAGGCGATGGTCGCGGCCGATGGCCGACCGGTGCCGCCCAAGCCGCGCTCGCCACAAGACGAGCGCGCGCTGTGGCGACGCCGGCGCGAGTTCATGCTGGCGCACGTGCGTGGGCCGGACGTGCCGGCGGACGTGTTGCGCTTGAAGGCCGCCGACGCGCTCGCGAACCTGACGTCGATCGCGCGCGACCTCGCCAACCCGGCGGTAGGGGAGGGCGTGTGGGAGCGCTTCAAGGTGGGCCGCGGCGAGAGCCTGTGGTTCTACCGGGAGGTCACGGCGGCGGTGGAGGCGGGGATCGGGGGCGAGCCGCCGGCGGCGGCGTTGCGGCGGGCGCTCGCGGCGGTGAGCGCGGAGGCGCCCGGCTGATCGCTGTCGGCCCGGCCTCGGTGCGCAGCCGGCGAGTCGCACGGCGGTTGGCTATCGTGCCGCGGGGGCGGGCTCGGCGGCACCATCGGCGAGCGGTCGATGGCGGATCCGCAGGACGATGTCCTGCGGGTAGTTGCCGAAGCCGCGGCCGAAGAGGTTGAGTCCCCCAACGTGACGGGCGGCGGGATCGACGCCGATGCGAACGCTCACGAAGGGCTTGTCAGCCAGGGCGAGGTCGTCGATGGTGACCGCCGAGACGCGCATGCTGTCGACGAAGCTGCCAGTGGCGTTGACGCGCCATTCCTTGAGCACGCCGTACTGGCTGTTTCGCGTGTCCCACCACGCCGGGGTGAGCAGTCCCCGGCGGCCGCCGAAGTCCGCGGGGCTCGTCCAGGTGCCCAACTGCACGCCGTTGACGTCGACGCGAACGTCCGACGGCCAGTCGTGATGGTGCATGGGCGCCTCGCTGCACAGCTCGAGCGAGAGCCACAGGGTGTCGGCACGGCTACCTGGCGGCAGGCGGTTGGGGAAGCGGTAGGTGAGGTGGCCCTGCCGGAACCACACCAGCTGCGCCTCGACGTGCTCGGGCTCGTAGAAGGCGATCGGATCGTCGAGGAGGCCGATGACGGCCTCGGGGCCGGCGAGCCCGCAGGTGGGAGCCACCTCGGCCTCGGCGTAGCGACCCACGGGGAGACTGGCTTCGACGATGTCGGGCTCGGGCGCCGGTGCGCTACGCGGGAGGTCCCAGGCGACGTGATCGTAGACGCGCTGGCAGACGCGCTGGCGGCCACGCTTGCCGGGAACCAACTCGGTGCGCACGAGACCTGCCGCCGAGGCGTTGCAGTTCATGCCACGTGAACGCGATCACCTTCGGCTCTGCCGCCGTCCCCGAGGTCGCATGCACGGCGCTGAGCGCGCTCTCCGGCACGCACAGGAACCGCCGCCAAGCGCGCAGGTCGGCGGGGTGCGTGAACGGGAAGTGTGGCAAGGCCGCTTCTGCCGCTCGTCCGTCGAGCTGCGCCGCACCTTCGCCCAGCGCGTCGCGATAGACCGGCGAACGTCTGGCGGCGTACGTGAGCGTCCGTGCCAACCGTGTCCGCTGCATTTCGCGCACGATGCCGGCTGTCCGTGCCGAACGCAACCAGCCACCGAGACCTCTGGCGGCTCGCTCGATCCATCGCGGCGCCACCGTCTGGCCCTCCACCGGGGACAGCACCACGTCCAAGACCTTGGCGAGCATCCCTCATCATGTGCGATGCGATGACGTCGCTGGGTATCCGCTGGCGTCTGGTTCGTGGTTGGCCGTGATCGGCGGCGTGAGTCGTCTCACCGAGCCGGTCTCCGGCGCGCGGCTATGATGGCACTGGATCACAACGTGACGTGCCGGGCGTCGAGGGTCACCATGACCCGAAGGGAGACGGTTCGATGGTCGGAGCCCAGGCCGGTTCGCCTCCGCAGCGCCATATCGTCGACATTGGTCTCCGGGCGCCGCTCGGGCTGACTTTGGCAGCGCGCCTGGCGTGTATGGCGCTGCTGGTGGCAGCGCTGGGAGGCTGTGGCGACGCCCCTGCGTCACCCGATCCCGACGACGGTCACGCCGGACCGCCGGCGCTCTTCGAAACGCTCGACGCCCCCGCGACCGCGGCCGCACTCGCCGATGCCGAGACCGTCGCTGCGGGTGTCCGTTCGCTCGTGGCCAACCTCGGGCTCGGCGTCTACCGGGCGCACGACCTCGAGCAACTCCATGCGGGCTCCGAGCGCGGTCCAGATGACGTCTGGCTGTACGACTTCGAGCTGTCCGCACTGGCCCAGATGGCACTGGGCCCGGCGGCTCCCTTCCTCGACTTCGTCGAGCGGCTCACGGCAGTCGGGTACGACCAGGACGCCGACGCCCTGCTGCAGTCCTACCGCGACGCCTACGCCGGCTCGACGGCCTTCCTGCCGGCCTTGTTCGCGGCCCAGGACCTCGACCTGCACGCGCCGCCCGCGAGTCTGAGCATCACCCCGTTGCAGGAGTGGCTGCTCCTGCTCGACGGCTTCGTGCCGCCGAACCCGCAGCAGGCAGTGGCGGCGGACGCGGGTGTCGAGCGGGCGGTCCACCGCTGCAGCGGGATCGTCGGCGCCGCCGCCTCGAACTGGGGTCACGGCCAGCCACCCCGTCCGCCCGGGATGGTGGATCCATCGCTCCTCGCCAACCTGATGACGGCGGTCCACATGATGAGCCGCCGGCTCGAACCGGCGTTTGCTGAGGTCCACGAGCGGCATCCCGATCACGACCCGGCCCTGCCGCCGCATTCCCTCGACTTCTCCGCGACGGTGGCCTTCCACGACCTCCCCGACGTGCTGATCCTGTGCGGTTACGGTATGTGGCAGTGGGTCCTGCAGCCGAGGGGTGGCGGCGAGTGGGGGCTACGCGACGTGGTGGTGTGGTGGGACGTGCCGGACGTGCTGGCGTTCGACCGCGGCGAGATCAGGACAGCGGACGGTTCGCGCTGGTTCCCCGGCGCGATGCACCTGACCGACGCGGCCGGAACCGCGGCGCTGACGTTCCATGCTCGCGACGAACCGGCCGAGGGCGAGGGCGTGCTGCGCACCGAACTCGTGCCGGTCACGGCGCGCTTCGACGTCACCAGCGCCATGAGCCAGCTCTTGGGCGGCATCGATCCGTTCCTGCTCGGCTACCTCCCCGCCACGCTCGATCCGTTCCCCCCGCACCAGGGCGTCATCGTGATCGAGGTCGGCTGGCACGAGGCAGCGACGTCGCTGTCGGCCTTCGCCATGGAGCACCCGATGGGCTGGCCGAAGCGCTACGGGCTCGCCGGCGCGCACGTCGGGTTGGTCCCGTGGAACGTGCACGACCGCGAGAGCCAGCCTCCAGACATGCCACTGCCCGTCCTCGACGAGTGCGGCTTCTGGACGCAGGGGCTGGACCTCAGCGGCGAGCATGCCTTCGAGGCGAGCGCCACCGCCCCGGCCGGGGTCGGGCGGATGCGTACCGAGACCTCGGTGGACGAGGACGGCGAGGTGATCTCGATCGCGTTCGCAGGGAGTGCGGCGGCCAATCCGGTGAGCTCGGTGGCGTCGATGGCCCTGGCGTCCGCCGAGACGGGCGCCGTGTCAGGCGACCATACGCTCGCCGGGCCCGGCATGCTGGTCGTCGACGTGATCAACGCGAACCCCGGTGAGGCGCTCGTGGTCGAGCTCAGCTGGTCGATCGACGGCGCTAAGCAGGACCCGCACGATTACGCCTCGTGGTGGGCGTATGCCTCGCTCGGGGTGTACGGCTGCGGGGGGCTCGAGGACGAGCGCACGCTGTTCATGGTCGACGACGAGGAGCCCGACCTGTCGGCCGAAGCCCACGTCGTGCTCACCGAGGACGAGCGGATCCAACTCCACATCCTCCTCGAGGCCGGCGTCTACGCCCAGGCGTTCGAGGTCAGCCACGAGCCTGACGTGATCTCGAGCGCGCAGATCGCCGGCGAGCTGCTCATCACCGTGCGCGGCGAGCCTCCTCCTGGTCGCTGATCACCAGCGCGCCACTCCGATCGGCCTGGTGGGACCGCTCGGGTGCCTCCCTCCGCATCACCCAGAGGCCCGGGAGGAGCACCCCGCCGGCCATGGCGGCCACCGTCTCGAAGCCGAAGCGTTCGTACATCGCGGCGGTGGTGCCCTCCGTGGTCTCGAGCCAGGCCGGCAGGCCCTCGACGTCGCAGCGCTCCAGCGTGCGCTCGAGGAGCCGCCGGGCGACGCCCCGTCCGCGGTAGTCCGGGTCGGTACCCAGCACCGCGAGGCACCAACTCGGACCCCGCGCGGCCGCTTTGGCCGCCTCGGTCCGGGCGACGAGGACCCGCCGCAGCGCGCTCCGGTCACGCCACAAGGACCCGGCCAGGTGGGCGATCAGCGACAGCACGCGCGTGCCGCTGGTCAGCAGCGCAGGCACCACGGCCGTGATCGGCAGCGCCGCCGGCTTCACGCCGGGCGGGTACCACATGGCAACCCCCGCGATCGTCCCATCGAGTTCGGCCACGTGCACGGCTGCGTAGGGCAGGGCGGCGCGCAGTCGACCGCGGGCCGCCGCTTCGGCGAAGCGCGTTCGCGTACTGGCATCGGCGAAGGGCGGGCGGCTGCCCTGCTCGTTGCCGAACAGCGCCCGCTTGGCTGGCTCGTCGGCGAAGGCCCGCGCCAGCACCGCCGCCGCAGCCGGTACGTCCTGCTCGCACAGCAGCCGCACCGACAGCGCCCCAGCCGCGCCTCCTTGGCGCGACTCGCTGGCGTTGGCGATGCGCTCCTGCCCGCGGACGAGGTCCGCCGCTCGCGTTGCGTCGGCGCCCCCGCCGGTCATGCTGCGACCACCGGCGCGACCGCCGGGTCGCTGTAGCGGTGCAGTTCGCGCATCATCGGCGTGTCCATGCCGACCGCGTCTGCGAGCGCCAGGAGTTCCTCGTTCAGGGCGGTCATCTCCTCGCGGGCTGCGAGGGCGTGGCGCTTGCCGCCGATGTCCATGATCGGCGACGCCAACAGACGCTGCAACAGGGGGACGAGCACGACGTTCGGCAGCAGCATCATGACCCGCAGCGCGGGCGGTTCGAGCGGGAAGCCGTGCGCGCGCACCACGGCGATGCCTTCGCGCATCGCGCGTAGCGCCATGAGCACGGCCTTGCGGTCCTTGGCCAGGGCCACGTTGCAGCCGCCTGCCAGGTAGAAGCCGTTCGCGAACGGTCCGACGATGGCGACGTGGTGGCGGAGCCAGGCGTCCATGTTGCGGCTGATCTCGACCTTGAAGCCGGCGCCTCTCAAGGCAGCCTCGATCTGCCGCAGTCGCTGGCTGCGTGAGCCGTCGAGTTCACCGAGCGTCACGGCCTTGCCCTTGCCCTCCATGAGGCGCACCAGGTGGCCGTCTCGCTCGCCGCCGGCGTTGGCGAAGCCGAGCACCACGCGCTCGCGACCCAGCGCGTCGATCATCGCCTGCGGCCCCTCGGCGGTGTTGACCATGAACACGAAGGTGGGGATCACGGCGTTACCGGCGAGGACCGGCAGGGCCGTGTCGAGCTGCGTCTTCTGCACCAGCACCAGGCACACGTCGTAGTGCTCGTCGGTCGGCATGGTGTCGAGCGTGCGGACGTGCGTGGTGGTCTGCTTGCCGGTGTCGAAGTACTCGAGCACGACGCCGTGCTCGCGCAGGTCGCGGTAGCGCCGTCCGCGCGCGACCAGGCTCACGTGGTGGCCGGCGTCGGCGAGGCGGGCGGCGTAGAGGCTGCCGAGCACGCCCGCGCCGAAGACCAGGATCTCGAGAGGTGTGGTGCTGCTTTGCATCGTTCGCTCCTTCGTGCTCGTGTCGGTGCTCGCGTGGGATCAGCTGAGGTGGCCGACCGTCATCCGAGGAGGACGGCCCAGATGACGAGTTGGCTGAAGAAGTTGAGGGTCACGTGCGAGGCCACCGCGCCGCGGATCGAGCCCGAGCTCCTGGTCACCCAGCCCCACATGAGACCCAGCGCGATCGCGCCGGCGACGTAGGCGACGGGCCCGCCCGGCAGGGCGTAGTCGGAGAACGGCATCGCGGCCAGGTGCCAGCAGCCGAAGCCGACGGCGGGGAAGAGGTACCCCATGAACAGTGCGCCGCGGTAGGCCACGTGGTACGTGCCACGCCACAGGACCTCCTCGCCCACGCCGTTGCACATGGCGATGAGGGCGGCGATCGCGACGGCAGCCAACCGGATCGGCAGGAGGCTGCCCTCGAGGAGGATGATGGCGGTGTAGGAGACCGTCAGCACGATCGGCAGCACCAGGAAGGTGAGCCCCAGGGCTGCGGGGCGGCCGAGCGGGTGCGGGGTGGCCTGGAACATCTCGCGGAACCTGCGCCGGCCGACCACCCACAGCGGGAACGCCAGGCACCACACCAGCCAGTAGACGGGCAGGCCGGCGAACAACGCGTACTGGAGCGGCACCACCTGCGAGGCTGCCAGGAACACCAGGTACATGCTGCCCAGCACAGCCGGTGGTGCCAGCCACAGCGCGACTCGCCGGGTGGTGCCGAGCTCATGGTGGTCTTGGGTGCCGCTCGGCGTCGCGGCGCGCCGCTTGCGAGGCTGCGCCTGCGTGTGGATCGTCGTCATGCTGCGCTTCCTTCGTGCCCCCCACTGGACGGGGGTGCGGTGTCGTGACGTGCTAGCTCGGTGACCATCAGGGGAAGGCGTTCACGCGCCGGGACCGTCACCCGCCAGGTGTAGCCGGTGCCACCTGACGGCAGTTCCGCTCGCGTGGTGGACCGTGTCTGGGGTGCCATGGGAACCTCCTCGTGATGGCCGGGCTGGTGGCCGGCCTGGCGGCCGGACGCTATCCTCGTGACGTGCTTCACAATTAGATTATGCGTGACGGCCGGCGAAGCTGCCAGCACGCAAGTCGAGTTCGGCCTGTCAAACGAGGCGGTCGGCACGGCGCACGCCATCTCGGCCGGTACGGTGAAGTGGCATCTCGGCAACGTGTTCGGCAAGCTCGGGGTGGGCAACCGGACGCGTGCCGTAACGGTGGCGCGGGAACTCGGCTGCCTGTGAGCGGCGGCCCGCCCGTTCGCCGGCCGAGCTGCTGGCGACCGACCGCACTCGACGCTCGGTCCAGCAGGGGCCGCGAGGCTATGCTGGGCCGCGAAGGGATGCATCGTGCAACCAGCGGCGTTCACGACGGTCTTGGACGGGCGCGACTTCCTCGAAGGCCCGCGCTGGCACGCAGGCCGGCTATGGGTGTCGGACTTCTTCCGGCATGAGGTGCTCGCGCAGGGCGCCGGCGGGCGCTTCGAGGTGATCGCCCGGATCGCGCAGCAGCCTTCGGGCTTGGGTTGGCTCGGCGACGGCCGGCTGCTGGTCGTGTCGATGCTCGACCAGGTGCTCATGCGGCAGGAGCCGGACGGTTCGCTGGTGGTCCATGCCGACCTCGCCGGCCTCGCGCAGGGGCCGTGCAACGACATGGTGGTGGACGAGCGTGGTCGCGCCTACGTGGGCAGCTTCGGCTTCGACCTCGTGGGTGGGGCACCACTGGCGACCTCGTCGCTGGTACTGGTCGAGCCGGACGGGCGCGCGCGGCAGGTGGCCCATGGGCTCTTCTTCCCGAACGGCAGCGTCGTCACGCCCGACGGTGGCACGCTACTCGTGTGCGAGACCTTCGGCAACCGGGTGTCGGCCTTCGACCTGCGTTCCGACGGGACGCTCGGGGCCCGCCGCGACTGGGCCGTCTTCGCGCCGGTACCGGCGGGGCGCGCCATGGAGGAGGTGCTGCCGCAACTGCGTGTGGCGCCCGACGGTGCTGCGCTCGACGCCGAGGGTTGCCTGTGGCTGGCGGACGCGGTCGGCCGTCGGCTGCTGCGCGTGCGCGAGGGCGGGGCGATCCTGGACGAGATTCCGACTGGTGAGATGCAGGTCTTCGCCTGCGCCCTGGGTGGACCTGAGCGACGCACGCTCTTCGCTTGCGTGGCGCCGGACTCGCTGCCGCAGGCGCGGCAGGGGGCGGGCGAGTCGGCGGTGTGGAGCGTGGACGTCACGGTGCCGGGCGCCGGCGTGGCGTGAGCGCTGCGGCAGCGTGCGAGCCTGTGGGTGTCACGCCATCGTGGGGCTGGACGCTCGCGGTGCTGTCGAGTCGCCTCGTCGGCTTCGCGATCGTGCAGGCTGCCGTGGCGGGATGGTACGCCCTGACGGGGGAGCGCGCGCCGTGGCAGCGCAGTCTCCTGGTGGCCCCTCAGTGCGACCGCCACGAGCCTGGCGGGGATCGCGCTGCTCGATTGGCGTCTGCGCTGCGAGGGCTCGCGCTACCGCGACCTGCTACGCGTGGAGCGCCCCACCATCGGGCGCGACGTGTTGCCGGTCGCCGTCGTCATGGTGGTCGCCGGCATGCTGGCCGTGGTCCCGAACGTGGGCTTGTCGCCGCTCAACGGCTCCTGAAGCGGGACGGGCGCCCGCCTGCGCGCCCGATGCAACGCTACTGGCAGCGACCGATGATGGTGGCTAGGGTTCCGCCGCGCCGCCCGGCATTGGGCGATCGTCGCGTGGCTCGCGGCGGTGAACACCGCCTTCGCGTTCACTCTCTGGAACGTGGTGCAGCTCGGGGGGCGGGCGCGGGCCTGAGGCGGGCGCTGCGCGTCGGGCTTCGTGCCAGGCGCGGTGAACGGCGCATCGGCGGCGGCGCGCGTCCGAGGGGCGGGCCAACAGGGCGTTCGGGAGCGTCCCACTCGCCGAGCCGCCGGGCGCGGAACACCCGTACCGCTCTCCGGCGGTTGGCTGCATGCGTTGAAGTTCGATCCGAGGTGTGCGAGGCTCGGCGGGAATCGGGCCGCGTCAGGGCGGTGGGCCGCCCGGCACCCGCCCCCGGCGGCCGGCGCGCGCGGCTGAGCCGAAGACGGGCGGCTGAGCCGAAGACGGGAGGCGGGTGCAGTGACGGTAGCTGTGGGTGCTCGGGGGGCGACGGCGCACGACGGCCGAGGTGACGCCGTCGGCCGCCGTCCGTGACCGGCGTGCCCGGGGCAGGCTGGCGCCGTTCGCTCCGCGTCGGTCGCCGACTCGGTCGCCGCGGCGCGGGTGTCCGCATTCCCAAGGGCCGTCCGCTGGCTACTGCCGACGCGAACGCGGCAGTGGCCCTTGCCGACCGCCGCTACGGCCGAGACACGCATCAGTTCGGCCGCGTCGCGAATCTCAGCGACGGCGTGTTCGCCATCGCCCTGACGCTCTTGGTGTTCTCGCTCGATCGCCCCGACGTGCCCGCCGATCAGCTCGGCCGGGCGCTGATCGGTCACCTGCCGCAGCTCGGCGTGGTCGTGCTCGGGTTCTTGTTGATCGCTCAGGTGTGGTGGTACCACCACCGCTTCCTGGGCGTACTCCGCACGGTCGAACCCGGTCTCATCGTCATCAACCTGGCGCTGCTGGGCGTCGTGGCGCTGGCGCCGTACGCGATCGACGTGCTCGGCAGCGCGCCCACGGCGAGCGCCGCCGTCATCCAGTTCGCGCTGGTCTTCATGGGCATGACGGCCCTGTATCTGGGCCTGCTGCTACGGGCGCAGGCGATCGACGCCTGGCTCCACCCGATGAAGACGCGCACGTTCTGGTGGATCGCGGCCACCTGGGTGGCGATGCTCGCAAGCCATGCCGTGGTGGTGTTGGTGGCGCTCGTGAACCCGGTCGTCGCGATCGTCGTGCTGGCCGCGAGCGGGACGGTGATCGGCTTCCTGATGGCGTGGTTCGCGCCGAAGGCGTATCACGACTGGGGAGTCTGAGCGACATCGACAGCGGCGCCGGGCCTCGACACGAGCTTGCCGTCAATCGTCGAAGGTGACCACGACGTCGCCGCCGACAGCCTCGACCGTAGGACGAGCAATGTGCCCCCGTCACCGCGGCCGGCACCAGGCTCACCACGAACGACGCGCCATCGAGGTGGCGCTCCAGGACGACCGTCCGTTCGCGCCCATCGGGCAGCCGTAGCGTGAGTGTGACCGGCGTCCGGTTATCGAGCCTCAGTGGCCATGGCGGCACTGCGCAACATGGCGACCACACGGACCCTCCGTTCCGACTCGCGACGAGGGTTCTGGATCGGCGTGCATCATGGTACGTGATACGTGCGCAGGCGGCGCGTCGGCAACCGGCAGCGTGTCCGCCACGCGCGGCGCCACGAGGCGGGTCAACAGCTGCCGGTGTTCGCTGGCCCTTCCGACCGGCAAGAACTACGTCGACGCTTCCTCACTGCGCGGCCGCGCGTCGACCAGCCCCCGCAGCAGCCCGCCGAACACCAGCGCGTGCAACGGGGTGACGAGCAGCCAGTAGGCGCGGCCGGCGAGCCCGTGAGGCCGGAAGGTGGCGGTCTGGCGCAAGCTGGGGCGACCGTCGGCGTCGTGCTCGATCTCGAACTCGAGCCAGGCCTCGCCGGGCAGCCGCATCTCGGCGTACAGCAGCAGGCGGCCGCGCTCGCGGTTGGCCACCAGCACCCGCCAGAAGTCGAGGGCGTCGCCGGGGCGGAGTTCGCTGGGGTGGCGGCGGCCGCGGCGCAAGCCGGTGCCGCCGACGAGGCGGTCGAGGAGTCCGCGCAGCCACCACAGCCAGTTGGCGTGGTACCAGCCGGTCGCGCCGCCGATGCGCCAGAGGCGCTCGATCACTTCGTCCGGGGCGTCTTGCAGGGCGCGTCGGCGCGTGTCGTGGTAGACGGCTTGGGTCGGCACCTGCACCAGCCGGTCGAGTTCGAGGGGGTTGCGGCTGGAACCGACGGCGTCGGTCCACGACGACACCACCGACTGCTGCTCGATCTTCTGGAAGGCGAGTCGGACGGCCTCGTCGTACGGGATCGGGTCGAGCGGGACGATGGCGCGGATGCGGTCGTCGCGGACGATCACGTCGACCGTCATGGAGTTCACCAGGTTGCGAGCGAGGGGGTAGGAGGTGGAGGTGACGAAGTAGAGCCAGTACGACGACAGCCTCGGCGTGAGCACGGGCACCGGGATGATCCAGCGGCGCAGGCCGCGCACCGCCGCGTAGCGCATCAGCATCTCCTGGTAGGTGAGGACCTCGGGACCACCGATCTCGAAGGTCTCCTGCAACGCGCGCGGTTCGTCGAGCACCCCGGCGAGGTAGGCGAGGGCGTCGCGCACCGCGATCGGTTGCGTGCGCGAGCGCAGCCAGCGGGGCGCGATCATCACCGGGAGCTTCTCGGTCAGGTCGCGGATGATCTCGAAGCTGGCGCTGCCGGAGCCGACGATGATGCCCGCGCGCAGGACGGTGACGGGGACGGGCCCCTCGCGCAGGACCCCTTCGACCTGCCGGCGCGAGGCCAGGTGCTGGGAGAGCACGCCGTCGTCGCCGAGACCACCGAGGTAGATGACCTGCCGCGCACCGGTGCCGGCGAGGTAGGTCGCGAGGTTGCGGGCGGCGCGCGCCTCGAGTTCGGCGAAGTCCCCCGCCGCCGAGAGGCTGTGCACCAGGTAGTAGGCGGCGTCGAGGCGGTCGGGGAGGCCGGCGGCCGCGAGCGGTTCGAGCAGGTCGGCCCGGTGCACCCAGACGCCGCGCTCGGGGTCGTGGGCAACGGGAAAGCGCTGGGGGTCGCGCACCAGGCAGTGCACCTGGTGACCCTGCGCGAGCAGCAGGGGCAAGAGGCGCATGCCGATGTAGCCGTTGGCGCCGGTCAGCAGCACCCGCAGTGGGCCGCGGTCGCTCGCGCACGCGCGGCCGTCGACCTCGGCTCGTGCCGCGGCCGTACTCGGGGGGACGTGCGGCGGAGGATCGGGGGCGACCATGCTGGAGGCTACGCCGGATCGAGCGCGCGGCGCCGCGATGACGGCCACCAAGCGGCGGCGTACGCGCGGCCTGAGCGACGGCGTGCGGTACCCTCGCCCCACGGTGAGCCACCGGGTCATCAGCACGATCCTGCGTCACGACAGCAAGCAGACGAGCTACAAGATCGCCCTGCTCCGCGCCGTGAACGACGTGGTGTTGGCGTACCCCGACGTGCACGGTGACGAACGCGGGGTGGCGGTGCCGCTGCGAATGCTCGCCGAGGCGTGGGTGGCGTACTACTGGCCGTTCGTGGCCGACGGCGCACCGCTGCCGCAGGGGGTGCGCAGCATCCGCGCTGGGCGCGAGCGCAACGACGTCTCGTTTCGACCGGCGCTCCAGGGGCTGCGGCGGCGCTGGGAGTCGCTGTACGGGCAGAGCGGTGCGGCCGGCGGCTGGCTGCTGGTGGAGCACATGCGCGTGGCGCGCACGCGCGCGGGCTACCCCGACACGTTCGTGACGGCCTACCGTCAGACGTTGCGAGAGATGGCGCAGGCGCTGCGCATGCCGATCCAGTACGCCGGCCCCGGGACCTGGACCGTGTTCGAGCGGCCGCGACGCCTCACGCCGGCTGACGTCGCGCGTCGGCTCCCGGGGGCGGCGGCGGGGGAGACCTGCGTGTTGGTTGCCGGCGATCTGTGGCAGGCCTTCCGCGAGGTGTCGCTGTGGGTGGAGGCGCTGTGCATCCACGAGTGGAGCCACTTCACCGAGCGCGTGTCGGGCGGGGTGACGCGGGGCCAGGCCTACGCGCTCCTGACCGAGCGGCCCGACAACCGCCTGCCGCTCGACTGGGAGCGAAACCACGTCGACCTGCTCATGCTGGAGGGGGCGAGCTTCGCGTGCCCGTGGACGGGGAGGCCGCTCGGCGTCGGTGGCTACGACCTCGACCACGTGGTGCCGCTCGCCGTCTATCCGTTCCACGAGCTGTGGAATCTGGTACCCGCCGACGCGCGCTTCAACCGCGACCGCAAGCGGGCGCGGTTGCCCGGTGAGGCGGCGCTCGTGATCGCCGCGCCGCGGCTCGAACGCACCTACGCGCACTACGGCGCCTCGGACGACCTCGCCGCTGCCTTGCGCGACGACGTCGCGCTCCGCTTCGCCACGCACGACACCGACCCAGCGGGCATCACCGTAGCCGTCAGCGCGTTGGTGAGCAGCATCGCCGAGGCCCGCAACGTCGCGCGCTTCTGAGGAGGATCCCGTGCGCACGCGCTACGACAAGCTCATCCGTGACCACGTCCCCGAGATCATGGATGCGCAGGAGGTGCGTTACGAGGTCGGGGTTCTCGGGGACGAGGCGTTCCGACGGGCGCTGCTGACGAAGCTCGCGGAGGAGGCCGCCGAGGCGGGAGAGGCCGCGGGGCACGAGGCGCTGGTGCGTGAGCTGGCCGACCTGTCCGAGGTGCTCGACGCGGTGATGGAACACGTGGGGATCGGCGTGGAGGAGGTGCGCTCGATGCAGCGCGCCCGGCGCGCGGAGCGCGGCGGGTTCGAGCGGCGGTTGGTGTTGCGGTGGACGGAGCCGTGAGGGCCAGCCCCGCGCTCTTGCGAAGCGGCCATCGGCCATGGGAGTTGCCGGCGGGTCCGTGGACGTGGCGGCAGTCGTGGCAGGATCTGCTGTTCATCCATTGGCCGGTGCCGGCTCGTCTACTGCGCCCACTGGTTCCGGCCGGGCTGTCGCTACCGCCTCGCAGCGTCGAGGCGGCCCCGAGCGCTTCGTGGCCACGTACGGTCCCCGTGGTGACCCGTACGAGTCCGTCGAGCGAACCCTGGAGCACTGGCTGACGGAGCGCTACTGCCTCTACGCTGCGGCGGCCGATGGGAGGCTGTTCCGGAGCGAGATCCACCACGCGCCGTGGCCCCTGCAGCGCGCGGAGGCGGGGATCGAGACGAACACCATGCTCGACGGGTTCGGCCTCACGCGGTCAGCGGCGCCGCACGAGCTGCACTACGCCTCCCGGATCGACGTGGTGGTGTGGGATCCGTACCCGATCGAGGCGCGCTAGGTGGCGCCGCCCTCGTGGGTGCCACTATGGGCGCATGATGGCCGCCGTGTTCGACGCCAGCTTCCTGTTCGTCGCCCCCTTCTGGCTGCTGATGATCGCGTTGCCCCGCTGGCGCGTCACGCGCAGGGTGATCGCCTCGCCGTGGATCGCGGCGCCCGCGGCCGCGCTCTACCTGGCGCTCGTCGTTCCGGGCTTACCGGGGGTGCTCGGCGCGGTGTCGAGCCCGTCGCTGGAGGCGATCGCCCCGCTGCTGGGTACGCCGGAGGGCGCCACGATCGCCTGGCTGCACTTCCTGGCCTTCGATCTGTTCGTGGGGCGCTGGATCTATCTCGATGCCCGCGAGCGCGGGATGACGCTCTGGGTCGCCTCACCGCTGCTCTTCCTCACGCTGATGCTGGGCCCCGCGGGTCTGCTCGGGCACCTCCTCGTCCGCGGTCGCACCGGCGGACGGGGCGGCCCTTCACGTGCCGGTCACGGTGGTCCGCGCTGACGTCAGGAGGTGCCTGTGCGAGCGGCTCCGTGCGGTCGCGCCGCCGCGCGCATCCGGTGGGCGGGCGCGGGCGCTCACCCCGTCGGTTCACCCTCGACTCGAAGGTCGACGGCGCGCGCGTGCGCGGCCTGCTCTCGCGTCGCGCGGCAGAACCGCAGGTTCTCCTGCGCCAAGGCATCGTCTGGATCGAGCATGACGGCCCTGCGAAGCGTCTCTTCGGCCTCTTCGAGGCGATCGGCCTGCACGAGCGACCAGCCGAGATCGCTGGCGAGGTCCGCGCGATCGGGCTCGAGTTCGACGGCCCTGCGAGCGGCCGCGACCGACTGGTCGAACGCTCCCTGGTGCCCGGCGCAGCAGGCCAGTCCCTGGAGGAGCGGCACCGTATCCGGGAACCTCCGGCAGGCGGACGCGTAGAGCTCGAGCCCCTCGCGGTAGCGCCACTCCTGGATGAGGAAGTCGCCGGCGCTATCGATCACCTCCCAGAGGTCGCCGTCGTCGTCCGGCAGGGTGGTCAGCGACTGGAGCAGCTGCGCCCCGAGCGCCTCGTTGCCGCGTTGGTACTCGATCGATCCCATGGTGAGTACCGCCGGCGGGTAGTCCGGTTTCCACTCGAGCGCCAGCTCGGCGGCCTCGATGGAGCCAGCGCGGTCGCCGAACTGCTCGAGGAAGATGCTCTGCGCGTACGCCGCCTCGGCTTCGAAGAGCCGCAGCGCCTCTTCGGGGTCATCGACAAGAGCGTGCTGCTTGCCCATCGTCACCTCCGCGGGAGCGCGTCGGACACGCGCTAGACCGCCGTCACGCAAGGCGGCGCACGCCGGCGCCTGGCAGGAGCATACCCGGCCGGTCGGACGTACCTGCGAGCCGGCCCGAAGCGGCGTACCAAAGGCCCGGTGGTGTGATGAGGTGGGGTCGGGATGGCTCCTAGAGCGAGATGCCGAGCGAACCCCGCGAGACCTGGAAGTCGGTGTTGTCGAGCTCGACGAGCGCGGGCGTGGTGCCGATGGCCGCGGTGGCGAGCACGCGCTCGAGGAGCCGCTCCGCCCAGGCGCGGGGGTCGCCGAGCGGGAGGAGGTCGAGGTCGGAGCGCGCGGCGCCCATACCGACTGCGGCGACGCCGACCTGGAGGACCGGCACGAGCGGGTGCACCGACTGCGGCGGGCCGGTGATGACGCTCACGATGAGTTCGACGCCGGTGGCACCGAGACCGGTGAGCGTCTCGATCCAGTGCTCGTTCGGGGTGGCCATCACGTGGAGCCCTGGCAGCCGGGGCCGCTCCCCATAGGCGAGCGTCGGGCCGACCGGGCGCGGC
>SLRS01000065.1 GCA_007130855.1 Trueperaceae bacterium | reverse complement strand
CGCTCCTCGCGCTGGTCGTCCTGGCGGCCGCGGCTGTCGCCTGGCAACGCGCCGTGGTGGAGCTCACGCCGAACCTCCTGGCGGCACCGAGCGACCTGAACGACCCGGCATGGCGTCACGATCTCGCCCAACACGTCAGCGTGAGCGATGCCGGTACGCCAGGGCCGCTGCCCGGGACGACGGCCCAGCGCCTCGTCGCGCAGGCCAAGCCCCAGGGCACGCACATCGCCCATCAGAGCATCGGCCGCTCAGAGGAGGGGGTTCCGTACGTGGCCTCGATCTACCTGCGGGCAGACGAACCTCAGCGGCTCGTCCTCAGCTCCCACCTCGCTCGCGTGACCTGCGAGGTAGACGAGCAATGGCGGCGCTGCGTCACGCCGGTCGGTTACGGCGACGACTACCGCCAGCGTCAACTCCATCTCCGGACCGTGGACCGCGGTGGCAGCGTCGACGTGTACGTCTTCGGCGCCCAGTACGAGCGGGGCAGCGAAGCGACGCCCTTCCTCGATGCTCGACCGGCATGGTTGCCGCAGACCATGGTCAACCGCTACGACCTCCGGCGGGTGACGGTCCTGCCCAGCGACCGCGTGGCGATCTGGCGGGCCGGCCTGGCGATCGCACGCGAACAGCCTTGGTTCGGGCTGGGACTCGAGGCCTCGGACGAGGCCTTCCGTGAGCGAACGGGATCGGTCCTCCGGCGACCGGTGACGTACGCCCACAACCTGCTGGTCCACGTCTTGGTGGTGCATGGCCTCGTCGGACTCCTCGGCTTCCTCGTCATCCTCACGGGAGTGCTCTCGACCCTCGGCCCGACCGGCTGGGCACGGCTTGCGCCGATGCTCGTGGCGTTGGCGCTCCTCAACACCTGGGATCTCACGTTCTTCGAGCCGACCGTGTTCGGGGCCGCACTCGCAGCCACGGCATACTGGTCTGGCGAGCGGGTGGCGCAGCCGCGTAGCTAGACGCTCGACCTCACCACTCAGCGACGGTCCCGTCGGCGTTACGCCAGACGGGGTTCTTCCAGTCGTGCCCTGCCCGTGCGCGTTCCCGCACCAACGCCTCGTCGATCTCCACCCCGAGACCAGGGCCGCGCGGTACCTCCAGGTATCCGTCGCGGTACGTGAACACGCTGTGGTCGCGCACGTAGTCGAGCAGTTCGTTGCCGACGTTGTAGTGGATGCCGATGCTCTGCTCTTGGATGACCACGTTGGGCGTGCAGGCGTCGAGTTGCAGCGAGGCCGCGAAGGCGATCGGGCCGAGCGGGCAGTGCGGCGCCACGGCGATGTCGTACGCCTCGGCCATGGCAGCGATCTTGCGGGCCTCCCAGATGCCACCGGCATGCGACAGGTCGGGTTGGATGATGTCGACCACCCCCTGCGCGATCACGTCCTTGAAACCCCAGCGCGTGAACAGGCGCTCGCCGACGGCGATCGGCACGGTCGTGTGCCGCGCCACCTCGCGCAACGCCTCCAGGTTCTCGGGCGGCACGGGCTCCTCGATGAAGAACGGTCGGAACGGCTCGAGCTCCTGCACCAAGCGCTTCGCCATCGCCTTGTGGACACGGCCATGGAAGTCGACGGCGATATCGAAACCATCGCCGCCGGCCTCGCGTGCGGCCGCCATGCGGGCCACCGCGGCGTCGATCTTGCGGTGATCGTCGACGTAGTGCAGTTCTTCGGTGGCGTTCATCTTGGCTGCGGTATAGCCGTCGGCAAGCTGCTGGCGCACGCCGGCCGCCACGTCATCGGGGCGATCACCGCCGATCCAGTTGTACACCCGCACGCGATCACGGGCACGCCCGCCCAGGAGGTCATGGACCGGCACACCGAGGGCACGCGCCTTGATGTCCCACAAGGCCTGCTCGATGCCCGAGATGGCGCTGGTCAGCACCGGCCCACCACGGTAGAAGCCGCCGCGGTACAGCACCTGGAAGAGGTCCTCGATCCGCCGCGGATCGCTGCCGATCAGGTAACTCGCCAACTCCTTGACCGCGGCGATCACCGTATCGGCGCGCCCCTCGACGATCGGCTCCCCCCACCCGACCACACCGTCGTCGGTGGTGACCTTGAGGAACACCCAGCGGGGCGGCACCTTGAACAGGTCGAGCGTGGTGATCTTCACCCTCGGGCCTTTCTCGTGATCGCAACCAACTCGACGAGCTCGCGCGCCAGCGCGGTGACTGCGTCCAGGTCGGGCGCTGCCCAGTCGAGCGAGGTCAGGGCCCCACCCACGCCGAGGCCGATCGCGCCAGCCTCGAGGAAGGCGCGGGCGTTGGTCGCACCGATGCCGCCGACGGCGAACGCCTCCAGGTCGGGGTAGGGGCCCAGCAGCGCACGCAGGTAGCCGGGGCCGAGCGGTCCCGCGGGGAACAGCTTGATGAAGGCGGCTCCCTGCTCGAGCGCCTGCGCGATCTCGCCGGCCGTGGTCGCCCCGCACAGCACCGGCAGGGCGTGCTCACGCGCGAACGCGTTCACACTGGCTGCCACGTGGGGGGTGACCAGGAATGTGGCTCCAGCCGCGTGTGCCGCTTCAGCCCGCTCCCGCGTGGTGACGGTGCCGGCGCCGACTGCGACATCGGCGTCGCCGGTGCCGTCAGCGAACTCCGCGACGAGCGTGGCGATCTTGTCGCTTGCGTCCCCGTCCGTGAAAGCGACCTCGAGGCTGCGCACACCGCCGGTGAGCAATGCGCGGCCCAGCGCCGTGACGTGTTCGGCGGGGACGCCCCGCATGATGGCGAGCACAGGATGCGTACGCAGGTGGGCGACGACGTCGGTCACGCCGGCGCACCAGCCCGCGAACCCAGGAACGTCTCCAACGAGCGCACGGTGCCGATGGTGGCGGCAGCGTCGCTGACACGCGGGTCCACGAGCCTGACACGGCGGTCGCCGGCGCGAGTCAGCATGTCGCGCACGATGGCGGGGAACAGTCCACCGCCGTACACCACCACTTCACGATCAGCGGCCAGCTCGTGTTCGATGAGCTGCAGATCGAGGTCGGCCAGCGCCCCCAGCAGGAAGCTGGTGACGCCCATACGATCCTTGCCCGCGATCGTCTCCCCCACCCGCACCAGGAAGGCGGCGCGGGCGAACCCCGCCGCGCGGGCATGCCGCGCCCCCGCGGCAACCGCCTCGGGGTCGAGCTCGATACCGTCCAGGTCGGTCAGACTGCTGGCCAAGATCGTGCGCTCCCGGATCGCGGCCAGCAACTCGCCCGTGATCGCGGTCGACGAGCGCAGGACGACGGCACCATCGACCCCGTTGGCATCACCGTTCGCCGAAGCGGTGTCGGCTGCGCCGACCTCGATCAGCTTGTGATGCGAGCCGCAGTGGAAGAACGCGAGCGGAGGTTCGAGGTCGAGCGTCTGCAGCAGCCCGACGACCTCCACCTCCTCACCGCGCATGACGTCGAAGTTGGCGAGCGTCTCCCAACCCTCCCCGGTGGCCACGGTCTTGATCCCGGGGACGAAGTACATGGGGAGATCGGTGACGCTCGCCACGTCGTGCCGGACCAGGCGTCGGGCGAGTTCGCCCAGGGCGATGGGGGCGGTCGCGTGCGGCACCTCCACCAGACCGACGTTCGAGGTGATCATGCCGGAGCACACCACCGCCATCGCATCGTGATCGTGCCGCTCACGCATCATCGTGATCAGGGCGCGCAGCCCCTCGGCGATCGGCTGCGAAGACCCAGCCAACGCCACGTCCTTGGCGCCCACCCGCGCCTCGAGCTCGTCGACGACGCTGCCAGCGTGCCACAAGCGCACCCGGGTGCGGCTGGTGCCGGCGTCCACCACCAGGTAGGAGGGGGTGACGTTCATCTGCGGCCAATGCAGCGGTCGGCTGTGACCCGCGGGTTCACGCTCGGAAGCGTGCTGCATCTCGAACCTGGAGTGCTCACGGTGACCTCACCAGCGTCAGCTCCCCTTCGATGCAGGCATGCAGCGCGCTCATGCTCTCG
This sequence comes from Trueperaceae bacterium, assembly GCA_007130855.1. Taxonomy (GTDB): domain Bacteria; phylum Deinococcota; class Deinococci; order Deinococcales; family Trueperaceae; genus CSSed10-48. The sequence goes on along the minus strand of SLRS01000065.1, from coordinate 872 downwards.
AACACACGGTGGGCGCCGGCGAGCTCCTCGGCCGGGTAGGTCTTGGCGATCGCGAAGACGGTCATCCCGGCGCTGCGGCCTGCCTCCACGCCGACGACCGAGTCCTCGACCACCACGCAGGCCGAGGGCTCGACGCCGAGCGCTTCGGCGGCACGCAGGAAGATGTCCGGCGCGGGCTTGCCCTCGACCACCTCGTCACCCGTGACGATGCGATCGAAGTGCCGCTCGAGGTCGTGCTGGCCGAGCCTTCGCAAAGCGAGCTCGCGGGCCGTGGAGGTCGCCAACGCGATCCCGAAACCTCGCTCGTGTAGGACCGTCAAGACGTCGTGGGTGTGGGGGAACACGTGGATGGCGCCGCTCGCGAGGTGCTCGAGCTTGCCCTGGGCGTAGCGCTCCAAGAACGCCTCGAGCGCTCTCGCGTCGTGATCGAAGATCGGGGCCAGGTAGCCAGCGAGGAAGCCGGCCGGGCGACCACATACCACCCGGAGTGATGCCCGGTCGCGCTCCACGCCGGCCTCGCTCAGCAGGCGCTGCAACAGCCCGAGGGTGGGACGCTCGCTGTCGATCAAGACCCCGTCCATGTCGAAGATGAACGCCGACGGCGCAAAGGATTCGCTCATGAGCGCCCCAACCCTTGACTCACTACGTTCACGCTCCACCTCGATCACATGGGAGTGCTCGGCCGCCGCGTGCTGTCGAACGCCGGCGGCGACCGTGCTCGCTCAACAGTACCGGGGACGGGCCCGGTCAAAGGCCCCGGCGCCGCACCGGCGGGACGTGCGGCCGGCGCCGTCTACGGCACCTCGAAGGCGGCCTGGTCGACGGGCCCGCGCTGGTGGTTGGAGAAGACGAGGTCGGCGCCGGTGTCGTCG
>SLRS01000082.1 GCA_007130855.1 Trueperaceae bacterium | reverse complement strand
GCGTAGGCTGTCGCATGGACGAACCCCGCACCCTGCTCTGCTTCGGCGACTCCAACACCTGGGGATTCGAGCCCGGCAGCATGACCCGTTACCCCCGCCACGTGCGTTGGCCGGGCGTCACGGACGCCGTGCTGGGAGACGCTTGGCACGTGGTCGAGGCCGGTCTGAACGGCCGCACCACGGTATTCGAGGATCCGCTCGATGATCTCGCCGGTGTGCGTCACCTGGGGCCGGTCTTGTCCAGCGCCGCGCCCGTCGACGTGGTCGTGATCGCGCTCGGCACCAACGACCTCAAGACGCGCCTCGGCGCCAGCGCGTACGAGATCGCCGAAGGAGCGGGCGTGCTCGTGGACCGCGTGCTGGCGAGTGACGCCGGCCCGGCCGAGGCGCCGCCAGCGGTGCTGCTGGTGGCGCCACCGCCGATCGGCGACCTCAGTGGCTGGGCCAGGCGCGACCTGGCGGCGTACGAGGGCTTCGAGGAGGCCTGGCACGAGGCCCGTGAGCGCTCGCTGCGCTTCGCCAGCCAGTACGCCCGCGTCGCGCGGGTGCGCGGCGTGCCGTTCCTGGACGCCGGCCAGCACGTGATCAGCAGCGACGTCGACGGCATCCATTGGGCAGCCGAGGGTCACGCGGCGTTGGGCCGGGCGGTGGCCGAGGCGGTGCAGGCGATGCTCCCCTGAGAGGGGGCGCCGGGTCCGCACCCAGGTGATCAGCCTACCGCTTCGTCGGCGCCGCCGGTGCTGCTGACCCGCAACCCCTGGGCCGGCAGGTCGACGTCGACCTTGGCGCCTTGCGGCAGCCAGGTCGCGCGGCCCTGCTTACGGGCCGTGTGCTCGAGCCAACCGTAGTCACCGTGCGCGACGGGATCGTCGCCGCCCAGACCCATCGCCGCCCACGGGATTCGGCGCCCCTCGAAGTCGCCGCGGGCGCGCGTGTCGGCGTCGGCCGCCGCCAGCAGATCGCGTTCGGACGTCTCGTCGAGCGACCAACGCTCGTGCTGGACCAGCAGTCGCAGCGGCAGGCGCGGGCGCGGTGCCGGGAGGCGGTCGCCCAGCGGTCGGCCGACCGAGAGTCCGACCAGCGGCACCACCCGCTGCGGCAGCTCGAGCAGTTCGGCGATCTCCAGCGAGCCATCGAGCACGCCACCGAGCAAGACCGTGCCGAACCCGAGTGATTGCGCCACCAAGGATGCGTTCTGCAAGCCGACGGTCAGGTCGGCGGTAGCACTGATCAGCATGCGCAGGTCGTGGGCATGGTAGCGGTAGCCCTGGGCGTGCGTGACCTCGCGCGCGCGCCGCAGGTCGGCGCAGCCGACGATGAGCAGCGGCGCCTGGTCGATCCAGGGCTGGTCGCCTGCGAGGTGCGCGATGGCGCGCTTGCGCTCGGTGTCGCGTACCAGCACATGCGTGTAGCTGTGCAGCGCCGACGAGGTTGGACCGCGCACGAGCGCGGCCTGGAGCGCAGTGATGGCGTCGTCGGGGAGAGGCGCGGCTTCGAAGCGCCTCACGCTCGCGTGCGTCAGGACGGTGGCGAGCGTCGCTCGGCTGTGCGGCACCAGAGCGGCGACGGCCGCCGCGGCGGGCTCGTCGAGGACGGTGGCGGCGGCTCGGAGGGGATCGATCGCTGGGTCGGGCATGTCGCACGGTACCGGGCGCGATGGCCCGATGCAGTGCAGCGCCCGAGCAGGGGGAGTCAACCCCGCGACTCCCCCTTCAGGAAGGTGTCGATCGACGTGAACTCGAGGCCGAAGCGCTCCGCCACCTGCGGCGTCGTGTCCGTGTTCGGGCGCCACCCGGCACTGATGGTGAGCATGAAGGTGAGCATGCCGGCCAGTTCCTCCGGCACGGTGGTGATCTGGCTGCCCACCGGGAGCGTCTCCACTTCGATCTCCGTGCCCATGCGTTGGCTCATTCGCTGCACCACCTCGCGGTAGGTGGCCGTCTCGGCGGTCAGCGGGATCGCCTCGCCGATCGTGTCCTCACGCTCGAGCACTGCCAGCACCAGCCGGGCGACATCGCCCTCGTCGCTGAAACCGATGGGGAGGTCGCCGTCGCCGATCAGCTGCACGCGCGGTGTGCCGCTGGCAGCGGTGGCCTGGACCTGCGCTCCCAGGGTGAAGCCGATCCAGTCCTGCATGAACGCCGATGGGCGCACGATGGTCGCCGCGACGCCGCTGGCGGCGATGCCTCGCTCCGCCAAGCCCTTCTCGCGCATGATCGGCTGATCGCTGCTCGCATCCGCCCGGTAGGCCGAGACGTAGACGAACTGGTGAACGCCGGCTGCCGCCGCGAGCCGCGCCAAGGTCGAGGTGCCCTCGACGTCGACCGCCTCCATCGACTCGGCCTCACCGCGCTTGGTGCTCGTAGCGGTGCTCACCACGTGCGTGATGCCTTCGAGGGCCATCACCAGGCTCTCGGGCCTGGTCAGGTCGCCCTCGGCGATGTCGGCGCCGAGCTCCCGGAGGCGTTCGGGGTCGGTGTGGACGACGCGTGCGCGTTCGGGCGAATGGGCGCGGACCAGAGCGCGCACCGGTGCCCCGCGCTCGAGGAGGAGTGTGGCGATGCGACCGCCCAGTCTGCCAGTGGAGCCGACGATGAGATGCATACCCGCCTCCTTCGGTCCGGCAGCGCCGTCTGTTCGTGCAGCCTCAGTATGCACGATCGGCACCGTCGGAGCGGGAGCCGCTTTCGGTGCCGACCGGCGTTCGCCGGAGCGCGTGCCGGCCTGCGACGGCCTACCCCTCGTCGGACTGTTCGACGTCCGGTGTCCCGAGCGACGCCTGCAGGAACCCCTCGAACGACTTGGCGCGCTCCTCGTGACCCGCGCGGATCAGCTGCAGGTAGAAGGCGTCGTCGAAGGCGAGGCCGAGCTCGTTGCGCACGCAGCGCACGACGGGCACGATCATGGTGTCGAGCTCGGCGACCTCCTGCATCGAGTTGCGGATCAGCCCCATCATGGCCGGGTTGAAGGCTGCCTCGACGTCCTGCTGCTCGGTGCGAAGTTGCCTCGTGCGGCGTCGTTCGTACTCCAGGCTCCGCTCCAGCGCCACCTGGTCGCCGCCGTCGGCGCGCTCGAGCAGCGTCGCGAGGCGCTCCTGCTCGTGCACCGAGGCCTCGAGCTTCGCTTCGAGCTCACGCGTGCGGCGGTAGAGCTGGTCGACGCCGTTGCGCTGACCGGAGAGGCGCATGAAGGCCCCGGTGAGCGCCTGCTCGAAGTCCGCGACCGCGCGGATCGTCTCCTCGCGGCCCACGATCGTGATCTTGCCCATGGCGCCCGCCTTGCCCATGTACTGCCGCATCAGGTCCTGGAACGGGATATCGAGCTCGCCGAAACTCCCGACGGTCGTCATGCCCGTCGCCATCGCCTCGAAGGCGTTGAGGTAGACGTCGCGACGCATCGAGAGGTCGCGTGCGCGCGCGTCGAGTTCACGTTCGTGCGCGTGCTGCAAGCGCAGCCGCTTGGTGTTCGAGGCGTTCGTGAGGGCTACGCCGATGACCGTGATGAAGGAGCCGACGAGGAAACCCCAGACCGTAGCCGGTACCGCTTCCATGAAGGCGATGAGCCCCATTGCGCTCCTCTCACGACGAGACGTGGCAGAAGACCGTGCTGGACGTGAGTCTACCACTCGCCCGCAGGGCGCGGAGGGACTTCAGGCGCCGGTCACCGACAGGCATCGCCGTGCCACCAGTCGTGACGTGGTGATGACGAGCGGTCCGTAGCCTTCGGCGAGCCATCCGGATCGGGTGACGCGGGAGCGCACCCGATCGACGTCCGGTGGGTCTCTCGAGGAGGACCACCAATGGAACGGCGCTCATCGCACCGCATCATCCCGTGGTCGATCCGCGAGGCCGGCCTGGCGCTTGGTCTGCCGCACTGGCGCGCCGTGCTCAACGCGGTGCTGCCAGCGGCCAGAGTCGGTGTGGTCACGGGCGTCCTGATCGCCTTTGCGCGCGCTGCCGGCGAGGCAGCGCCGCGGCTCTGCGCTGACGCAGGGCGCTTGCGTTGCCGCGGCCGTTCAGTCCGGATCCCTCTGACAGCGCTCTCACTGAGAGCCGGCTCCGTGAGAGCCATCTCGGCGCATGGGGCTCAGGCTGCGGCGCGCTCGCCGAGCGCGAACGCCACCGCCTCGCGCTCACCGAGGTTCGCACCCCGCCGCTCGAGATCGGCCGCCGCCGCGGCGGGCATGGACGCCCGGGCGGTTGCGAGCGCCGCGTCGTAGGTCCCCTGTTGTGGTGGGGTCAGCGGCACGCCGACCGCGTCACAGAGCGATCGCACCGCACCCGCCAACACCAGCGCTCGCGCAAGGTCACCCTGCGCCACGGCCAGGTCGAGGAAGCAGCTCACGCTCTGGGCCACGAGCGCTCGCGTGCCGAGCTCATGCCGGATCCGCAACGCGCGTCCGTAGCGTTGCGCGGCCTCGTCGAAGGCACCCGAGTATTGCGCGACGATGCCGAGGTTCACCTCGAGGTGCGCTTCGCCCTCGCGGTCACCGAGGCTTTGCTGCAGGTCGAGGGCCTCGCGGTAGAGCTCGCGACCACGCACCGCGTCCCCCGTGTCGAGGTGCACGTTCCCGAGATTGGTGAGCGAGCGTGAGATGCCGGGCCGGTCGCCGATCGAGCGCTGCGCCGCGAGCGTGCGCTCGAACTCGCCGCGCGCCGCCTCGAGGTCGCCGCCGTACACGAAGGCGATCGCCTTGTTGTTGCGAACGTTGGCTACCTCCCACACGTGGCCGAGCCGCTCGGCGAGCGCCAGCGCCTCGTCGAAGTGCGCGTGCGCGGCTGCGAGGTCGCCGGCGTCGCGGGCGACGGTGCCCAGGTTCCCGAGCGTGCCGGCGAGCCTGGCGTCGG
>SLRS01000173.1 GCA_007130855.1 Trueperaceae bacterium | reverse complement strand
GCGGTCAGCGCCGCATCGCGAATCCACACGTAGCGGTAGTCCCAGTTCCGCACCCCGCCGATCTCTTCCGGCAGCGAGGTGGTGGCCGCCGCCGCGATGGCGCCGGTGTCGGCATTGGTGAGCAGCTTGAGCGCGAGCTCGGAGCGGACGATCGCGTCACGGTGCTCCCCGGCCCAGCTGCGGTCGCCGGTCGTTCCGTCCTTGCCGAGCCACCCGCGCCAGGTCGCCACGGTCTCCTCGAGCGAGGCCTGCGCGGCGTCGATCGTCACGCCAAGATCCTCCGCGCCCCAGCGGGTCACGATCGCGCGTCGCTCACCCGGGCGCAGCTCGAAGCCTCCCCTTACGACGCTGCCGAGATGATCCTCGGTGACGTCGAGCCCCTCCGGGACGCCCGCGAGCACCAGCGACTCGCTGCCGCCCCAGGCGAGGAAGCCGCTCTCGGTACGCATGACCTTGGTGGGCGCCTGTGCGTAGTCGAAGCGCGGCATCCATTCGAGCGCGACGTCGACCGGCCCCCCTTCGGCACGCAGCATCCGGTAGACCGCGGGCTCGGTGCGGGAGCCGCCGCAGCCCTCGATGGAACCCGAGAGCGGCATGAAGTCGGTGATCACCAGGCGCCCGTGCTCGCCCTCGAGCATCGTCTCGAGCACGTTGGTCCCCTCGAGGTAGCGCTGCTCACGCCGCAGCACCTGTTCGGGAGCGATGCGAAAGCGCCCGCCGCGCCCGTCGTCGAGCAGCGCGGCGAAGACGCTCGGGGCGTCTAGGTTCGGCAGACAGCACCAGTCGATGGCGCCGTCGAGCCCAACCAGTGCCACCGTGCGCAGGTTGCCGATGACGCCGTAGTCCTCGATCGGCTTGTACGCGTTCATGAGCCGCGGACTCGCGGTAACACGTGCTCGCCGAAGTCGCGGATGAAGGCCTCCTGGCTGCGGTGCACGTTGTGCAGGTAGATCTCGCTGAAGCCGAGCTCGAGTTCCTGCAAGAGCCAGTCGACGTGCTGCTCCGTGTCCGCCGAGATGCGCACGGGACCCTGCATGTCCTCGGGCCGCACGAACGACGCTGCGGCGTCGAACGCCGCGGGCGTCCTCAGGTCGGCCAAGACGGGGCTCTCGAAGATGTTGGTGCGCCACTGCTCGAATGCAGCCTCCGTCGCCTCCTCGCCGGAGGGAGCGTACGAGAGCTGCACTTGCAGCAGCATGGGCTTGCCCTCGCCACCGCCGCTTCGATACGCATCCACGACTTCTTGGAGCTCCTCGATCGGCTTGCCGATGGTGATTAGTCCATCCGCCCATGAGCCGACCCACTCGGCGGTCTCGGGCGTGATGGCCGCGCCGAAGAGCTTCGGCGGCGTGAGCGGGCGTGTGTAGAGCTTGGCCTGCTCGACGACGAAGTGCCCGTAGTGCGTGACTTCCTGGCCCTTCCACAGGGCGCGCATCACCTCGGCCGCCTCGAGGAGCCGCTCGTTGCGCTCGTCCTTGGTCGGCCAGCGCTCGCCGGTGATGTGCTCGTTCAGGTTCTGACCGCTCCCGACGGCGAGCCAGAAGCGATCGGGGTACATCTCGCCCAGCGTCGCCGCCGCCTGGGCGACGATCGCCGGATGGTAGCGCTGCCCCGGAGCGTTCACGACCCCCAAGGGGAGCCCCGTCGCCTGCAGGGCCGCACCCAGCCACGACCAGGCGAAGCCGCTCTGGCCCTGAGCATCGCTCCACGGTGCGAAGTGATCCGAGCACATCGCGCATCCGAAACCAGCCGCCTCGGCCGCCTGGACATTGGAGAGCAGGGAGCTCGGCCGGTACTGCTCGTGCGAGGCGTGGTAGCCGATCGTCGCCATGCTAGAGGGCCTCGCCCGGCACCGGGAAGGCCATGGTGGTGAGCAGCGCGTTCTCCGCCTGGCGCGAGTCGAGCCGCGTGTGCTGCACCACGATCGGCACGCTCGAGCGCATCACCGTGGCGAAGTCCGTGTCGCGCGGGATCGGCTCGGGATCGTCCAGGTCGTTCACCCACAGGTGCAGCGTGCGCCTCGCGGGCACCTTCACCCGGTAGGGACCTACCGGCTCCCGGTCCGAGAAGTACACCATGATGTCGACCTGCGCGTCTTCGTCGGACGTGTTCAGGAAGCTGAGGGTCTCGTGGCTCGTCATCGCTTCGGGTCCGGTGCTCGACCCCGGGATGTAGCCTTCGGGGATCGCCCAGACTCTGTGACCAATGGTGTTCATAGGATCCGCTCCTCACATGAGTGTCGTCCGAAATGATGCGAGCGGTCGTTGCGCCAGGCACAACGCCGTGCCGGACGCACGCGGCGAGGGAGCCGCGTTGCCGCACAACGTCACTGTGAGGGTGAAGGCTCGGGTCGCTTGCGACCCTCTCGGTCACACCGCCACGACGTCGAGCAACCCTTCGAGCCCCTCGAGATCCTGCGGGTTGCGTGTGTAGAGCGGAAGGCCGTGCGACGACGCGATCGCGGCGATCATGAGGTCGACTCGGCGGGGACGTACCTGCCGGCCGGCGGCCACGACGAGACCCACGAGCGCCCCGTAGCGCCTCGCGGCCTGCGCATCGAACGGTAGTGGAGAGCGGTACACCGACTCCACCACCTGGAGGCGCTCGACGCGGCTGGCTCGGGTCTCGGCGTCCCTGGCGAGGTGTGGCCCCTGCGAGAGCTCAGCCAGCGTCACGACCGTAATCGCGGCTTCCAGCGGGAGCGCAGCCTCATCGATCACGGCGAAGTCGATGACGACGGAGGTGTCGAGTATGCCCCGCGGCCGACGCTCAGTCATCGACCCGGTCGACTCCGAAAACGGCGTCCGCATCCGCACGAAGGGGCCCGAAGTCTCCGCCTCGCAGCCGGCCGAGGGCAGCCTTGGCGTCGCGGCTGCTCACGAAGGCATCGTGTCCAATTGGGCGGAGCTCGGCCACGGCCGCGCCACGCCGCGTGATGCAGAAGGCGTGGCCTGCCTCGACGGCGTCCATGATCGCGGCGCTGGCGTTGCGCAGCTCGCGTTGCGTAATGCGCTTCATGCGCTCCATGCGCCGATGGTAGCACACGGTAGCACAGAGTGCTACAAGGGACCGTGGCGGCCGCCGTGGTGGCCACCGAGGGGCCTCCGGCAGCTCTTGGGGCTCGCCACGCACGTCGACGACCGGAGCACGGGTCGCGCGCACGGCCCTGGCGCTATCCTGGGCCAGCGAGCGCCACGCGCCGGCGCGGGTTCGCTCGAGAGGACGGTTTTTCATGGGTCGGGGTGCGCTCATCGCGCTGGTCGTCGCTCTGCTCTTCTTAGCCTTCGGCGGGCTGTTCGGGGGCGTGTCGATGCTGCTCGATCCCGGCGGCGGCTCCCTGGGGATGGACGTCGTCCTGCCACAGCTACCCGTCTCCAGCTTCGTGCTGCCCGGCCTGTTCCTCTTGACGGTGATGGGTCTCCTGCCGATCTTCCTGGCGTACGCGCTCGTGGCGCGACCTAGCTGGCGCTGGGCGGAAGGCATCGAGCGCGCGAGCCGTCACCATCCTGCGTGGACCGGCACGCTGGCGCTCGGCCTCGTGCTCGGCGCGTGGCTCGCCCTCCAGGCCGCGATGATCGGCTTCGCCTGGCCCATCCAGTACGTCACGGCGGCCAACGCCGTCGCGATCGTCGTGCTGGCGGTGCTGCCAGCCGTCAGGCGGCGCTTCGTGGCGACCAACGGCTGAGCGAAGCCCGCTCCGTACGCCTCCTGCGCCGACCGCTCGCGGCGCGCCACGGCGCCCGGTGTCGACGGGCCCCAGCCCGGGCGTGTTGGTGCGCCGACGGGCGCTGCCGCGATGGTCAATCGAACACGACCAACACCTCGCCAGGCCTCAGGCGGTACCAGCGTCCCGAACTGGCATCCACGCCGGCTTTGACGGCGGCCGAACCGAGTCCGATCGCGATGCCGATCCCGGCCGCGCTACGGATCAGCGGGTTGATGTCGGGTAGGTACATCGGGCCGGAGGGTTCGAATGTCCGATCTGGGGAGTTGAAGAGGACCAGCGCCGACACTCCCGCCATGATCAGGCCCGGGGCGACGTCGAGCGCGACGAAGGCCGTATCGAGGCCCGAGCGAAGGGTCACCGTCAGCTCCCTGTCGCCGAGGCGCACGAGCACCTCATGCTCGCTGTGTCGCTCGAGTTCGAGCGTCAGGGGCGTCCTGCCCGCGAGCGTGCCGTCAACGAACACCTCGGCGCCTGGCGGCGCCGAGGCTACGGGAACCTGCTGCAAGGGTCGGCTGAACAGGGTGGCACACCCGCCGAGGGCGACCGCGAGCATCACCACCACGATGCTCCAGAAGGGCCTCACGAACGTCGGTTGCATCCGCCCATCACCTCCGCGCGCGCCGCCCGGCAGAGCCTCCGTCGACGCATGCTGGCCGCGCGACGCCGCGGCGCCGGGGCGCTTCCACGCTACGAGGCGAAGCGTTCGCAAAGCGTTCGCGGATCTGGAGGCGGGACCGGTCAGCGGCGAGGGGATGACGACGCGATGCGTCATCGACCCAGCGCGCCAGTCTGCATGCCTGCGGACCAAACCAACGGTGCGCAGGAACTCACGACGGCTCGTCGAGCCGCGACCGCAGGCGCCCCACGGCCCGCTCGAGCTCGGGCAGGTCGTCGTGCACCGTCGCCGCGATGATGCCGACGGCACTGTCGTAATAGTGGTGGGCGAGCTTGTGCCGCATGGCCACGACCTCGCGCCAGGGAATGGCGGGCTCCGTGTCGAGCAGCGCCTCCGGGAGCGAGCCGACTGCTTCTCCGATCTCGACGAGGCGCATGCGAACGGCGTCGAACACCAGATCATCGGCCACGTCGCCGCGCCGTAGGTGGGCGCGGATCGCAGCGATCGCAG
>SLRS01000240.1 GCA_007130855.1 Trueperaceae bacterium | reverse complement strand
CGAACACCACGCGGCCGTGCAGCGCGTCGGCGAGCTCGAGGCGCCCCGGCGACGGCGCGAAGCGCAGGCTGGCCGGTCGGCCCGCCGCCCGGCGCTCGCTCGCGAGGCGCTCGTTGCGCGCCCGTTCGGCCGGGCCGTAGACCGGCCCCGCCGGCCCGTGCGGGGCGGAGGCAACCTCGCGCAGGTCGCGGCGCGACAGGTAGCAGGCGAACAGCTCGCCGCGCGCCTCGAGCACCCGCAGGGCGGCGTGGTAGTGGGCCTCGCGCTGCGATTGCCGGTAGGGGCCGGCAGCGCCACCGACGTCCGGCCCCTCGTCCCAGTCGAGACCGAGCCAGCGCAGCTCGTCGAGGTTGCCGGTGAGCGCGCTGGGCACGGTGCGGGGCCCGTCGAGATCCTCGACGCGCAGCACGAAGGGCTGGCCGCGGCTGCGGGCGCGGGCCCAGGCCAAGAGCGCCGTGCGGGCGTTGCCCAGGTGGAGCTCCCCGGTCGGGCTCGGCGCGAAGCGGCCGCGTCCGGCCGGCGCCTCCGCGGCCGCCGACGTCATCGCCCGCGGGGCGTGCTCAGCGCACGCCGGCGCGGTGCATCGCGTCGAGCACGGCGTCGCCCATGTCGGAGGGGGTGACGGCCACCACCGCGCCGGCCCCACGCAGGGCCTCGATCTTCTCGCCCGCGGTGCCGGCGCCGCCCGAGATGATCGCGCCGGCGTGCCCCATGCGCTTGCCGGGCGGGGCGGTGGTGCCGGCGATGAAGGCGGCCACCGGCTTGTCGACGTGCTCACGGATGAAGCTGGCCGCCTCTTCCTCGGCCGTGCCGCCGATCTCGCCGATCATCAGGATCGCCTCGGTCGCCGGGTCGTCCTGGAACAGCCGCAAGACGTCGACGAAGCTGGTGCCGTTCACCGGGTCGCCGCCGATCCCGACGGCGGTCGTCTGGCCCAGGCCGTTGTCGCTGAGCTGCTTCACGGCCTCGTAGGTGAGCGTGCCGGAGCGGCTCACGACACCGACGCGGCCGGCGCGGTGGATGTAGCCCGGCATGATCCCGATGCGGCACGCGTGCGGCGTGATCACGCCGGGGCAGTTCGGCCCCACCAGCCGGGTGCGCTTGCCCTCCAAGTAGCGCTTGACCTTGACCATGTCCTGGATCGGGATGCCCTCGGTGATCACCACCACCAGCTCGAGCCCGGCCTCGGCGGCTTCCATGATCGCGTCGGCGGCGAAGGGCGGCGGCACGAACACCACCGAGGCGCTGGCCCCGGTGGCGGCCACGGCGTCACGCACGGTGGCGAAGATCGGCACCTCGACCCGGTAGCCGCCCGAGCGCCCGGGGACGCCGCTGGGATCGATCTCGCCCTGGAACAGCTCGACCTCGCCGGCGCGCTTGGGATGCGTGGCGGCCACCACCTGCGTGCCGTAGGCGATGGAGCGATCGACGTGGAACCGGCCCGCGCCGCCCAAGCCCTGCAGCAGCAGTTTGGTGGAGGCGTCGACGAGCACGCTCATCGGGTCAACTCCACGATGCGCTCGGCGCCCTCTTTCATGCTGCGTGCGACCACCAGGCCCGGGAAGCCGGCCTCCTCGATGATGCGCAGACCGAGCTCCACGTTGGTCCCCTCCAGCCGCACCACCAGCGGCACCTGCAGGCCCACGTTGTGAACCGCCTGCAGCACGCCCGTGGCGATGGTGTCGCACTTCATGATGCCGCCGAAGATGTTGACGAAGATGCCCTTGACGGCGGGGTCGCGGGTGATGATCTCGAACGCCGCGGTCACGTTCTCGACCGTGGCGCCGCCGCCCACGTCGAGGAAGTTGGCCGGTTCGCCGCCGACCTCCTTGATCGTGTCCATCGTCGCCATCGCCAGGCCGGCGCCGTTGACCAGGCAGCCGATGGTGCCGCCGAGCTTGATGAACGAGAGCCCGAACTCGGCGGCCTCGGTCTCGGCAGACTCCTCCTCGCTGAGGTCGCGCAGCGCATTGAGCTCGGCATGCCGGAAGAGCGCGTTCTTGTCGAACGAGACCTTGGCGTCGAGCGCCATCACCCGGCCCTGCTTGGTCACCACCAGCGGGTTGATCTCGACCATGTCGGTGTCGAGCTCCACGGCCGCCGCCGCGAGCGCCGCCACGAAGCGTCGACCGGTGGCGGCGGCGTCGCCGCGCAGCCCCAGGCGCCAGGTGAGCGCATGCGCCTGGAACGGCAGCAGGCCCACGGCCGGGTCGATGGTCTCGCGCACGATCGCCTCGGGACGCTCGGCCGCGACCTCCTCGATCTCGGTGCCGCCCTCGGTGGAGGCCATCACCAGGTTGCGGCCGCTGGCCCTGTCGAGCACCACCGAGAGGTAGAGCTCGCGCTCGATGTCGATCCCCTGCTCGACGTAGAGCCGGTTGACCTGCTTGCCTTCGGGACCGGTCTGCTCGGTGACCAGGGTGCTGCCGAGCATCCGCCCGGCGAGCGCGCCGACGGCCTCCTCGGCTGCGGCGATGCCACCCTCGATGCCATCGAGGACGACGTTGACGCCGGCGAGATCGGGATGCTCGCGGAAGCGGCCCTTGCCGCGGCCGCCGGCGTGGATCTGCGACTTGACCACCACCACGGCATTGCCGCTGTCTCGAACCAGCGGCCGCACGGCGGCCACCGCCTCCGCCACCGTGGTCGCGAGCCGCCCGCTGGGCACGTCGACAGCGCGCGCCCCCAGCAACTCCTTGGCTTGGTACTCGTGGATCTTCAAGGCGATGACCTCCAGGGGCTCGGAGCGCCGCGTGCGCTGACGGCGGCGTCCGCGCGAGCGCCCCGGCGGGCGCCGCGTCCGCGAACGCCCTACGGTACCGGACGGGGCGCAGCACGCCAAGGCGCGTCGCGCTACGATGCGCAGATGGTACGCACGGCATGGCTCACGGTCGAGGCGCCCCCCGACGAGGGCCCGCGCGAGGACGGCAGCCTGCAGGGCTTGCGCGCGCTCCTGGCGCGCGGGCCGTACGTGGAGGTCGACTACCAGGCGGTGGCCGACGAACAGGCCCTCATCCGCAGCCGGCTGCGGCTGTTGACCGAGGGCGAGGGCGTCGACCTGGTACTCAGTTGCGGCGGTATCGGTATCGGCTTGCGCGACCGCACCCCCGAGGCGACCCTCGAGGTGATCGACCGCTCGCTGCCGGGCCTGGCCGAGCGGATGCGCGCGGTGGCCGGCGAGCGTTACCCCGAGATGGCGCTCACGCGCGGCGTGGTCGGGGTGCGGCGCCGCGTGCTGATCGTCAACCTGCCGGCGGAGGCGCTGCTGGCCGAGGCGGCCCTGCACAGCGTGCTCGGGGTGCTGCCGGCCGCGGTCGCCGTGGTGCGAGGGCGGACTTGAGCGAGATCATCGCCGGGGTCGTGCTGCTGATCAGCCTGTTGGTGGCCGCCGTGGGCGTGGTGCTGCCGGCGCTGCCGGCCGTGCCGGCGGCCCTCGTCGGCGTGGTGCTGGCCGGCTGGATCACCGGCTTCGCGCGCATCGACGTCGGCTTCATCGCCTGGGTCGGTGTCCTGACGCTGCTGGCCCAGGGCGTCGACCTGCTCGGCACCTGGCTGGGCTCGCACTACTTCGGCGCGCGGCGTCCGGGCGTGATCGGCGGCGTGGTCGGCGCGCTGGTGGGCATCATCGTGCTGCCGCCCTGGGGCCTGCTGCTCGGGGCGCTGGCGGGCGCGAGCCTGGCCGAGGCGGCGACTGGCCGGCCCGGCGGCGAGGCCATCAAGGCCGGCGTGGGAGCGCTGCTCGGGACGCTGGGCGGCGTGGTCGGCAAGGGCGTGATCGTGCTGCTGATCGCCGTGATGGCGTTCGTGCGCTTGCTCGGCGGCTGAGCCCGCCGCTCCTGGTAGGCTGCGCGGCGCGCCCGGCGTTCAGCGCCCGGCTGGAGGGCCATGGATCCCATCTTCCTGTCGATCGGACCGCTCGAGCTTCGCTGGTACGGCGTGCTCATCGCCTTGGGTGTGGTGCTGGGCCTGGTCTGGGGCCTGCGCGTGGCGCGAGCCCGCGGGCTCGATCCCGAGTGGCTGCTCGACATGACGCCCTGGATGGTCGTGGCGGGCCTGCTGGGCGCGCGCCTGGTGTACGTGCTCACGAGCCCCGGCGCCTTCTTCGGCCCGGGCGGCAACCCGCTCGCGGTCTTCGCCGTGTGGCAGGGTGGACTCAGCATGCATGGCGTCGTGGGCGGCGTCGTGGCGGTACTGGCATGGCGCGCCAGGATCAAGGGCTACGACGCGTGGCGCTACCTCGACGTGCTCATGCCGGTGATGGCCTTCGGCATCATCGGTGGCCGGCTGGGGAACCTGATGAACGGCACCGACACCGGGGGGCGCCTCACCGACTGGGCCATCGGCTTCCGCTGGCCCGAGCCCGGCACGCCGACCTTCGGCGAGTTCGGCCGCATCGTGTTCGGCGAGCCGCTGTGGCTCTACGCGCCGCCCGCCTGCACCGCTCCCTTCGCCGCCGGCGAGCCCTGCATGGTGCACCTGACCCAGCTGTACGGCGCGCTGGTGGGGGTGCTGCTCATCGGCGTCATCGCCTGGGCGTTCGCGCGCGCGCGCAAGCACGGCGCGGTGTTGCTGCACGCGGTGATCTGGTACTCGGTGCTGCGCAGCCTGATCGAGGAACCGTTCCGCGACAACCCTCTGGCATGGCGGGTCTACGTCGACGCCTCCGGCGGGGTCGGCCTGTTGACCTACACGCAAGTCGCCAGCGTGGTGCTCGTCGCCGTCGCCTGGTGGCTGCTGGCACGCCGTCCGCTGATGCGCGACGAGCCCGAGCCGGCCGCCGGGCTGCGGCAGCCCAAGAGGGCGCGTCCGCCGGGTGGGGCCAGGGCGGCTGCGCGCCGCGCCGCGAAGGACGGCGGCCGG
>SLRS01000106.1 GCA_007130855.1 Trueperaceae bacterium | reverse complement strand
CCGCACTTGGGGGTAGGTCACCCACGTGTTACTCACCCGTTCGCCACTCAGTCGCAACGTCCTTCACCCCGAAGGGATCCGTTCGAAGCGCTTCGTTCGACTTGCATGTCTAAGGCACACTGCCAGCGTTCATCCTGAGCCAGGATCAAACTCTCCAAAACAGTGAGTGGATTATGGCTCCACCGAGCCGTTGTTTCGAGCTATTGGAATCGACAGGTTCGTTCACGCATCGGTTGTCAAGGATCGCCGCGCCCTCAGGCGCGAGTTCCAATCTTAGTCCGCTGCGTGGCGTCTTGTCAAGTCCATTCGCAGGCCGTTCGGTCGGTCGATCGCTCGACCAGCCGTTCGACCGGCGCCTCGGATCAGGGTTCCGAGTCGACCAGATCGTGGAATCGACAGGTTCGTTCACGCATCGGTTGTCAAGGATCTCGGCCCGCAGCTCCGAGGAGCCTGTTGCGAGCGCAAGAGCAAACATACCTCCTCAGAGCGCGCCATGTCAAGCGCAGGCACGATGTGCCCCTGCACTCGGAGGCGCAGGACCGCGAGCCCACCCTCGCGCTCGCGCACCTGACGTACGCTGACTCCATGCAGCGCGACGAACTCGTCTCCTGGCTCGACGACTACCTCGACCTCGCGGCCTTCCCCGACGATCCCTCGCTCAACGGGCTCCAGGTGGAGGGCTCGGCCGAGGTGCACAAGGTCGCGGTCGCGGTCGACTGCAGCCTCACGACCTTCGAGCAGGCCGCGGAGGTCGGCGCCGACATGCTGATCACGCACCACGGCCTCTTCTGGGGTACGCCGCTGGCCGTCGCCGGACCACACCGCAAGCGGCTAGCCTACCTGCTCGAGCGCGACATCAGTCTCTACGCCGCCCACCTGCCGCTCGACGCGCACCGCGAGGTCGGCAACAACTGGGGCCTGGCTCGGCTGCTGGGACTCGACGAGCCCACACCCTTCGGCAGCTGGCGCGGTCGGACGCTGGGTGTCGCCGGCGTGTTCCCGACGCCGATGTCGCTACGCGACCTGGCCGACCTCATCGAACGCACGCTGGGCGAGGCGGTGCTGGTGCACGCGGGCGGACCGATCGAGGTGAGCCGCATGGGCATCGTCTCGGGCTCCGCCGCTGGCATCGTCACCGAGGCAGCGGCGGCGGGTCTGGATACCTTCCTGACCGGCGAGCCCAAGCACGACCACTTCTACGATCCCTTCGAGCTCGGTGTGAACGCGCTCTACGCGGGGCACTACATGACCGAGACCGTCGGCGTGAAGCTCCTGGCCGACGAACTGCGCGATCGCTTCTCCCTGGCGACCGAGTTCGTGCTCCTCCCGACCGGCCTGTGAGCCCCGACCCGCCCGTGAACCGCCCTGGCTTGTTCATCGCGCTCGAGGGACCCGAGGGCGCCGGCAAGAGCAGCCAGGTCGTGCGGCTCGCGCAGCGGCTGCGCGACGAGGGCGTCGATCCGCTGGTGACGCGCGAGCCCGGCGGGTCGCCGGCCGGCGACCGCGTGCGCGCCGTGCTGCTCGATCCGAGCCTCCGCCTCGAGCCGCTGAGCGAGCTGCTCCTCTACGCCGCCGCGCGCGCCCAGCACGTGGCGGAGTTGATCGCCCCCGCCCTCGGCGCCGGCCGGCTGGTGCTCACCGATCGCTTCAGCGCCGCGACCGTGGCCTACCAGGGCTATGGTCGCCGGCTCGACCTCGACTTCGTCGAGGCGCTCAACGAACGCGTCACGCTCGGGCACCGCCCCGACCTCACGGTGCTGCTCGACCTGCAGCCGCACCTGGGCCTGGAGCGGGTGGCGGCCCGCGGCGCCACCGA
Source organism: Trueperaceae bacterium (assembly GCA_007130855.1). Taxonomy (GTDB): domain Bacteria; phylum Deinococcota; class Deinococci; order Deinococcales; family Trueperaceae; genus CSSed10-48. Next base: position 15,343 of record SLRS01000106.1, on the reverse strand, counting down.
CCGGCTCGAGCGCGCCGCACTCGACTTCCATCAGCGCGTCCGGGACGGCTTCCTGGCGCAATCCCGCGACGACCCGGGAGGTTGGGCCGTGATCGGCGCCGACGACGATCCGGATGCCGTTGCGCACGCCGTGTGGGCGGCGGTCGCTCCCAGGCTCCGCGAATGGGCCGGCCGGTGAACCGGCCGGCCCTCCTGGCACGCCCGGGGCCTTGGCTGGGCGCGGCGCTGCTGGTCCTTGCGCTACTGGTACTGGTCCTTGCGCTGCTGGCCTGCGAGCGCCCGCTGGAGGTCGAACGCCTCGAGCCGCTGGTCCTCGAGGTCTGGCCGCACGACCCGGACGCCTTCACGCAGGGCTTGGTGTGGGATGACGGGCGCTTCCTCGAGAGCACCGGCCGCTACGGGCGCTCCGACCTGCGCGAGGTGGACGCTCGGAGCGGCGAAGTCCTGCGCCGGCGGGCCCTGGCCACCAACGAGTTCGGCGAGGGACTCGCCCTCGTCGACGAACGGCTCATCCAGCTGACCTACCGCGAGGGTGTCGCGCACGTGTACGACCGCGTCACCTTCGAACCCATCGGCCGCTTCGGCTACGACGGCGAGGGCTGGGGGCTGTGTTTCGATGGCTCCTGGCTGTGGATGAGCGATGGCAGCGACCGCCTCAGCCGCCGCGATCCGGCCACCTTCGCGCTCAGCGGCAGCGTGCAGGTCACGCGCGACGGTCGTGCCATGCCTCGGCTCAACGAGCTCGCGTGCGTCGGCGAGCACATCTACGCCAACGTCTGGACGACCGCTGAAGTGGTCCGCATCCGCAAGCGTGATGGTCGCGTCGACGCCGTGATCGACGCCGGCGCCCTCGTGCCCGACGATCCGCGCGTGCGCCTCGACCCCGACGCCGTGCTCAACGGCATCGCCTTCGATCCCGTCGCCGAGCGCTTCTTCCTGACCGGCAAGCTGTGGGACGTGATGTACGTGGTGCGCTTCGAACCGGGCGGCGGCTGAGGCGCCGACGTTCACTGGGCACGACGCCGCGGCGCGACCCGCGGAGCCGCCGGCGTCAGTCGGCGGCGCTGGCGCTGCTCGTGCTGCTGCTCGCGGCGGGACTCGCTGCGGCCGGCGCCGCACCCGTCTTGGCGTCAGCCTTGCCCTCGCCGGAACCGCCGTTCTTGCCGCCGCTCGTGGCGGCAGCGACCGGCGTGCTCGCACCGTTCTTGCCGCGCGAGTCGGTGACGTAGAAGCCCGACCCCTTGAAGGCGATGCCGACGGGTTGGATCAGACGCTTGACCGGATCGCCCGTGACCGGGTCGCTCGTCAGCGCGGCATCGACCATGCGCTGCTCGATCTCGAAGGTCTCACCCGTGTGCAGGTTCCGATAGACATAGATCGGCATGCGTCCTCCAACGTCATTGGAATGGCCAGGATCGGCGGCCGAGCGCGCGGCTCGCGTCCAGGATGCTCCTGTTGCGACCATGCGTGGCACTCGCACGCGCCATTTGCCAATCTAGCACCCTTGCCTCGTCGCGTCCATGCCTCAGGTACCACGCCGAAGGGATCGACGCGCGACGCGACCTCCCGGGCGCGCCGGGGTACCCTGGCGCGAGCTTCCATGGACCACGCCATCCTCGCGCACTCCCTCAGCAAACGGTACGGACGGAACGCCGCCGTCGACGACGTCAGCTTCGAGATCGCCCCCGGCGAGATCGTCGGCTTCCTGGGGCCCAACGGCGCCGGCAAGACCACCACCTTGCGCATGCTGGCCGGGCTCATCAGACCGAGCGCGGGCCGTGGCGAGGTCCTCGGTCGAAGGGTCCCCGGCCCCAGCCTGCGCGAGGTGGGCACCATGATCGAGGAGCCCAGCTTCTACCCGTACATGACCGGTCGCGAGAATCTGCGCCACACGGCGCTGCTGCATGGCGGCGTGAAGCGCGAGCGCATCGACGAGGTGCTGGCGTTCGTGAAGATGGAGGCCGCCTCCCAGAAGCGCGTGCGGGCGTACTCACAAGGCATGCGCCAGCGCCTGGCCTTGGCGCGCTCGCTGCTGTGGCGTCCGCGCGTGCTGCTCCTCGACGAGCCCGCCAACGGGCTCGACCCGGTCGGCATCGCCGACATCCGCGAGAACCTGCGCACCGTCGCCCGCGAGGGTGTCACGGTGCTGGTGTCGAGCCACATCCTGGCCGAGATCGAGAAGCTCGTGGACCGCATCCTGGCGATCGAGAAGGGCAGGCTCGTGTTCGACGGGCCGCTGCGTTCGCTGCTCGCCCGCGCCGAGGGGCTGATGCTGCGCTACACGCTGCGCGCGAGCGATCCCGACGCGCTCGAGCGGGCGCTCGTCGCGCTCGGACTCGCCCCGGAGCGCACGGGCGAGGCGCTCGAGGTGGACGTGGGCGCCGAGCGGGCAGACGATCTCGTGAGCGACCTGGTGCGCGCCGGGGTGCGCGTGACCGAGGCCAGGCGCGCGAGCGACGACCTCGAGGACGCCTACCTGCGGCTGGTCAAGGCCGACGCGAGGCCCGTATGAGCGCCTATCTCCACGTCGTGCACGCGGAGCTGTTCAAGGTGCTCCGCAAACGCCGCACGTACGTCCTGGCCGGCCTGTGGTGGGGCCTGCTACCCGCCTTGGCGCTGATCGTCGGACGGCTGCTGCACGTGAACCTGGCCGGCGGAGCATTCACCGCGGACCTCGGCGGCATCGCCGAGGCCGTGCAGACGATCGCCTCCCCGTTCGGCCTGGCGCGCATCGCGCTGGTCGGTCCCGCCTACATGTCACCGACGTTCTACATCATCGTCGTGGCGCTGCTCGCAGCGCTGCTGATCGGCGAGGAGCGCGGCCACGCGATGTGGAAGACCGTGCTGGTCGCACAACCCCAGCGGCTCGCGGTGATGGCCGGCAAGGTGAGCGTGGCGATGCTGGTGTTGGGCGCGCTGATGGCCGGCGCGGCGCTCGCCGGTGTGCTCTTCGGCGCCTTCGGCACGACCTTCCTGCCCACCGACTGGTCGGGGGCGTGGTCGAGCCTCGCCGGGCTCTTCGCGCTGCAGTGGGCGTTCTCGCTGGCGGCCGTGCTGTTCGCGTTCCTGATGATCTTCCTGTTCAAGAACGTGGCGCTCGGCGTGGTGACGGTGTTCTTCCTGCCGGGGCTGCTCGAGGGGCTCTACACCCTCTATCGCGCCACGGTCGGCTTCCAGCCCGTGAACCGCCTCAACGTCTTCTTCCAGGCCATCCAACTGCAGCAGCGCCTCGAGGCGGCCCCGCAGTACTTCTTCACCGCCAACCTCTACGCGCCGGCCCGCTCGCCGGTGACCGAGCTGATGGGAGCCCTTTCGACGGGCGGCGCCAACGTCGGTGCCGACGCCTTCGGCCAACTGCTCGGCAGCGGCATCACCCTGCCGCATGCCGCCGCCGTGATGGCCGGTTACGCGCTGGCGTTCGGGCTCGCGCTGTTCTGGCGCTTCGCGCGACAGGACGTCGACTAGCCTCCGGCCGATCGCAGCGGCGGCCAGCCGGCGACGTGCCCGCTCGGCGCTCGCGGCGTAGACTCGGCCTGCATGGAACACGCCATCGTCACGCAGCTTCGCCAGCGCATCCTGGTGCTCGACGGCGCGATGGGCACGATGATCCAGCAGCACGCGCTGAGCGAGGGCGACTTCCGCGGGGAGCGCTTCGCCGCGCACCCGCGCGACCTGCGCGGTGCCAACGACGTGCTGGTCCTCACCCAGCGCGACCTGATCCGCGCCATCCACAGCGCCTACCTCGCGGCCGGCGCCGACATCATCGAGACCAACACCTTCAACGCCACCCGCCTGGGCCTCGCCGAGTACGACCTGGGCGACGCCGTGGCCGACATCAACCGCGCCGCCGCCGGCCTGGCGCGCCAGGCGGCCGACGCCGCCAGTACCCCCGAGCGCCCCCGCTGGGTGGCCGGCGCCATCGGACCCACCAACCGCACGGCCAGCCTCTCGCCCGACGTGGAGCGCCCCGGCTTCCGCAACGTCAGCTTCGACGAGCTCGCGGCCGGCTACCGTGAGCAGGCAGACGCGCTCCTCGAGGGCGGCGTCGACCTGCTCCTGATCGAAACGGTGTTCGACACGCTGAACGCCAAGGCGGCGCTCGTGGCGATCGACGAGGCCTTCGAGGCGCGCGGCCAGCGCGTGCCGCTGATGCTCTCCGGCACCATCACCGACGCCTCGGGGCGCACACTGTCGGGCCAGACGCTCGAGGCGTTCTGGACCTCGATCAGTCACGGCGACCTGCTGGCGGTGGGGCTGAACTGCGCGCTCGGACCTGCCGAGCTGCGGCCCTACGTGGCCGAGCTCGCCCGCCTCGCACCCATCGCGACGCTCGTGTACCCCAACGCCGGTCTCCCCAACGCCTTCGGTGGCTATGACGAGACGCCCGCCTCGATGGTCGCGGTGATGCGCGAGTTCCTGGAGGAGGGCTGGGTGAACGTGGTCGGCGGCTGCTGCGGCACCACCCCCGAGCACGTGCGAGCCTTCGCCGAGGCCGCCGCAGGCCTGCCGGCGCGCGTCCCGCCGGCAGCCGATCCACGCCCGCGCTTCGCCGGCCTCGAGCCGCTCGTGATCCGCCCCGACACGAACTTCGTCAACGTCGGCGAGCGCACCAACGTAACCGGCTCGCGACGCTTCGCACGGCTGGTCAGGGGTGGCGACTTCGACGCCGCCGTCGAGATCGCCCGCGAGCAGGTGGTGGGCGGCGCGCAGCTGATCGACGTCAACTTCGACGAGGGTTTGCTCGACGCCGAGGCCTGCATGGCGCGCTTCCTCGACCTCATCGCCGCCGAGCCCGACGTGGCGCGCGTGGGCGTCATGCTCGACTCGTCGGACTTCAGGGTGCTCGAGACCGGCCTGAAGCACCTGCAGGGCAAGGGCGTGGTCAACTCGCTGTCGCTCAAGGAGGGTGAGGCCGAGTTCTTGCGGCAGGCCCGGATCGTCAGGCGCTACGGCGCCGCGGTCGTGGTGATGTGCTTCGACGAGCAGGGCCAGGCCGACAGCCTCGAGCGCCGCAACGCCGTTGCCGAGCGCGCCTACGGGCTCCTGGTCGAGCGGGCCGGCTTCGCGCCGCAAGACGTGATCATCGATCCCAACGTCCTCACCGTCGGCACCGGCATCGCCGAGCACGATCGCTACGCGCTCGACTTCATCGAGGCCACCCGCTGGATCAAGGCGAACCTCCCGGGCGCGCTCGTCTCCGGCGGCATCTCGAACGTCTCCTTCGCCTTCCGTTCGCATCCGCGCGTGCGCGAGGCGATGCATGCGGCCTTCCTGTACCACGCGATCCAGGCCGGGCTCGACCTCGGTATCGTCAACCCCAGCCAGCTCGAGCTCTACGAGAGCATCCCTGCCGACCTGCTCGAGCACGTCGAGGACGTGCTGCTGGCGCGGCGCGAGGATGCCACCGAGCGCCTCGTCACCTTCGCCGCCACGGTTGCCGGCGGCGTGCAGACAGCCGCGAAGGACGCGGCCTGGCGCGAGGCGCCGGTGCAGGCGCGGCTCCAGCACGCGCTGGTGCACGGCGTCGCGGAGTTCGCGGAGCTCGACGCCGAGGCGGCGTACCAGGAGCTCGGCAGTGCCCTGGCGGTGATCGAGGGACCGCTGATGGACGCGATGAACGTCGTCGGCGACCTGTTCGGCGCCGGCAAGATGTTCCTGCCGCAGGTGGTGAAGAGCGCGCGGGTCATGAAGCGCGCCGTCGCCCACCTGACTCCCTACCTCGAGGCCGCGAGCGCGGGCGCTGCGCGCAGCGCCGGCACGGTGGTGCTCGCGACCGTCAAGGGCGACGTCCACGACATCGGCAAGAACATCGTGGGCGTGGTGCTCGGCTGCAACGGCTACCGCGTCGTCGACCTCGGCGTGATGGCCAGCGCCGAGCGGATCCTGGCCACGGCGGAGGCGGAAGGCGCGGACCTGATCGGCCTCTCGGGCCTCATCACCCCGAGCCTGGAGGAGATGGTGCACGTAGCGCGCGAGATGCAGCGCCGCGGGCTCGACACGCCCCTGCTGATCGGCGGCGCCACCACCTCGCGGGTACACACGGCCGTGAAGATCGCGCCGGTCTATGACGGGCTCGTCATGCACGTGCTCGACGCCTCACGGGCGGTGAGCGCGGCGGGCCGGGCGATCTCGCTGCATCAGCGCGGCGAGCTGCGCGCGGAGATCGACAGCCACTACGCACGCCTGCGCGAACAGCATGGCGCCCGCCAACACGCGGCGCAGTTGCTGCCGCTGAGCGAGGCACGCCGCCGAGCACCCGCCTGGCGCGACGACGCCGGCGCCTGGGACCACGTCCACACGCCGGCGCATCCCGGCGTGCACGTGGCGCGCCCGTTCCCGCTCGAGGAACTCGTCGACCGGATCGACTGGGGCCCGTTCTTCAACGTCTGGGAGCTCGCGGGACGCTTCCCCGACATCCTCGACGACCCGCTCGTCGGGCGCCAGGCGCGCAGCCTGTTCGACGACGCGCAGGCGCTGCTCGCACGCGTCGTCGGCGAGCGCTGGCTCGAGCCCAGGGCCGTGTGGGGGATCTTCCCCGCCGCCGCCGACGGCGACGACGTGGTGGTGTTCAGCGATCCCGGGCGCCGCGAGGAACGGCTGCGGCTGCCGATGCTGCGGCAGCAGGGCTCGAAGGCGCCCGGCCAGCCGAACTTGTCGCTGGCCGACTACCTGGCCCCGCGGACGTTGGGCGTCGACGATTGGGTCGGGGCCTTCGCCGTGTCGATCCACGGGGCCGAGAGCCGCGCGACTGCGTACGAGCGCGACCACGACGACTACCAGGCGATCCTCCTCCAGGCCTTGGCGGACCGGCTGGCCGAGGCCTTGGCCGAGCGGCTCCACGAGCGCGTGCGCACGCACGACTGGGGGTATGCGCCCGACGAACGCTCGAGCGTGCGGGAGCTGGTACGCGAGCGCTACCGCGGGATCCGCCCGGCGCCGGGTTACCCGGCTTGCCCCGATCACACGCTCAAGCCGCGCATCTTCGCGCTGCTCGGCGCGCCGGCGGCGACCGGCATCGACCTCACCGAGTCGCTCGCGATGACGCCGCCGTCGTCGGTCTCGGGCCTCTACTTCGCGCACCCGCAAGCGCGCTACTTCGGCGTGGGCAAGCTGTTGCGCGATCAGGTGGCGGCCTACGCCGCGCGGGCCGGCTGCAGCCTGGCCGAGGCCGAGCGCTGGCTCGCGCCGTCGCTCGGTTACGAACCGAGGGCCGAGGCCGAGCGCGAGCCGGTCCCGAGCACCAACCGGCGCTGACGGGCGCGCGCTCACGAGGCCAGCGCATCCTCCAACCAGGCGGCGATCGAGACGCGGATCGGCATGAAGTACACGTTCGCGTCATGCGCGCGGGCGAAGCGCATGACGTCGACCGCGAAGCGGCGATGCCACGCGAGGGTGGGCTCGAAGCCGTTCGGGAACACGGCGCGGTTGCGGCTCACCCAGTAGCGCAGCATGCGCTCCGAGGTGACGCTGGTGCTGCCCCAGAAGATCGGTACGCCCGGCAACAGGTCACGCCACGAGGCGAGCAGGCGCACGTCGAAGAAGGGCTGGGTGAAGAACCCGTCGGCTCCGGCGTCGAGCTTGCGCAGGGCGTAGTCGCGCTCGGAGGCGATGCTCTGGCGGTAGGGGTCGAGCGCAGCGTAGATGCGCCAGTGGGGCCGCTCGGCGCGCAGCTTGGCGATCACCTGGAGGCTGCTGGCGCCGCTGAGGTCGTGCCCGACGTCGACCGGCGGATCACCCTGTACCACGACCACCTCGTCGATGCCGGCGGCCTCGAGCGCCGCCGCGGGCGCCCAGGGGCGGTCGAGCGGCACGTCCATGGCCCGTACGTGGGGCAGCACGCTCAGTTCGCGCCCCGCCGCCTGCGCCGCGCCTCGGGTCAGCACGGCGGCGTCCCAACTCCGCAGGCTGAAGCGCAGCAGGTCGGGCAGGTTGGCTGCCTCGACGCAGGGGCCGAGCGCCAGGGTGGCACCCACTTGTGCGCGCAGCGCCTCGGGATCACGCGGGACGAGTTCGATCGAGACGCGCATGCGCGGCATCATAGCCGCTCGCGGCGGCGCGTTGGGTGGCGCCCCCGTGGCCGCGACTCGGCAGCCCTGCATGCAGGCCTCAGGGGCCGGGCGGATCCCCCTCGTCGGGCGGCACGGCCTCGGGCACGACCTCGCCGCGCAGGGCGGTCCAACGCAGGGCCGCGCCGATGGCCAGCAGGAACAGCGCCGTGGGAGCGGGGTTGCCGCGGAACAGGTCGAGGCCGAGGACGGCATCGACAAGGCCGACCACCACGCCGGCCCCGCCGATGATCAGGAACACACTCGCCAGCGAGAGGTACGCGCGCTGTGAGCGCGCAGTCATGCCGGGGCCGCCAGGGTCGCAGCGGCGCCGAGGTACTTGCCCCGCAGGTAGGCGAGGTAAGGCTCGATCGTCAGCGGGCGCCCAGTGACTCGTTCGACCAGCGTCATCGGCGGCAAGCGGCGCCCATGGGCGTAGACGTGCTCACGCAACCAGCCATGGAGCGGCTCGAAGGTACCGCCGGTGAGGTGCGCGTCGAGGTCGGGGAGCGCGGCCCGCGCAGCGTCGAAGAACTGCACCGAGAGCACGTTGCCGATGGCGTAGCCCTGGAAGGCGCCGCCGACGAGCCCGGCAAACCAGTGGACGTCTTGCAACACGCCGTCGGCGTGGCCCTCGGGCAGCACGCCGAGATCGCTCTGGTAGCGCGCCGCCCAGGCCTCGGGCAGCTCGGCCACCTGCAGCCGCCCTGCGAGCAGCGCCAGCTCGAGCTCGAAACGGATGATCACGTGCAGGTTGTAGGTGAGCTCGTCGGCCTCGGTCCGAATCAGCGAGCGCCGCACCTGGTTGACGCCCCGGTACGCGCGCTCGGGGTCGAGCGCTTTGAACTCCGGGAACGAACGCTGCACGATCGGCAGCGCGTAGTGCCAGTACGGCAGGCTACGGCCCACCAAGTTCTCCCACAGCCGCGATTGACTCTCGTGCACCCCGGCCGACACGCCGCTCGCCAGCGGGGTGGCCTCGAGCTCGCGCGCCACCCCCTGCTCGTAGAGCGCGTGGCCGGCCTCGTGCAGGGTGCTGAACAGGGCCTCGGCCAGGTCGCCCGGATCGAGGCGGGTGGTGATGCGCACGTCGCCGTGCGCCATGCGAATGGCGAAGGGGTGGGCCGTGACGTCCTGCCGGCCGCGCGCGAGGTCGTAGCCCAGGTCGGTCGCCAGCTGCAGGGCCACGCGCAACTGGGCTTCGTCGTTGCGAGCGATCGGCAACGCGGGCCTGCGCGGCGCCGAGTCGGCGACCGATTCCACCAGCGGCACCAGCGCGGCGCGTAGCTCGGCGAAGAGCGGCTCGACGGTCGCGACCGTCATGCCCTCGTCGGCGGCGTCGATCAAGGGATCGACCGGATGCGCCGCCTCCGGGAAGTACGCCGCGTAGCGCTGCGAGAGCTCCACGGTGCGCTCCAGGTACGGCGCGACGGCCCCGAAGTCGCCCAGCTGCCGCGCCCGCGTCCAGGCGCCGTAGCTCGCCGCGGCGTGCTCGGTGACCATGGCCATGAAGCTGCTCGGATAGCGCGTGGCGCGGTCGACATCGCGCGCCACCACCCGCACCAGGTCGGCATCGACCCCATCGAGCTCGTCGCTCCGGCGCGCGAGCCGCTCGACCAGGCGCTGCACATCGGGCTGCACCAGTCGCTCGTGCGCGAGCCGGCCCAAGGTGGCGAGGTGCCGCCCGCGTGCGGGGCCCCCACCGCTGGGCATGTAGGTGCTCTGGTCCCAGGCGAGGAGCGACGCCGCCGAGCGGAGATCGTCGACCTCGCGCAGGTGCTCTTTCAGCTGCGCGATCTCGACATCTCCCGGCATGGGGGCATGATACGCACTCGAGGTTGCATCGGGGGTTGCATGCGAAATGGCAGTCCGCGCGCGTCCGCGCCGGCGCAGTGGAAGACTCGGACTCAGGCCAACACCACGTAGGCGAGCACCATCACGAAGTGGCAGGCGCTCCCGATCAGCACGAAGAGGTGCCAGAGCGCATGGAAGCCGAACGTGCGCGGCCACGGGTCGGGCCGCTTCAGCGCGTAGATGATCGCTCCGCCGGTGTAACTCAGGCCACCGGCGAGCAGCCACACCAGCGCCCCGAGCGGCAGTGCCATGAGCAGCGGCGACACGGCCGCCAAAGCCAGCCAGCCGAGAGCGACGTAGAGGCCCACCGAGAGCCAACGCGGCGCGCCGATCCAGAACACCTTGAAGAGGATGCCCAGCAGCGCCAGCCCCCAGACCGTGCCGAACAGGGCCCAGGCCCAGCCGGGGTTGACCACCCGCAACGGCACCAGCACGATGGGCGTGTAGGTGCCGGCGATGAGCACGAAGATGGCGGCGTGGTCGAACACCCGCAGGCGCCTGATCACGCCCGGCCCGGCGCGCACGGCGTGCAGGAGCGTGCTGGCCGTGTAGAGCAGGACCAGACTCGCGCCGAACACGGCCGCCGACCCCAGGCGCCAGGGATCGTTGGGGCTGAGCACGATCAGCGTCACCGCCCCGGCCAGCGCCAACACCAGCCCCACGAGGTGCGTGAGAGCGTTGGCCGGCTCCCGGAACACGCGGGCGAGCCCACGGCGGGGGGAGGTGGCGGCGCTCATGCCTCAGGCTACGACGCCCGCGTGCCCGACCTTGTGCCTTGGCTGGCCTCGGCACCACCGAGCGCGGCCCGGCGCTACGCGTCCGGCTCGCCGCCCGTCGCCACCGGCGCGTCGTCGTAGCTCACCCAGTCGCTCCAGGAGCCGGCATAGAGCCGCGCGCCGTGTACGCCGGCCAGCTCCAGCGCGATCAGGTCGTGCGCCGCCGAGACGCCGGAGCCGCAATAGACGACCACGATCGGGGACTCGGCGACGCCGGCGAAGCGCTCGCGCAAGCTGCCGTCGTCCTTGAAGCGGCCCCCCTCGAGGTTGTCGGCGTACGGCAGGTTGACGGCACCGGGCACGTGCCCGGCGCGCGGGTCGATGGGCTCGGTCTCGCCGCGGTAGCGCTCCGGGGCGCGGGCATCGACGAGTGTCAGCTCGGGATCGCCGAGGTGATCGCGGAGCCACTCCCGATCGACCAGCATCGCCTCGCGCGGGGCGGGCTCGAACGGTGCGACACGGGGGCGGGGGATCTCGCTGGTCTCGGGTCCGTCCGCCTCGCGCCAGGCCGCGAGCCCGCCGTCGAGGACCTGCACCCGGTCGTGGCCCAACCAGCGCAGGAGCCACCAGACGCGAGCGGCGATCATGCCGTCGCCGTCGTCGTACGCCACGACGTGGCAAGCGGGGCCGACGCCGGCGCGCGCGAAGGTGGCGGCCGCCGCGGCCGGGGTCGGCAGCGGGTGGCGGCCGCCATGCTCGCCAGTCGGCCCGGACAGGTCTTCGTCGAGGTGCAAGTAGACGGCACCGGGCAGGTGCGACGCCTCGTATGCCGCGCGGCCGGCGCTCGTGTCGGCCAACGAGAAACGCGCGTCGATGAGGCACACGTCGTCACTGCCGAGGCGCTCGCGAAGCTCTACGACGCTGATGATGGGGCGCATGCGCCGAGTGTAGCCGCCCGCAGCGCCGCGCGCCGTCGTAGCATGACGAGCCGATGGACGCAGCGATCATCCGCTCGCGCACCAACGCCTTGGTCAAGCGCCTCGTGCGGCTACGCGAGCGCCGGGAACGCGAGCGCGAAGGGGTGCTGCTCGTGGAGGGCGCACGCGAGCTCCGGCGAGCGGTCGCCGCGGGCTGGCGGCTCGAGCTGCTCGCGTACTGTCCCGAGCTGTTCTCGGACGAGGCGCACGGGCGCGCCGACGAGCTCGGGGCCGCCGCCGCATCGCAGCGCCGCCTCGCGCCCGACGCCTTCGCCCGGGCGAGCCTGCGCGAGCACCCCGACGGGCTGCTCGGAGTGGTGCGCCCCCCCGCCTTCACGCTCGACACGCTGGCGTGGGCCGCCGACGGGCTCTACCTGGTGATCGCCGGGCTCGAGAAGCCGGGTAACGTCGGCGCCCTGCTGCGAAGCGCCGATGCGGTGGGCTGCGACGCCGTCTTCGTCACCGGCGCGGGCACCGACCTCGGCAACCCCAACGTGGTGCGCTCGAGCATGGGCAGCGTGTTCACCCGGCCGGTGCTGCACGTGGACGACGCCGCCTTGCGCGCGAGGCTCGCCCACGAGCGGGTGCGGCTGGTGGCCACGAGCCCGAACGCGACGCGCGCCTTCTGGTCGGTGCCGCTCCTCGGCGCGGTGGCGGTCGTCGTCGGCCCAGAGCACAGCGGCCTCGATGCCGCCTGGCTGACAGCGGCAGACGCCGTCGCAACGATCCCTATGCGGGGCGCGGCCGACAGCCTCAACGTGGCCACCGCCGGAGCGCTCGTGCTCTACGAGGCGCTGCGACAGCGCGTCGCCGCGGCCGCTCAGAAGGGGTAGCGCTCGCCGGCCAGCAGGCGCCGTACCAGGGCGCGAAAGTCCTTGCCCTCGAGCGGCTTCGGCACCAGCGCGTCGGCCTCGGCCTGGCGCGCCAGCGTGCGCGTGGCATCGTCACGCAGGCCGGTGAGGATCATCACCGGAACGCCCTTGAGGCGGCGCACGCGCTTCATGCGCCCGCACACGTCGAGCCCGTTCAGGTGCGGCATCGCCACGTCGAGGATCGCCAGGTCGGGGGTGTGCTCCCGCAACCAGGCCAGCGCCTCGCGACCGTCGCCCACGGTGACGACCTCGTACCCGTCGAGGCTCAAGAGCATCTCCACTACGACCGTGAAGGCCGGCTCGTCGTCGGCCACGAGGATCGTCCGCGTTCTCTCCACGGGCCCCAGCGTACGTCATCGATGCCGTGAGTGTCGGCGGCGCTCGGGGGTCGCGCAGGCACCGGGGTGGGTCGCGGCCGGGCGGCCTACGCTCGGGGTCGCGCCGGCTAGTAGACGATCACGAGCTCGACCAACGCCGGGCCGGCGCGGTCGACGGCGTCGACGGTCACCACCCCGATCACCACCGGCCCCCGCAGGCGCAGCAACTGGTTGGTGAAGCCCTCGTCGGAGACACCGACGTAATCCGGCACCTGCAGCTCGTCGAGCCCCGCGCGCCGGGCCACGCGCAGCGCCTCGGCCTTGAGCTGGCTGACCGCAGCGCGGAGCTCGTCGTGGGTGGCGGGCAGCTCGGCGCTGCCGAGGTGGACGTGGCGGCTCACGAGCAGTCGCCCGCGCTCGAAGACGCGCGTGTTCTCGAGCGCCTCGACCACGACCTCCACCTGGGTGGGGCTGAACTGGTTGCGCGGCGAGATGAGCCGCACGAGGTCGGAGCCCTCGGTTTCGGCGATCACCTCGACCAGGCTGTTGAACTGGTTGGCGCTCAGCACCACCTCGCCGGCCCCGAGCCGGCTGGTGACCACGTTGGCGCTGCGCACGAACTCGGCGAGCTCCTCGCGCACGGCGACGGGATCGTTGGCGTAGATGGCGCCGGAATAGATCACCTGGTCGCGCTCGAACGTGATCTCGCCCGAGGCGACGCGGCTGAACTCCTGCTGCACCTCGAAGAGCCGCCGCGACTCCTCCTCCAGCCGATCGCTGAGCCCCGCCACCTGACCCTGGAGCGTACGAACCATCTCGTTCCCGGACAGGATCTCGTCTTGCAGGCTGGTGTTGAGCTCGGCGAGCACCTCGTTACGCTGCAGCAGGTCGGCATTGGCGCCGACGAGCTGATCGTTGCGGGCCTGCAAGCCGACGTTCTCCTGCTGCAGCCGGGTCGCCTCGTCCATCAGGCGTGCGCTGATCGCCTCGAGTTCGGCCACCTCGCCGGCCACCGCCTCGAGCTCCAGCGCCAGCACCTCGGCGGTCTCGCGCAACGCCGCGGCCTCCGCCCGTGCCTCTGAACGCTCGGCCTCGGCCGTGTCGCGCTCGGCGCTCGCGACATCGCGCGCGGCCTCGGCCTCGCGCGTCGCGGTCTCGGCCTCGCGCATCGCGCTCTCGGCCTGTTCGAGCCGTGCGAAGGCCGCCTGGACGTTGGCATCGGCCTCGGCGAGCAGCACCTGGAGCTCGAGCAGCCTGACGTTGGCGCTATCGAGCTCGAGCGCCGCTTGCTCGACCTCGGCCTCGAGCCGTTGCGCTTCGGCCCGGGCCTCCTCGGCGTCGGCGAGGGCACTGGCGCGGTCGGCCAGCGCGCTCTGGCGGTCGTCCTCGGCGCGTTCGAGCTCGGCCTCGACCTGCTGCAGGTCGGCGCTGGCCGCGTCGAGATCGGCGGCGAGTAGCGCGAGTTGCGCCTGGGTGGCGTCGATGTCGGCCACGAGCGCGTCACGCTCGGCCTGCGCCTCGTCGCGTTCCTCACGGGCGGCATCGCGTTCGGCGAGCGCCACCGTCCGTTCGGCCTGGGCCTGCTCGATCACGGCGCGGGCCTCGGTGAGGTCGCTCTGCAGCGCGTCGAGGTCGCTGCCGACGTCGACGAGCTGTGTCTGCAGCAGCCGCTCCTGCGCGCGCAGACCGACCAGCTCGTCGGCGGTGCGCTGGGCATTGATCAGCGTCTGCGTGGCATTGGTGAAGGCGAGCGCCAGCACCGTCAAGGTGGTGAGCATGATGACGATGCCGGCGCCGACTCCGACGATCTGTCCGGTCACCTTCGGCCTGGCGCCGAACACCGTCAGGCGCCGCCGTCCGACCCAGGTGCCGAGGCGGTCGCCGGCGAACGCGATCACGCCCGCCAGGATGACGAGCAGGACGACGAGCAGCGCGATGGAGGTCATCGCGGCGGCGTCCGGCGCGTCACAACTGGAAGTCCTGTCCCAGGTAGGAGGTGCGCACCTCGGCGTCCTCGGCGAAGTCCTGCGGTGTCCCCTCGAAGCGCACCCGGCCGTCGTACATCAGGTACACGCGGTCGGCGATCGCCAGCGTCTCGCGCACGCTGTGATCGGTGAGCAGCACGCCGAGGCCACGCCGCTCGCGCAGATCCCGCACCAGCTCCTGGATCTCGCGGATCGACTTCGGGTCGACGCCGGTGAACGGCTCGTCGAGCAGGATGAAGCGCGGGTCGATGGTGAGGCTGCGGGCGATCTCGAGCCGGCGCCGCTCGCCGCCCGAGAGCGTGTCGGCCCGATGCTGCGCGAGGTGCGCGATGCCGAACTCCTCGAGCAGCGCTTCGGCGCGGCGCGCCTGCTCGGCGCGGTCGAGCCGCTGGAACTCGAGGATGGCGAGCAGGTTGTCGCGCACGCTCATGCGGCGGAAGGCGCTCGGCTCCTGGGCCAGGTAGCCCAGG
The DNA here is from genome assembly GCA_007130855.1 of Trueperaceae bacterium. Taxonomy (GTDB): domain Bacteria; phylum Deinococcota; class Deinococci; order Deinococcales; family Trueperaceae; genus CSSed10-48. The sequence goes on along the minus strand of SLRS01000106.1, from coordinate 107 downwards.
CCCTGGCGCGCCCGGCGGTGCATGGGCCAGCCGGTGACGTCGACCCCGCCCAACACGATGCGGCCGGCGTTGGGCCGGACGAAGCCGACCATCATGTAGAAGCTGGT
>SLRS01000109.1 GCA_007130855.1 Trueperaceae bacterium | reverse complement strand
TGCCCGGCTTGATGCCCTGTGGATCGAGGATCCAGCCGCCGAGGTTGCCGCGCACGTTGACCAGGGTGCGCGCCGCGAGCGTGCGCCGGCTGCCGAGGTGGGTCAGGTCGGGCCCGACCTCTGCCGCCGCCGTCGACACGCCCCGGATGGTGTGACAGAGCGCGCACGGGGACTCCACGAACACGTCGCGACCGCGCTCCGCGAGCTCGCCGACCGGCTCGTGGGCATTGGCCGCCTGCGCCTCCAGCCAGGCCTCGAAGGCCGCCGGCGGCTCCGCGATGTAGAGGAACTCCATGTTGGCGTGCTGCTGGCCACAGCCCTCACCGCACTTGCCGAAGTACTCGCCGGGACTGTCGGCCTCGACGTAGAGCACATTCGTCCTGCCGGGCACCATCGCGAGCTTGCCGTGCAGCTGCGGGACCCAGAAGGAGTGGATCACATCGGCGGACTCCAGCTCGATCCGGACGCTCTGGCCCACCGGCACGTGGATCTCGTTGGCCGTGGTGAAGCCGTGGTCGGGATAGTCGACCTGCCACCAGAAGCGGTGCGCCGTGACGACGATGGTGAAGGCGTGGTCCTCCTAGCGACGCGCGTCGAAGTAGGCCAGGCTCGACAGCGTCATGAAGGTGACCGCGAGCAACACGATGGTGGGGATGACGCCTCCGCCGATCAACACGAAGCCCGTGGTGCGGCCCTCGAGCCACGACATGGGACCGTGGCTGGGGTCGCGCGAGGCGTCGTCGGGGCTTCCGCGCAGCGCCGGCAAGCCGGCCTCGTCACGCGCCCGACCGATCGCGCGCGCCCGCACGAGCGCTGCCCCCATCAGCACGAAGACGATCAGGCACACGACCGCGGCCGCCCAGAACAGGAGCCACCACAGCCGCACGATCTCGGCTGCGGCCGGGCCGCGTGGTACCAGGGCGATGGGCGCTTCGCAACCAATCAGCGCCACGGCGAGCAACGAGACCGCCGCAGCGAGGCCGCACCGCCGCGTCGACGAGTCCATCCCTCTCACGTGTCATCCCTCCCGGCGGCCGGTGCCGCGCGAGCCGAACACCTGAACGACCTGGAAGGGGCCGAGCACAGCGAATCGCGGCCCCGCGAGGTGCCGCTGATCACCACAGCGTCCCCGCGCCGGCCCACGGCATTTCGACTGCCACCGAACCGTCACTGTCTTGGTGAAACGACGGCGCTCACCGACGAACGTCGTCGAGTCGGTTCGGCTGTACATTAGTGTACGAACCTTCTCAGGTTCGGCAATGGACAACTGTCCCTTGACGGGCGTGTCCCCGAGGGGCTCTAGCCCCGCCCGCGGCTACGCGGGCACGGCGCACGCATGCCTTCGCCGAGCACGCGGACGTGTCCGCCGAGGACGGTCCTAGGCTGCGCTCGGCGCCGCCTCGGCGAGCAACGCTTCGACCCGCGGCGTGGCCGCGGCTGCGGCGGCGGCATCGAGGAACGCCAGGCGCGTGCGGCGGTGGAGCACGTCCTGGGCGGTCACAGCAAGTTCAAAGCGCTGCGCGTAGACCACCTCGGCCTCCAAGAACGGGTAGCCGGGCGCCAGCCGCGCGGCCAGGCCGGCCTCGGCGAGTTCCGCGACCGCTGCGGCGCGGTCTCCGTAGGCGTGATGCAGGTACTGCGCGACGTCGGCGTCGTAGCCACGCGCCGCCAGCCCGGCAGCGCCGTCGGCGTCGAAGTGCTCGGCGCCCACCAGCTTGAGATCGACCGTGGCGGAAGGGCGTACGTCGTCCAGTCGGCCGGCCTTCACGGCCGCCTCGACCGTGTCGGCGGCCATGCGCCGGTAGGTGGTCCACTTACCGCCTGCGATCGTCACCAGGCCGGTCTCGCTCACGTGCACGACATGATCTCGCGACAAGCGAGCGGTGTCGCTCGCCTTCGGGTCCGACACCAGCGGACGCAGCCCCGACCAAGCCGCCTTCACGTCGGCCCGCACCACGGGCACGTCGAAGTAGCGCTCGAGATGACGCAGGATGTACTCGATCTCGCCCTCGGTCGCCTGCGGATCGTCGACTACCGGCGCCGGCTGGTCGGTGGTGCCGACCAGCGTCGAGCCGAGCCACGGCAGCAAGAACAGGACGCGACCGTCCTCGGTCTTGGGGATGAGCAGGCCCGTGTCGGGCGGCGCGAAGCGCTCGTCGAGCACGACGTGCACGCCCGACGAGGCGGTCAGCATCGGCTCGGCTGCGGGGTCGTCGAAGCGGCGGATGGCATCGGCGTAGGGTCCGGCTGCGTTGACGAGTGCGCGGGCACGGACCTCGAGCCGCTCGCCGCTCAGGCGGTCGCGAACCGTGGCGCCGGCGAGCCGGCCGCCCTCGTGGTGCAGCCCGGTGACCTCGGCGTGGGTGAGCACCACCGCGCCCCGTTCGGCCGCGCTGAGCGCGATCGCCACGTTCATGCGGGCGTCGTCGAACTGCCCGTCGTAGTAGAGCACGCCGCCTCGCAGGCCCTGTGCCTTGAGCTGTGGGAAGCGGCGCTTCGCCTCGCGGGCGTTGACGAAGCGGCTCGAATGCAGGTTCGAGCGCCCGGCGAGCACGTCGTAGAGCTTCAGGCCGGTCATCACGTAGGGGACTTGGACCCAGTCGTAGAGCGGGGTGACCAGCGGCAATGCGTGACACAGGTGCGGGGCGTTGCGGATCAGCAGTGCGCGTTCGTGCAGCGCGTCACGCACCAAGGCGAACTGACTGCGATCGAGTTGCTTGACCGCCTTCTCCAGGTAGCGCACGCCGCCGTGGATGAGCTTGGTGCTACGCGAGCTGGTGCCGGCCGAGAGGTCGTCGCGCTCGACGAGTGCCACGCGCAGCCCGCGGCTCACCGCGTCGAGCGCGGTGCCCGCGCCGCTGGCGCCGCCGCCGATCACCAGCAGGTCGAAGGGTTCGTCGGTCGCGATGGCCTGACGGTGATCGCTGCGTCTGGCGCCACGTACCGGCGGCGTCATCGTTGCACCCAGCCCTTGGCGCAGGCCAGCGCCCGGTGCCATTGGGCGAGGCGGTCGTCGCGCTCCTGGGCCTCCATCTGCGGTTCGAAGCGGCGCTCCTCGCGCCACTGCGCGGCCACCTCGTCGGGACCGCTCCACAGCTTCGTGGCCAGCCCGGCCAGGTAGGCGGCGCCCAGGGCGGTGGTCTCGGTGATGAGGGGCCGGACCACATCGACCCCGAGCATGTCGGCCTGGAACTGCATGAGGTGGTCGTTGCGCGAGGCGCCGCCGTCCACCCGCAGCTCGGCGAGCGGCCTGCCGGCGTCGCCCTCCATCGCCTGGATCACGTCGAGGGCCTGATAGGCGATCGCCTCGAGCGCCGCTCGGGCGATGTGCGCCGCAGTGGTGCCGCGCGTCATGCCGACGATCGTGCCGCGCGCGAAGGGGTCCCAGTGCGGGGCGCCCAGACCGGCGAAGGCGGGCACCAAGAAGACGCCGCCGGTGTCAGGCACCGAGGTGGCGAGCGCCTCGACGTCCTCCGAGCGCCGTATCACGCCGAGCCCGTCGCGCAACCACTGCACCACGGCGCCGGCCACGAAGATCGAGCCCTCGAGTGCATAGCGCAGCTCGCCGGGGCGACGCCACGCGACGGTGGTGAGCAGGCGGTGCTCGGAGGCCACCGGCGCGTCGCCGGTGTTGAGCACCAGGAAGCAGCCGGTGCCGTAGGTGTTCTTGGCCTGGCCGGGGCTGAAGCAGGCCTGGCCGAAGGTGGCCGCCTGCTGGTCGCCCGCGATGCCGGCGATGGGCACGCCGGCGCAGGGGAGACCGCTGGCGACGTGGCCGTAGACCTCGGACGAGCCGCGCACCTCGGGCAACAGGGCCCGCGGCACGCCCCAGAGCGCCAGCAGGTCGTCGTCCCAATCGAGCGTGTGGAGGTTGAAGAGCGCCGTGCGGCTGGCGTTGCTGACATCGGTGACGTGGACCTCGCCGCGGGTGAGGCGCGTGACCAGCCAGCTGTCGACCGTGCCGAAGGCGAGCTCGCCGCGCTCCGCTCGGGCGCGCGCGCCCTCGACGTGATCGAGCAGCCAGGCGAGCTTGCTGGCCGAGAAGTAGGCGTCCATCACCAGGCCGCTGCGCTCGCGCACCAGCGCCTCGTTGCCGTCGCGAGCCGCGAGCCGCTCCACCTCGGTGGCGGTGCGACGGTCCTGCCAGACGATCGCCGGAGCCACCGGCTGGAGCGTGGCGCGATCCCACAGCACCGTGGTCTCGCGTTGGTTGGTGATGCCGATGGCGTGGACGTCGTGCGCGCTGACGTCGGCGGCGGCGAGCGCCTCGGAGACCACGCCCGACTGCGACGACCAGATCTCGTTCGGGTCGTGCTCCACCCAGCCGGGGCGCGGGTAGGACTGTCCGAACTCCTTCTGCGCGCCGCCGAGCACCGCCCCGCCGGCGTCGAACACGATCGCGCGCGAGCTGGTGGTGCCTTGATCGAGGGCGAGGACGACGTCGGGCATGGGGGCCTCCGTTGATCACGGCACGCGCCGGCGGCGTCAACCGCCGCCGAACGCGCGTAGGTCGGTGAAACGAGCCTCGGCGTAAGCGCGCTCGCCGCGCAGCCGACGGGCCAGGCCGTGCGCCTCGTGCGGACCCGGCGCGCGGGCGCGCGAAGCCCGCCGGGAGGTGGAGCGACCCACCGCGAAGGCCTCCTCGACCGGTCGGTACAGTGCCTCGGCCTTGCGGCGTCGGACGCTGAAGATGTCCAGGCACAGCGTGCCGAGTCCAGGGAAGGCGTGCAGGCTCACGCACGACTCGGCCAGGGCGATGCCCGCCGACACGCCGTCGCTGTCCTCGAACACCACCGGCGCCGCCGAAGCGTCGGCGCCGAGTTGCTGGGCCAGCCCCTTCACCACGCGCGCCACCAAGGCTCGGTCGGCCAGGCGTGACGGGTCGGCGCGCGAACCGTCGAACACCAGATGCGTTCCGTAGGCCAGGACATCGGCGTTCGTCATGAGCGCAGGCTACCAGACGG
>SLRS01000176.1 GCA_007130855.1 Trueperaceae bacterium | reverse complement strand
TCGGCCTGAAGCCGTCCGACGGCCCGCTCGACCTCGCCGAGCAGGACTCGAGCCTGGAGACGTGGCGCCAGGAGGCGCGCAAGCTGGCGCTGCAGGGCAAGGAGGAGCAAGCCGAGCAGATTCGCAACCAGATCCTCAAGCTCGAGCGGGTGCCCTGGCAGGTGCTCGCCGGCGACGCCCTGGACGAGCTGAAGCGCAGCGCCCTCGCGGCCGGCGACAAGAAGGCGAAGCTGCTCCTGTTCGAGTACGCGCTCGTGTACCGAGACGGCAGCCTCATCAACGCCTTGGCCAGGGACGGCTTCAAGCCCGCCACGCGCACCGAGAAGGGCCTCAAGCTCCTCTCCCAGAAGTACTTCTTCGCCTACACCGTCAGGAAGACCGAGTTGCTCGAGCGCGAGGTCGACCAGTTCGGCGTCGACTTCCGCAACGTGTTCAACCAGACGCCGCTGATGATCGCCGCCCGGTTCGGCAGCGCCCAGCACGCCGCCTGCCTGGTGGCGATGGGCGCCGACCCGTCGCCCGTCGACAACGCCGGCCTGAGCGCCTTCCAGATCGCGCTGGAGCAGGCCTGCAGCGACCCCGAGTACGCCAGTGGCAAGCTCGAGGCGATCTACGAAATGCTCGAGCCGCGCGACATGGTGGTCCAGACCGACGGGCGCCTCGTCAAACTCGACAACCGCTCGATGGAGTTCTTGCTCCTCAACCTGATGATCGCCATGGTCTACACGCACTTGGGCGAGCGCGTCGTGCACGGCGCTGGAGCCTTCACCAGCGGCGACTTCGTCGACGCGCTGCAGCACTTCCCCGAAGCGCTCGTACCCGAGCGTCGCAAGCAGCGGGCGTACATCTCCGGCATCCTCGCGAGGAACGAGGTGAGCCGCGCTGAGCGCTACAACCGCCGGCTGTTCCGCCGCGTGAAGCACGGCAACTACGTCATCGAACCGACGCTGTCGCTGTGGCTCGAGGACGCCTGGCGCAACGTCTACGACCTGCTGTCGCTCGACGCGCTCGGCTACGAGCGAACCTGGCACGGTGAGGCGTACGCCCACCAGCTCGACGCCCACGCGCTGCGCAAACTGCGCGCGTTCCGCGCGCTGATCGAGGATCTGCGGGCCGGCGTGCGAGCGCCGGGCAGCGTCGCCACGGCGCCCGAGCGCCCGGCGCGCGCCGCAGAGCCCCAGCGTCCGCCACGCGCCGACGCGCCGAAGCTCGTCCAGCTGAGCCTGTTCGAGCGCCCTCAGGCCTCCGGGCAGGACGACCCCGACCCGCAGAGCGGGGACCCTCACAGCTGAGCCGCGCTGGCTGACGAGCGCCGGCCGACGAGCGCCGGCTGACGAGCGCCGGCCGACGAGCGTCTAACGTCGCGGCAGCTTCTTGCCCGGGTTCATGATGCCGGCCGGGTCGAGGGCGTCCTTGACCGCCCACATGACGTCGACCGCGTCGCCGTGCTCGGCGCGCACGTACTCGAGCTTGCGCAGCCCGACGCCGTGCTCGCCGGTGCAGGTGCCGCCGACCGCCAGCGCCAGCTCGACCATCTCGGCGTAGACGGCCTCGACCCGGTCGTGCGCCGCGTGATCGTCCGGCGGGTAGAACAAGTTGAGGTGGAAGTTGCCGTCGCCCACGTGGCCGATCAGGCAGCCGGGGACGCCGTTACGCTCGACGGCGGCCAGCGAGGCGTCGATCACCTCGGTCAGGCGCGAGACCGGTACCGCCAGGTCGGTGATGACGTTGGCCATCCCGGGATGCACCGCCACGCTGGCGTAGTAGGCCTGGTGGCGGGCGTGCCACAACGCGGCGAGGGCAGCCGGGTCGGTCGCCTGCTCGGCGGCGGCGGCGCCGTGCTCGGCGGCCAGCGCCAGCGCCAGTTCGGTGGCAGCGAGCACGGTCGGCGCGTCCCCGTGGAACTCGAGGAACACCGTGGGCACCTCGGGCAACGCCAAGCCCAGATGCTGCCGGATGGCGCGGATGGCGGCGGCGTCGAGCAGCTCGCAGCGCGCCACCGGCATCCCCGACTGGATCACCTCGGTCACGAAGTCGACGCAACCGCGCACGTCGGCGAAGGCCACCCGCGCGCCCATCACGGCCTCGGGCCGCGGGACCAGCCGCAGCGTGAGCTCGGTGATCACGCCCAGCGTTCCCTCGGCACCGCAATAGAGTTGCGTGAGGGCGTAGCCCGACGACGACTTCGGGGCGCGACCGCCGGTTCGGATGACCTGCCCGGTAGGCGTGACCACCTCGAGGCCGAGCACCAGATCGCGCGTCACGCCGTAGCGCACCGCCAGGGTGCCCGAGGCGTTGGTGGACGCCATGCCGCCGAGGCTCGCCTCGGCGCCGGGATCGACCGGGAAGAACAGGCCGGTGGCGCGCAGCGCGTGGTTCAGGCGGGGGTAGGCGACCCCGGGCTGCACCACCGCCAGGAAGTCGTCGGCGGCGATCTCGACGATGCGGTCCATGCGGGTGAGGTCGAGCGAGATGCCGCCATCGATCGGCACCGTGTGCCCACCCAGGCTCGAGTTCACCGCTACCGGCGTCACCGGCGTGCGCGTCGCGTAGGCCAGGGCGATCACCCGCTGCACGTCGTCGGTCGACTCCGGGTAGACGACCACGTCGGGTCGCCGGGCGACGTCCCATGACTCGCCGCGGGCGTGCAGATCGAGGCCGCTGTCGGAGACGTCGAGCTGATCGGGGCGTAGCTGCGCGCCGAGATCGGCCAGCAGGTTGCCGCTCAAGGCCACGCTGACGCCGCTCGGGGGGGTGGTGACGACGTCGTGGGGGCTCATGGGCGTGAGGCTAGCACACGCGTCCAGGTCGGCGGCTCCGCCACGACCACGCGGTCTGCGCTGAGGCAACGATCACTGCTCATGGCGCACGCCGAGCGTTAGGCTGCTGCGCAGATGCTGCGGATCCATGCCACACCACCCCGACCTCGCAACCTCCCGGTGCTACCCGCGAGCACATCAGGCGCCAGCGCGGTGCGGTCATGATCGTCGACGCACGTCTGCTGCTCGAGGACGAGCCGGTAGCGGCCGACGTCTGCATCATCGGCGCCGGCCCGGCCGGGATCGCCCTGGCGCGTGAGTACATCGGCACCGACCTGCGCGTCTGCTTGCTGGAGAGCGGCGGCCTCGAATCGGACGAGGCGACCCAGTCGCTGCGCAAGGGCGAGAGCGTCGGGCTCCCCTACGATCGGCTCGACGACGCCCGCTGGCGGGCGTTCGGCGGCGGCAGCCACACCTGGACCATCGAGCTCGGTAACAGCGAGACCGGCGCGCGCCTCCACGCGCTCGAACCGAGCGATTTCGAGCAGCGCGACTGGGTGCCCTACAGCGGCTGGCCGTTCGACCGCGCCCACCTCGACCCGTACTACGAGCGTGCCCATAGGTTCTTCGGCGTCGGGCCCGCGATCTACGACGAGCAGTACTGGTTCCCGCGCGCCTCGCACGGCGAGCCGCTGCTCAGCAGCGAGCGCATGAAAGCGACGGTGTTCCAGTTCACGCGTGCGCGAGCCTTCTTCGAGGAGCACCGCGACGCGATCCACCGCTCCAGCAACGTCACGGCGTACCTCTACACCAACGTCACCGAGCTCGAGACGAACGACGCCGGCACGGCGGTCGAGCGGGTGCAGGTCGCCTGCCTGCCGGGTGTCGATCACGTTGTGATGCCGTCCGGCAGCGGCTTCAGCCGCGTCCGCGTGACCGACATGCCCGAGCGGCGCTTCTCGGTGACGGCCAAGATCTTCGTCATGGCGGCCGGCGCGACCGAGAACGCGCGCCTGCTGCTCCTCTCGACCGGTCACCACCCGCGCGGCCTGGGGAACCAGCACGACGTCGTGGGCCGCTTCTTCCTGGAGCATCCGCACATGTGGTCGGGCCGCTTCATCCCCGCCGACCCGAGCTTCGCGGCCTCGGCGGAGCGGTATGAGATCACCGAGCAGCAGGGGACCTTGGTGATGGCCAAGTGGGTCCTCACCGAGCAGGTGCGCCGCCGCGAGCGGCTGTTCGGCTACTGCGTGTCGATCCACCCGCGTCCGGACGCTGCGCTGCCCGACGGCGCCTACTCGCTCTTGCGGCTCGCCCGGGCCGTGCGTGAACGCAAGGGGCCGCCGCGACTCGCGACCCACGTCGGGCGCGTGATCGGCGGCATGGGCGCCGTCGCCGCGACCGTGTACGACAGGCGCGTGAAGCGCACCGGCAAGCGCCGCGTGAAAGGCGGCACCTACCGCCTCGACCACATGGTGGAACAGGCACCCAATCCCGAGAGCCGCGTGACCCTCTCCGACGAGCGCGACGCCCTGGGGCAGCGGCGCGTGAAGCTCGATTGGCGCCTGACCCGTGACGACATGCGGAGTTGGGTGCGCGCCCAGCAGATCATCGACGAGGAGCTCAGGCGCGCCGGCGTGGGCCGACTCCAGATCGACGTCGACCGGGAGGAGCCGCCGCCGGGCGTCCGGGGTGGCTGGCACCACATGGGCACCACGCGCATGCACGAGGATCCGAAGCAGGGCGTGGTGGACCAGCACGCCCGGGTGCACGGCGTCGCGAACCTGTACGTGACGGGGTCGTCGGTGTTCCCCACCGGCGGTTACGCCAACCCGCTGCTGACCGTCGGCGCGTTGGCGATCCGGCTGGCCGACCACATCAGGAACGAGGTCGGCAAGCCGATCACGCTTTCGGGCTGACGCCCACGGCCACGCCCGAAGCTGGCCAAGCGCCGTTCAGTCGCGCTCGGGCAGCGCCTCCACGAGCGCCGGCACCACCTCGAGCACATCGCCGACGATGCCGTAGTCCGACGCCTTGAAGATCGGCGCATCGGCGTCCTTGTTCACCGCCACGATCACGCCCGAGCGGTTCACGCCGGAGAGGAAGTGTGCTGCGCCCGACACCCCCAGCGTCAGGCACAGCTTCGGCGCGACGGTCTTGCCGGTCTGGCCGATGAGCTCGTCGAACGAGCGCCAGCCGGCGTCGACCACCGCGCGGGTGACGC
>SLRS01000144.1 GCA_007130855.1 Trueperaceae bacterium | reverse complement strand
CGTCGAGGAAGATGACGCCGAGCTTCTCCCACTCCTCCTTGAGGCTGTGGTAGACCATCTCGCTCTCGTACTGGGCGCCGACGCCGGCGAGCATCTTCTGCTCCGCCTCGGGGATGCCGAGGCGACGGTAGGTCGCGAGCACCTCTTCGGGGACGTCGTCCCACGAGTTCGTGCCCTTGCGGTCTTGCGGGCGGACGTAGAAGAAGATCTCGTCGAAGTCGAGGTGCGAGAGGTCGGGGCCCCAGCGCGGGCGGCCCTTCTTCTCGGCGATCTCGAAGGCCCGCAGCCGGAACTCGAGCATCCAGGCGGGCTCGTTCTTGTAGTAGCTGATCTGCTCGATGACGCGCCTGCTCAGGCCCTTCTCGGACTTGAACGCGTAGTTCTCGGCGATGTGATAGTCGTACTGGTCGGTGTGACGCATCCCTTCGAGCTTGGCGGCATCGGGGTGCTGATCCTGGGTGCGGATGTCGGTCATGGTGGGTCCTCTCGCGAGCGGCGCGCGCTGTGGCGGCGGCCGGATCAGGCGGTGGCGCTGGCGCCGTTCGCGGCGGTCTCGCCGGCCTTGGCGCGGATCCAGTCGTAGCCCTTCACGTCGAGCTCCATCGCGAGCTCCTTGGGCCCGGACTCGATCACGCGTCCGTTCGACATCACGTGCACCTTGTCGGGGATGATGTAGTTGAGCAGACGCTGGTAGTGCGTGATCACGAGCGCGCCGAAGCCCGGGCCGCGAGCGGCGTTGACACCTTGGGCCACCACCTTGAGCGCGTCGACGTCGAGGCCGGAGTCGGTCTCGTCGAGGATCGCGTAGCGCGGCTCGAGCACCAACAGCTGGAGGATCTCGGAGCGCTTCTTCTCCCCGCCCGAGAAGCCCTCGTGCAAGTTGCGTTCGATGATCGACTCGTCCCAGTCGAGCGCCTTCACCGCCCGCTGGAGCTTGGTGTAGAACTCCATCACGCCGATCTCGTCGCCCTCCTCGCGCCGCGCGTTGAGCGCCAGACGCAGGAAGTTGGCGATCGAGACCCCGGGGACCTCGACGGGGTACTGGAACGCGAGGTAGAGGCCGGCGCGGGCGCGCTCGTCGGGTTCCATCTCCAGCACGCTCTCGCCATCGATCAGGATGTCGCCATCGGTGACCTCGTAGCTCGGATCGCCGGCCATGATCTTGGCCAAGGTCGACTTGCCGGAGCCGTTCGGCCCCATCAGGGCGTGGACTTCGCCGCGCGGGACGACCAGGTCTACACCTTTGAGGATCGCGTCGACGCCCTCGATGCGGGCGTGCAGGTTGCGGATCTCGAGCCGGTTCTCGCTCATCGCTTCACCTCTGGTCCGGCCGCCGAGGCCGGGTCGGCCGTGGCCGCTTGACGTTGAATGTCCGATACGCACCGTGGGCAGCCCCACGGCGTGAGGCGGGTGGCTGAGGTGGGTACCGCGGCGCCGAGTCGTCGTCACGGCGTGGCCGTTCTCGGACTCGTTCCGATTTAGAGTATATACCAAGCGGCGCACTCGGGTATGGATGCTACGACGCACACCTACCGTCGTGCGTGGCGCTTCAGCGACGGCGCCAGCGCAGGAAACCGAACAGGCCGCGCGATTTCGCCGGCTTGGCGCGGTGATCGTCGCCCGCCGCAGGCGCTGGGCGCGCGCGCTGGTTCTCGGGCCCTGTCGCTGACGGCTCGTCATGCAGGCGTTGCGCCGAACTCGCAGCCGCCTCGTCACCATCTCCGTCATCCGGACCCAGGCTGAGCGGGGCATTCGGCGCGGGCGTCGGGCTGCGTCCGGAGCGCCCGGTCACGCGGCCTACCGGTGCAGCCCCGGCCGCCGGCGGCGTCGACACGGGCGCGGCCTCGCCAGTCGCCGCACGATAGGCCTCCATGAAGGCCCGCACCGACTGGAACCGCCGCAAGGGATCGCGCGACATCGCCCTGGACATCACCGCGCTGACGGCCTTGGGCAAGTCGGGGCGGTACTGGCGCAGGTCACGCGGCAACGCGGTCATGTGCGCCACCATCAGCGCCTCGTAGCTCTCGCCCAAGAACGGCCTGACGCCGGCCAACACCTCGTAGGCCAACACGCCGAGGCTGTAGATGTCGCTCTGCATCGACGAAGGCGCCCCGCCGAACAGCTCCGGCGCCATGTAGAACGCCGTGCCGACGCGCTCCTGCGAGTCCTCGGCCGCGAACGTGCCGGTACCGAAGTCGCCGAGCTTGGCCACACCCCGCTCGTCGAGGAAGACGTTGGCGGGCTTCACGTCACGATGCAGGACCCGCAGTTCGTGGGTGTGCTCGAGCCCGAGTGCGACGTCGCGCACCAGCGCCAGCGCCCGATCGAGCGGTAGCTTCCCCCGCTCCAGCAGGAGTTGATCGAGGGTGCCGCCCGAGCAGTACTCGAGCGCCAAGAAGGCGCCGCTGCCGGTCGGGCGGCCGTCGAAGGCCCGCACCACGTTGGGGTGCTCGAGCTTCAGGGTGATCTGGACCTCGTTCTCGAACATGCGCCGCAGCACGGCGTCGCCGGCCGTCTCCGCCCGCGGCAGCTTCAGCGCCACCGACTCCACGCTCCGCGTCGACCTGGCCAGCCAGACGATCGCCGTCTGACCGGCACCCAGCCGCTGGATGACGTCGTAACCGTCGGGGACGTTGAGAGGCAGCGGTTCCACGCGAGGCCCGGAGGCCGTTCAGAGCTCCAACGCTTCGCCCGGCGCCAACGCGTGTGCCTCGCTGCCGGTCTCCACCGAGACGCGCCGGGCGAAGGCCCGTGCATCTTGCACGATGGGCGGGAAGGTATCGTAATGGATCGGCACCACGTGGCGCGCCTGCAGCATGCGTGCGGCCTCGAGCGCATCGTCCGGACCCATCGTGAAGTGATCGCCGATCGGCACGAGCGCCACGTCGATCCCGTGTCGCGCCACCAGCGCCAGGTCGCTGAAGAGCGCCGTGTCGCCGGCGTGGAAGATGGTGACGTCGCCCAAGCGCACCACGACCCCCATGGGCGTGCCACCGTAGGTGCCGTCGGGAAAGGCGCTCGAATGCCAGGCCGGCGTGAAGGTCACGCGACCGAACGGGAAGTCGGCGCTCCCACCGACGTTCATGCCGACGCCCTCGACACCGTCGCGCGCCAAGCGGTTGACCACCTCGACGGCCGCCACCACCGTGGCGCCGCTGCGCTTGGCGATGGTGACGGTGTCGCCGACGTGGTCGCCATGGGCATGCGTGAGGATCACGTGACTCGGCGACAGGCTCTCCGGCGCCGTCACGGCAAGCGGGTTCTCGCTCAGGAAGGGATCGATCAGGACCTCGTGCTCGGCGTGCTGCAACCGAACGGCGGCGTGCCCGAGGAACGTCAGTTTCATGGCACCTCCCTTGTCACGCGCGAGGCGTCGCGGCGAACATAGCACGCCGTGGCGCAGGCTCGGGATCCCTCGTCGGCCCGCCGCGCCGCACGGCTCAGATCGGCCGCAGGTAGAGCAGCGCGAAGTAGTAGAGCAGCGCCAGCACGACCGGCGCGCCGACGGCGGCGATCGACTCGAAGTCGCGCCGGAGTGCCACCAAGACGGCGCCGAGCACGAGCGCGATCACGAACACGAAAGGATAGGCGAGGAACAGCATCCGCCAGATCCCCTCGAGGCGGAGTTGGAGGATCAGACCCCCCTCCCCCGTCAGCAGGTCGATGGCACCCATCACCCAGAAGAAGAGCAGCCCGCCACTCGCCAGCAGCGCCGCGATCCAACCGTAGATGGTGCCCGAGCGGTCGTGGAACGCGAGCTCTGCGGGCACTTCATGGCTGGTGCGCGGCTCACGGGTCGCGGGCGCCGCGTCGCGAGCCTCCATCGGATCAGCGTTCATAGCATCCTCACGCCGGGCGCACGCACCAGCGTGGTCCGGCGCGGTGCTCCGGTTCCCTTCGGAGTCTAGCAAGCAGGCGCCGAAAGCCGCGTCGGACACGGTCCAATCGCAGCCCTGCTAGGCTCAGGGCCAGGCATGGCACCGTTCCCGACCACCAAGCTGCGCCCGCCGCGGACCGCCCCGACGCTGATCGCCAGGCCGCGGCTGGAGGCCATGCTCGACGCAGCGCGCGAGGCGATGCGCGTCACGCTGCTGCTGGCACCCGCCGGCTATGGCAAGACGACCGTGGTGAGCAGCTGGCTGCGCGAACGCGCGCCGGCCGCGGCGTGGTTCACGATCGACCCGGGCGACGATGCCGGCGCCGACCCCGATGCGTCCGTGGCGCGCTGGCTCACGGCCGCCCTCACCAGCGCCGGCGCCTGGCCCAGCGAGCGCCAGGGCGAAGCCGCTGGCGCCCGCGACCCCAGCGCCGTGGCCGCCGCGCTCGACCGGGCCGGCTGGCGCGGGGTGATGGTGTTCGACGACGCCCACCACGTCGGCGCCGCCGCGGGTGCGGCGCTCGCCAGCTGGGTCGAACGCGCTCCCGACGGTGTGCACACGCTGGTGTTGGCGCGCCAGACGCCCGCCCTGCCGGTGGCACGCTGGTTGGCGCGAGGCGAGGCGGAGCTGCTCGGCATCGACGCGCTGCGGCTGCAGGTCGACGAGGGCCGTGCCTTGCTCGCGCGGCTGGTGCCCGAGCTGACGCCCGAGCACGCCGACGCCCTCGTGGCGCGGGTGGAGGGGTGGCCGGCCGGGGTGCTGCTGGCGGCCCGCTCGGTGCGCGGGAAGACCGATCCCGCCGACGTGATCGAGCGTTTCACCGGGACCGACCGCTACGTGCTCGCGTTCCTGACCGAGGAGGTGCTCCTGCGCCTGCCCGACGACCTGCACGAGGCCGCTCTGCTGCTCGCCGGTGAGCCGCGCCTGTGCGCGGGCCTGGTCGACGCCATCACCGGCGGGAGCGGCGGCGCCGCGGTGCTGGCGCGCCTCGAGGCCCAGGAGGCCTTCCTCGAGCGCCTCGACGCCGTCGATGCCGACGGGCCCTGGTTCCGCTTCCCCGGCTTCTTCCGCGACCTGCTCGCGCATCGCCTGGCGCTGACACATCCCGACCTACCGGCCGAGCTCGCTGCCCGCGCCGCGAGCTGGTGGCGGGCTCACGCCGAACGCGGCGAGACCGCGGTCGCCCGCCTCGAGGCCACGCGCGCGCCGGTCCTCGCTCGACCGCGGCTGGAGGGGCCGCTCGAGCCTCTGACCGAGCGCGAGCAGCAGGTCCTGGCGATGCTCGCGGTCGGTGCCAGTACGAAGGCGGTGGCACGGGCACTCGACCTGTCGCCCAACACCGTCAAGACGCACACGCGCCACCTGTTCGAGAAGCTCGGCGTCCGGACGCGCACCGAGGCCGCCGCCGAAGCCCGCCGCCTGGGCCTGATCTGACCCGACTGGCACCTCACCCCGCGACGCGAAGCGCGGGTGACGAGGGCCTCACCCGGAAGGGTGAAGCGGCCTCACCCGCGCCGGGACTAGCCTGTGTTCGCAGGCGCCAAGCGCGGCCCACCGCCGCGCGGCCACGCCACCAGAGCCACCAGAGGAGAGCCACACCATGAGCAGCGACCAGCGAACAGGCAACCAGGCACCCGAGGACGGGCACGTCGAGGAGTTCCGCGTCAGCGGCGAGGCGGTCCTGTCGAAGGTGAAGGAGTTGGTGCGCGAGGGCAACGTCAGGCGCATCACCATCAAGAACGAGGAGGGGCGCACCCTCATCGAGATCCCCTTGACCATCGGCGTGATCGGCACGGTGCTGCTGCCGGTCTGGGCTGCGATCGGCGCGATCGCCGCGCTCGCCGCCAACCTCACCCTCGCCGTCGAGCGACCGTCACCCGCCGCGAGCAGCCCGGACACCACCGCACCAGGCGCCGACGCCACACACGGCGCCGATCACAACGCCCCGGAGGCGACGTCATGAACCAGCCGACCCAGCACCACGAAGCCCCCCGCGCCGACGCCCAGGCCAGCCACGACCAGGCGCCGCCCCACGCCGCGGCCGCTCCGCACGGCACGGCCAACGGCACCGACCGCTTCCTCGAGCAACTCCAACAGGTCGCGCGGACGGCCTGGGACGCCACCTTGCGCCTGGTGCGCATCGGCAACCGCCGCCGCCTGACACTGCGCAGCCGCTCCGGCGAGGTGTGGGTCCGCCTGCCCATGACGCTGGTCGTGCTGCTGGCGCTGCTGTTGGTGCCGTACTGGCCGCTGCTCGTGGTCCTGATCGTGATCGGTTTCGCGGTCGGCGCACAGGCGAGCGTCGAACGCGTCGCCGCCGCGGCGGCACCGGACGAGCCCCACGTACCGAACGGCACGGCCTGAGCGAGCGGCAGCCCGCGGGCGCGGCCGCAAGGTCTCGGCCCACGCCGCATACGTGCGACCCCCTGGTACACTGAAACGCTTGGAACGGCGTGGCCCCCCGCCCCGGGGGCCACGCCGCCGTCGCCGCACGCCCGCCCTCGGCCTGCTCGAGCAGTCACGTGGCCGCCATGCCGAGCGTGCCAGCGGTCGACGTCCTCTCGACCAGGAGGCGCAATGCAGGATCTCGTCATCCGTGGTGCACGCGAGCACAACCTCAAGAACGTCGACCTCACGATCCCGCGCAACGCCTTCGTGGTCTTCACCGGCGTGTCGGGTTCCGGTAAGTCGACGCTCGCCTTCGACACGATCTACGCCGAGGGGCAGAGGCGCTACGTCGAGAGCCTCTCCGCCTACGCGCGCCAGTTCCTCGGCATCATGGACAAGCCCGATGTCGACGGCATCGACGGCCTGTCGCCGGCGATCTCGATCGACCAGAAGACCACCAGCCACAACCCCCGCTCCACCGTGGGCACGGTCACCGAGATCCACGACTACTTGCGGCTGCTGTTCGCGCGTGCGGGGATACCGCACTGCCCCGAGTGCGGCCGCACCATCGAGCGTCAGAGCGCCTCGGAGATCACCAGCTCGCTGATCGAGCGCTACCCGGGCGCCCGCGCGATGCTGCTCGCACCGGTCGTGCGCGGCCGCAAGGGCGAGTACCGCAAGCTGTTCCAGGAGCTGAAGAAGGAAGGCTACGCCCGCGTCCGCGTCGACGCGATCGTGCAGACGCTCGACGAGGCGCTGGCGGCCAACTTGGAGCGCTACGAGCGCCACGACATCGAAGTGGTCGTCGACCGCATCAAGATCGACGCCGACGAGCGCTCGCGGCTCGCCGAGTCGGCCGAGCTCGCGCTCGCCAAGGGCGATGGCCTGATGCGGGTGTGGCTGCCCGACGACGACGTCGACGAGCTGTACTCCGAGAAGTTCGCCTGCCCCGAGCACGGCACCTTCCTGGAGGAGCTCGAGCCGCGGGTGTTCAGCTTCAACAGCCCCTACGGGGCCTGCATGGCCTGCTCGGGCCTCGGCTTCCTCCACCAGTTCGATCCCGAACTGATCGTGCCCGATCCGGACCGCTCCATCGCGCAGGGGGCGATCGCGCCCTGGTCGGGCGGTCGCGCCGACGGCAACAAGGTCTTCTACTGGGACCGCCTGCGCTCCATCGCCGAGCATTACGACCTCGACCTGTCCAGCCCCTGGAAAGCCCTCCCGGATCGCTTCAAGCAGGTCGTGCTGTACGGCAGCGACGAGGCCATCGACGTGGTGTACAGCCGCGGTGGGCGCGAGACGCTGCGCTTCAAGGCCGAGTTCGAAGGAGTGGTGGCGAACCTCGAACGACGGCTGAAGGAGGCCCAGACCGACTACGCGCGTGAGAAGCTCGAGGCGTTCATGTCGCTCGTCGCCTGCCCCTCGTGCCACGGCACGCGCTACAAGCCGGAGGTGCTCGCGGTCACCGTCGACGGCCGCACCATCGCCGACGTCTCCGGCTTGTCGGTGGTCGATGCCCGCGCCTTCTTCGGTACGCTCGTGCTACCGGGCGCCGCCGGCGAGGTCGCGCGGCCGATCCTGCGCGAGGTGAACGCCCGCTTGGGCTTCCTCGAGGACGTCGGCCTCGACTACCTCTCGCTCGACCGCAGCGCCAACACGCTCTCCGGTGGCGAGGCCCAACGCATCCGCCTCGCCACCCAGGTCGGCTCCGGCCTGACGGGCGTCCTGTACGTGCTCGACGAGCCGTCGATCGGGTTGCATCCACGCGACAACGCACGCCTCCTGAAGACGCTGCTGTCGCTGCGCGACCTGGGCAACACGCTTATCGTCGTCGAGCACGACGAGGAGACCATGCGCGCGGCCGACTTCATCGTCGACCTCGGGCCCGGCGCCGGGGTCCACGGCGGGCAGGTCGTCGCCGCCGACACGCCCGAGCGGCTCCTGCAGCACCCCGACTCGCTGACGGCGGCCTACCTGCGCGGCGACAAGTCGATCGCGGTGCCCGACGAGCGCCGCAAGGGCAACGGCAAGGCGGTGACGGTGGTCGGCGCCCGCGAGCACAACCTGCGCGACGTGACCGTCAGCTTCCCGCTCGGCACGCTCACCTGCGTGACGGGAGCCTCGGGCTCCGGCAAGTCCACCCTGGTGCACCGCATCCTGCACGCCTCGCTGGCGAAGCAGCTCTACCGCGCCAAGGAGAACCCTGGAGCCCACACGCGCATCACCGGCAGCGAGCACATCGACAAGGTGATCGAGATCGACCAGTCGCCGATCGGTCGCACGCCGCGCTCGAACCCGGCGACGTATACCGGCATCTTCACCGAGATCCGCGACCTGTTCACCCGCGCCCCCGAGTCGCGCAAGCGCGGCTACAAGCCGGGCCGCTTCTCGTTCAACGTCAAGGGTGGCCGTTGCGAGGCGTGCAAGGGCGACGGCACCGTCAAGGTCGAGATGTACTTCCTGCCCGACATCTACGTGCCCTGTGAGGTATGCAAGGGCGCGCGCTACAACCGTGAGACGCTCGAGGTGAAGATCCGCGCCAAGTCGATCGCCGACGTGCTGGCCATGACGGTCGACGAGGGGCTCGACTTCTTCGAGCACATCCCCACCGTCGCGCGCAAGCTGCAGCTGATGAAGGACGTCGGCCTGGGCTACATCCGCATCGGGCAGCCCTCGCCGACCCTCTCCGGCGGCGAGGCGCAGCGCGTGAAGCTGGCCTCGGAGTTGGGTAAGCGCTCCACCGGCAAGACGCTCTACATCCTCGACGAGCCCACCACCGGGCTCCACTTCGAGGACACGCGCAAGCTGCTCGACGTCCTCCACCGGCTGGTGGAGGCGGGCAACACGCTGCTGGTGATCGAGCACAACCTCGACGTGATCAAGACGGCCGACTGGGTGATCGACCTGGGCCCCGACGGCGGTGCCCGCGGCGGGACGCTGGTGGCCGAGGGGACGCCCGAACAGCTGGCCATGCACCCGACCTCTTCGACCGGCGCGTACCTGGGCGCCATGTCGGTGATCAAGCAGCGCCTCGAACGGCGGCAGGTCGCCTGATGCGGCCGAGGTAGCATGCGTTCGTGATCCGACCGGCTCCCGATCCGCAGCGCCTCATCGTGGGCACCTTCATGGTGCTCGCGGCGATCGTGTTCGCCGTCGCGCCACTGCCGCTGGCGCTGCGCAGCGCGGGGATCGTGTTGTCGGCCTACCTGGCCTTCGGCATGGGCGGCATGCCGTTCGCCTACCTGGCCGCGCTGTTGGCGCCGCCAGCGGGCCTGATCGCCGGCGACGCCGAGTGGCTGGTGATGCTGCCGATCATCCTGAGCGGCAACTTGCTGGGCATGCTGGCGCTGGAGTTCGCCTGGCGCTACCCGGCGCTGGTGCTCTCACCGTTGCTGTTGATCACGCCGGCCGCGTTCGTGCAGGTCGCCAGCCAGCGCGAGCTGTTCGCGGTGGCCCTGCCGTGGGACGAGGCGCGCGCCGCCTGGCTGACGTTGCACCTCCTGGTCGCCGTGCTGGGCGTGCTCAGCGCCTTCCTGCTCGATCGGCACCGCGCCCGTCGAGCGACCGACACCCCGGCCAAGGCGCGCGCGGTGGGTGCGCCGCCCCCGCCCGCGCGCCGCCGAGCCTAGCCGTGTTCGCACGTCTGCGCGCCGGCTGGGCGGCGTTGGCAGCGCATCCGGTGGGCGACTTGGTGCTGGCGCTGGTGCGGCGCTACCGCCGGAATGCCGTGGCGACGCTGGCCTCCTCGCTGGCCTTCTACGCGGCCGTCTCGCTCGGCCCACTGATGCTGGTCCTGGGCGGCTGGCTCGGTGTGGTGCTGCGGGGCCGGCCGGAGCTGGCCCGGCCATACCGCGAGGCGCTCGAGGACCTCGTGCAGCAGCTGTTTCCGCTCACCGAGGATGCCGCAGCGATGGTGCAGCAGAGCATCGATGCGATCGTGCTCCAACTCGGCGAAGGTGCCTTGATCCGCGCGCTGCTGTCGTTCTTGGTGCTGCTGTGGGCAGCGAGCAACTTCTTCTCCTCGCTGCAGTTGGCGCTCGAGCGGATCTTCTCGGTCCGGTCGCAGCGCGGCTTCGTCCGCAATCGCCTGGTCGCCCTCGTGCTCGTGCTCGCCGTAGCCGTGTACGTGGCCGTCGAGGTCGTCGGCGCCACCTTGGGGGATGCCGCCGCGCAGCTCTGGACGAGCCTGGCCCACACCCTGGCCGAGTATGATCTCGACCTCCCGGAACTGCGTGTCCCCGTCTTGTTCGGCCCGCTACGGCTCCTCGCCGGGGCGGCGGTGCTGACGCTCTGCTTCCGCCTGCTCCCGCGTGAGCACAGCGATTGGGTGAGCGCTGCCGTCGGCGGCGTCAGCGCGACGCTGGCGCTGGCGCTGATGCGCCAAGCGCTCGTCGCCGGCTTCGCCGTGGAACGGATCAGCCTCGTCTATGGCGTGGTCGCCGGGGTGGTCGTGTTGCTGTGGCTCTACCTCGCCATGCTGGTCTTCTTGCTGGCCGCGACGCTGACGGCAGAACTGGCCCATCGCCGGGCTACACTGAAGCCGTGAGCCGACCGTCACAACGACCGCTGATCCCGCCCGGGCCGTGGCTGTATCGCCTCGGCTTCGTGTTCTTCACCCTGCTCATCCGGACCGTGTACGGCCTGCGCGTCCATGACGCGCAGCACGTACCGCTCATCGGCCCGTGCGTGATCGCCTGCAACCACGACTCGGCCTGGGACCCGCCGGTGGTGGGGCTCGCCACGCCCCGCTTCCTGCAGTTCATGGCGAAACGCGAGTTGTTCGCCAATGGCGCATTCGCAGCCGTGCTGCGCGCGGTCGGAGCGTTCCCGGTCGATCGTGACCGCAACGACATCGGCGCCATCAAGGAGGCGTTGCGGCGCCTCGAGCAAGGCGGGACCGTCGGGGTCTTCTTCGAGGGCACCAGACGGCCCGAGGCGAAGGGCACGATGGAGGGCGCCGCATACCTCGCCCAGCGTACCGGTGCGGCCCTCGTGCCTACCGCGATCTGGCGTGAGGGACGGCGTTTTTCGGTGCGCTTCGGCACCGCGCTGCGGGCCCGCGGGCGCTCGCGGGCGGAGACGACCACGCTCACCGCCACCCTGTCCGAGCGCGTGCGCGCGATGCTCGGCGGCGAGCCCGCCACGGTGTCTCCACCAGACACCGATTGACGCGCGCAAAGGCCGTTCTGGACGCAACTGCCCGGGCGTCGATCGAGCCCACACGCAAGAATGCCGTCCTGGACGGCATCGGTCTCGCGCGAATCGGAAAAACGCCGTCGTACACTTGCCGAACCCCTTGTACCGTGCTAGATTGCCCGCAAGCAACACGATCTGACGAGGAGGAGTCCGATGGCGAAGCAGAAGACCGTGTCAAAAGCGGATCTCGTCGACACCGTCGCCGATGCGACCGGGATGAAGAAGAAGGACGTCAAGGAAGTCGTCGATACCACGCTCGCGCAAGTGAGCAAGCACCTCGACGACGGGACCAAGGTGCAGCTGACCGGCTTCGGGACGTTCGAGGTGCGCAGGCGCAAGGCTCGCACCGGCGTCAAGCCGGGGACGACCGAGAAGATCAAGATTCCCGCCAGCAAGTACCCTGCGTTCAAGCCGGGCAAGAGCCTCAAGGAGCAGGTCAAGAAGTAGCCGCGGATGGTCTTCTGACCGTTCGCCTGCAGATTCCGACGCGTGGGCGGCTCCGCTGGGTCGCCCACGCGTGCCCGGTGGCCGCGGTCGCCCGCTACACTGCCGGATCGTGAGCCTCCTCGACGTCATCGGCCCGGTCATGGTCGGGCCCTCCAGCAGCCATACCGCCGGGGCCTGCCGCCTCGCGCTCCTCGCCCGCCACACGCTCGGCACTGCCCCCGTCGAGGCGCGCTTCACCCTGCACGGCTCCTTCGCCAAGACCGCGCGTGGCCACGGCACCGATCTGGCGCTCGTCGCCGGCGCGCTCGGCTACGCACCCGACGATTCGCGCATCGCGCGTGCGTTCGACGAGGCGGCCCACCTGGGGCTCGACTTCGGCTTCGACCGCGCCGACTTGGGCGACGTGCATCCCAACAGCGTCCGCATCGATCTCAGCGCCGTGCCCGGCGGCGCCGTGCCCGGCGGCGGCGTGCCCGGCGGCACCGGCGCCCTCCGTACGGTGCGCCTGCTCGGCTCGAGCTTGGGCGGTGGCCTGGTCAAGGTGTTCGCGGTCGACGACTTCCGGCTGGAGTTCAGCGGCGCCTCCCCGACCCTGCTGGTGCGCCACCGCGACACGCCCGGCGTGCTGGCGCGCGTCACGCGGGTGATCGCCGACGACGACGTCAACGTGGGCACGCTCTACTGCGCCCGCCGGCGCAAGGGTGGCGAGGCCATGATGTCGGTGGAGTGCGATCGCGCCATCAGCCAAGCGGCCGCCGATTACCTGCTCCACCTCAGCGCCATCGGCTGGCTGCGCCAGATCCCGGCCGTGATGAGCGCGGCCAGTGACGGTGCCCATATCGCCAGCGCGACCGCCGAGGCGAGCCGATGACGCTGGCCGACCTGGCGGCCGCCACCGTGCCGGCGAGCGAGGCGGTCCTGATCGACCAAGGGCTCGCGCCCGACGAGCTCGAGGCGCTGTTGAGCGGCATGCGCGGCCGACTCGCCGAGATGCGCGACGCGATCGCGCGCGGGCTCGTCAGCGACGCGAAGAGCCGCACGGGCATGGTCGGCTGGAACGCCAAGACCTTGTGGGAGGCAGCGGACGACCTGCAGACGCCGTTGCTGAAGCGCGTCCAGGCGTACGCCATGGCGGTGAACGAGGAGAACGCCCGCATGGGGCGCATCGTGGCGGCCCCCACGGCGGGCAGCGCCGGCACGGTGCCCGGGGCGCTCATCGGCGTGGCCGACCACCTCGGCCTGGCCGACGACGCGCTCGTGCGCCCACTGGTGCTGGCGGCGGGGATCGGCGAGGTGATCTCGCAGACGATGTTCATCGCCGGCTCCACCGGCGGCTGTCAGGCCGAGATCGGCTCGAGCGCGGCGATGGCCGCCGCGGCCGTCACCGAGCTGCTCGGCGGCGACGCCGAGGCCAGCGTGCACGCCGCGGCGATGGCCCTGATGAACACGATCGGACTGGTGTGCGACCCGGTCGGCGGCTACGTCGAGGTGCCATGCGTCTCCCGCAACGCCTTCTTCGCGGTGCATGCGGTGTCGAGCGCACAGTTGGCGTTGGCGGGGCTACGCTCCGTGATCCCGCCCGACGAGGTGGTGCAGGCGATGGCGTCGGTGGGTCGCATGCTGCCACCCGAGTTGCGTGAGACCGGTGAGGGCGGCATCGCCGATACCCCCACGGGACGGCGGATCGCGCTCGAACTGGCGCGCTGAGCGCACCACCAACGCTCACCTCGTGGAGGCGCGCCGGCGCGACCGGGCGCTGGCCTACGGTCATCCGTGCGACACCCCTTATACTTTTCTTCACAAGGGACGTTCGTCCCTGGTTCGTCATCCAACCCCACGGAGGTCACCAGCATGACCACGCCGCGCACCAAGCGCCACCACGTCCTCGTCGTCGGAGCCGGGTTCGGCGGCCTCGCTGTCGCGCGCTCCTTGCGCCGCAGCGAGGTCGACGTCACGCTGGTCGACCAGCACAACTTCCACACCTTCCAGCCGCTGCTCTACCAGGTGGCGACCTCCGGCCTCGGCGCCGAGGACGTGGCCCACCAGGTGCGCGGCATCGTGCGCGGTCACGGGAATGCGCGCTTCCGCCTGGGCCGGGTCACGGACTTCGATCTCGACGGCCGGCGCGCTCGGCTCGACGACGGCAGCGAACTCCATTACGACACCCTGGTGCTCGCTGCGGGCGCGGTCTACGGCGATTACGGCGTCGCGGGCGTGCGCGAGCACGCCTTCGTGCTCAAGAGCCTGCAGGAGGCGGTCGAGCTGCGCAGCCACATCCTGCGGCAGTTCGAGGCAGCGGCACTGGACGCGCACGCGGCTGACGAAGGACGGCTCACGTTCGTGATCGCCGGCGCCGGACCGACAGGTGTCGAGATGGCGGGCGCGTTGGTCGAACTGTTCGCCGTGGTGCGCAAGGATTACCCCGAGCTCGCGGCGCAGCAACCGCGGGTCGTCCTCGTCGAACCGACCGCTGGGGTGCTGGGTCCCTACACATCCGCCACTCGCGCCTACGCCGAGCGGACGTTGCGCCGTCGCGGCGTCGACGTACGCCTCGGCACGTCCATCGTGCGCGTGGCGCGCGACCACGTCGAACTCGACGACGGCGAGCGACTGGCGACCCACACGCTGGTGTGGGCGGCCGGCGTGCGCGCGCACCCGCTCGCCGAACGCCTCGGCGTGACGCTCGGACCCGGTGCGCGTGTGCCAGTCACCGATCGCTTGCACCTCGAGGAGCGCCCCGAGGTCTTCGTGATCGGTGACGCGGCCGGCGTACCCGGTCACGCCACGCGCGCCTACCCGCAGGTCGCGCAAGTGGCCATCCAGATGGGCAAGCACGTGGGACGCGTGATCCGCGCCCGCTCGAGTGGCACGGCGAGCGCGCCCTTCCGGTATCGTGACCGCGGTCAGATGGCCATCATCGGCCGCAATGCGGGCGTCGCCGAGCTCCCCAAGCGCTTCGGCGGAGGACGTTTCGGGGGCTTCCCGGGCTGGCTGGCGTGGCTGTTCATCCACCTGATCTACCTGCCGGGGCATCAGAACCGCGTGAGTGCCCTCGCCACCTGGGTCTACAACTACTTCACCTACGACCGCCATGCCCGCCTGGTGCTCGACGGCCGCACCCGGGGGTCGGCGGCCGTCGGCGCGAGCGCGGCGGACCCGAGCCCGGCCCCCGGGCACCGCGCGAGCGACGCGGCGAGGCGTGCCGCCTGACATCGCCCGGCGACCGATGCCGCGAGCCCCAACGTGCGCGCGAAGGTACCCGGTCGCGGCGCGCGCGGCGGTACCATGCCGCATGAGCACCCTTCCCCACGGCATCGACGCAGCTGCCCTGCACGCGGCGCTCGACGTCGCCATCGAGGCGGCGGACGCCGCCGCACGGATCCACCGCGCCCACCAAGGAGGCGTGTTCACGACCCGCACCAAGTCGACCGACATCGACCTGGTGACCGAGGTCGACACCCGCTCGGAGGAGGCCATCCGAGCCGTGATCGCCGAGCACTATCCCGATCATGCGGTGCTCGGCGAAGAGGAGGGCCAGGACGTCAGCGCACGCAGTCGCTGGATCGTCGATCCTCTCGACGGGACGGTCAACTACGCCCACGGCTTTCCCTTCTACTGCGTGTCGGTCGCCCTCGAGGTCGACGGACAGGTACTCGTGGGCGTGGTCCACGACACCGCCCACGATGAGCGCTTCACCGCCATGGCGGGTCATGGCGCCTTCCTCGACGGCCGCCGACTGCGCGTCAGCGAAGCCACCGATCCGCGCGCCTGCATGGTCTCGACGGGCTTCTCGTACGATCGCGAGACGGTCGAACGCAACGTCCCCGTGCTCGCCCGCGCGCTGACCCAGACGCGCGC
The DNA here is from genome assembly GCA_007130855.1 of Trueperaceae bacterium. Lineage (GTDB taxonomy): Bacteria > Deinococcota > Deinococci > Deinococcales > Trueperaceae > CSSed10-48. Next base: position 1,745 of record SLRS01000144.1, on the reverse strand, counting down.
GCTTCGGCGTGCGGGTGCCGCGGCGCTCGACATCTGCTACGTCGCCGCGGGCCGCGTAGACGCCTTCTGGGAGCTGCAACTCAACGCCTGGGACGTGGCCGCCGGCATGTTGATCGTGCGCGAGGCCGGCGGGACCGTCACCGGTCCAGACGGCAGCCCGTATCGGTGGGATCACGATGCCCTCCTGGCCAGCAACGGGGCGGTCCACGCCCGGCTGCTCGACCTGCTGCGGTTGGGCGACGCGTTGGCCTGAGCGCTTGGCCCGAGCGCGTCCGAACCGTGTCTCGACGTCGCGAGACGCCTCAGGCGGCGCCCGCTTCGAGGATGGCGAGGTCGACCCCGGCGCCGGCCACCGCTGCCTCGCTGATGGCCCACAGGCGCCGCTGCGCCTCCTCGTCACGCGCCTTGGGCGCGAGCGGACGCTCGCGCCGGTCGACGTAGTAGGCGCCGCTCGGGCCCGCCAGGGCCGGCTCGCTCAGCAACCAGACCAGCGTCTCGGCCCCGCGCTCGGGCGTGCGGCCGAAGAGACGATGCGCGACGCGCATGATCGCGCCCGTCAACCCCTCGACGTGGCCGAACGAGGTCGCCACGAAGCCGGGGTGCATGGCGTAGGCGCTGACCCCGCTCCCACGGAGCCGCCGCGCGAGCTCGGCCGTGAACAGCTGGTTGCAGAGCTTCGACCACGCGTACGCCCACCAGCCCAAAAAACGTCGTTCGGAGTTCGGATCGTCGAGCTGGAGCCTCGCGCCGAGGGCCGCGTTCGACGAGACCGTGATCACCCGGCCCTGGGCCGCTCGCAGTTCGCTCAGCAGCGCCAGCGTCAGCGTGAAGGGGCCCAGGTGGTTGAGCGCGAAGGTGTACTCGAAGCCGTCCTCGGTCACGGTGCGCCGCTCGACGAACACGCCGGCGTTGTTGGCCAAGGCGTCCAGACGCCCGAACCGCTCGCGAAACGCGTCGGCGAGCGCCAACGCCGCTGCGGGTCGGCTCAAATCGGCCCCGACGAAGTGGACCCGCTCGGAGCCGGTCTCACGGCGGATCGTTGCCACCGCCGCGGCACCCTGCCCGTCGGCGCGCGAAGCGCACACCACCGTCCACCCGCGTTCCGCGAGCGACCGCGCCGTGGCGAGGCCGATGCCCGAGCTCGCCCCGGTGACGAGGGCGACGCGCTCGGGTGACGTGTCACGAACAGCCATGCCTGCAGGGTACCGCGCGCGTACCAAGCGCATTCGTGAGCCGGGTCGCCGTCGCGTCACGGCGTCGGCGGGAGCGGCACGCTCGGCGCCTCTCAGAACTCGTCGGGGAACTCCAGCGTGCGACCAGGCGGCCGGCGCGGCGCGCGCGGCTCGTCTGGATCGTCGTCCTCGACGCCCTTGCGAGCATCGTCGGCCTGCTTCGCGGGCACGACCGGTCTGGCGACGACCGGTCTCGGCGGCACCGGGACCCGCCGTCCTGGCCGCTCGGCGGGAGGCGATGGCTCCACCGCCGCCGGCGTCTCCCCGTCCGCAGGCTTCGGCGCCGCTGCCGCCTTCCGGTCGGCCGACCCCGGCGCGGTGTTCCCTGGCGTCGACTCCGCCGGCGGCCTCGACGTCCCCGCAGCCGTCGACCCCGAAGGCCTCGGTACCGGCGTCGTCGGACGCGCGCTCGCTGATGACGCCGGCTCGGGTAGCGCGGCCGCGGCCCGTTCCGACTCGGGGAACAGCGCCCTCGCTGCCGCGCGCGCTGGCGAGGCCGTGGCGCGCCGCTCG
>SLRS01000150.1 GCA_007130855.1 Trueperaceae bacterium | reverse complement strand
GTGGGGGTATTACGATCAGGGTGCGAATGATTACGTGCGTGGGTTCCAGTCGCCGCCGACGAATTGGGGGTTGAGCACGCCGGAGAAGCGGGCGTTCTTCGATGAGGTCCGCCGCCTCACGTTGCCCAGCGATGATCGTTGAGGATCGGGCACCGGCGCTGCGCAGCTCGGCGGCAGGGGCTCGAGGCTAGAGGCTCCAGTAGTGCATCTTGGTACCGAGCATGGCCGGATCGAGGGCTGCCTTGACGTCGATCACCACGCCGTCGGGCCGCAGCAGGCGCGGCAGGTCGGCCTCGACGCGCTCGGGGTAGGCGCGGTGCGCCACGGCCAGGACGATCGCATCGAGATCGACCAGCGCTTCCCACGGGCGCAGTTCGAGGCCGTACTCAGCGCGGACCTCGTCGGGATCGACGATAGGGTCGTGCAGCAAGGTGTTCACGCCGAACGCCTCGAGTTCGTAGACGATGTCGGGCACCCGGCTGTTGCGCAGGTCGTTGACGTTCTCCTTGAACGTGACGCCCAGGACGCCCACGCGCGCGTCGCGCAGCGCCACGCCCCGGGGCGCGAGCAGCTTCACGAGCTTCTGCGCGATGTAGGCACCCATGCCGTCGTTGATCCGCCGGCCCGAGAGGATGACCTGAGGGTGGTACCCCACCTCCTCCGCCTTGCTGGTCAAGTAGTACGGGTCGACGCCGATGCAATGGCCTCCGACCAAGCCGGGACGGAACGGCAGGAAGTTCCACTTCGTGCCGGCTGCCGCGAGTACGTCGCTCGTGCGGATGTCGAGGCGATCGAAGATCAGCGCGAGCTCGTTCATCAGCGCGATGTTCAGGTCACGCTGCGTGTTCTCGATCACCTTGGCCGCCTCCGCCACCTTGATCGACGGGGCGCGGTGGACGCCGGCATCGATGATGACCTCGTAGGCGCCTGCGATCCGCTCCAGGGTCGCCGCGTCCTCGCCCGCCACGACCTTCACGATCCGTTCGAGGGTGTGCTCGCTATCGCCCGGGTTGATGCGTTCCGGGGAGTAGCCCAGCGTGAAGTCGCGTCCCCGGACCAGCCCGGAGACGCGCTCGAGGATGGGTCCGCAGACCTCCTCGGTCACGCCTGGGTAGACCGTGGACTCGTAGACCACCACCGCGCCCGGACGCAGCACCGCGCCGATGAGCTCCGAGGCGTGAGCCAGGTAGCTGAGGTCCGGCTTGCGGTTGCGATCGATGGGCGTGGGCACGGCGACCACGAACAGCGTGACGTCGGCGAGCGCCTGCGGATCGGTGGTGAACGTGAGCGAGGAGGCCTCGAGGACGTCACGGGAGACCTCGCCGGTGCGGTCGATGCCCGCACGCAACTCGTCGACCTTCTTCGGGCTGACGTCGAACCCGAGCGTGTCGGCGAAGTGGCGGGCGAAGGCCAGGGCCACCGGGAGACCGACGTAGCCGAGGCCGACTACCGCGATGCGTTCGTTGTGCATATCAACTCCTGGCCTTGCGGCGGCGGTTTGGATGCGGAGCGACCGACGCGTCAGCGCTGGCCGGGGCCGAGGCGAAGCGCGTCGGCGAAGGGCGGAGCTCCAGCTTCCCAATCTACGACAGTGCACCGGCGCGCCATCGCATTCGGTCACATGAGACTGCGGCCGAGGCTGCCGCCGTTGTGCCGTTCAGGCGTCGGGTCCGAGGCTGAGCACGCGCTCGAAGTAGGCTCGGTAGTCGTCGATGATCCTGTCACTGGTGTAGCGGTAACTGCCGGCACGAACGGACTCGCGGTCCGGTGGTTCGTCGAGCACCGCTTTGATCGCGCGCGCGAGGCGGTCGACATCGCCGACGGGCACGAGCGTGCCGTAGCGGCCGCCCGCCAACACCTCGGCGGGTCCGCTCCGGCAATCGGTCGCGACCACCGGACAGCCCGTCGCCATGGCCTGGATCAAGACGCCCGGCAAGCCTTCGCGCACCGACGCGAGGACGAACACCGCCGCGCGTGCCATGTACGCGAAGGGATTGGCGACGAACCCGGGAAGGTCGACGTCCTCGACTAGATCCATGGCGCTCACGAGGGCCTCGAGTCGCTCGCGTTCTGCCCCTTCGCCGAGGATGATCAGACGCGACCGATGCTCGCTGCGCACCGCGGCGAAAGCCTTGATGAGGGTGTCGTAGCCCTTCTCTGGATGGAGGCGGCCTGCAGCGAGTATCACGGGCGTGCCGGGCTCCTGGAAGAAGCGATGGCCCGGGTCCTGTGCGGCCTTGATCACGATGTCAGGCGTGACGACGGGGTTGTTCAGCGTCGCGATCTTCGCCGCAGGCACCGCCATACGCTCTTGGAGGTCGGTCGCGACGCCTTCCGAGACGGCCAGGATCCCGTCGGCGTAGCGGTAGGCTGCGCGAGTGAGGACCTCGATCACGAACGCCTTCGGGCTGCTGGTGCTGCGCTGCGAAGGCGTGCTCGCCTCACGAATGAAGAACTTGCTATCCGAACGAGCGAGCGCGTGGCCGAGGGCAGCGCCTACGCTCGTGTAGGCCAGCGTGGCGACCACGATCTGCGGCCGTTCGCTGCGCAAGTAGCGGATGAAGGCAGGGATGGAGCGCCCCAGGCTGCGGCGCTCGAGATCGACGACCCGCACCTGCTCGTCGAGGTCCTCGAGATACGGCCCGGTGGCCGAGGCGAGGACGAGGTCGACTCGGACGTCGCGGCAGCTGAGTCCCGAGGCGAGATTGGCCACCATGCGCTCGGCCCCGCCGCCCTGCAGGTTCGCGAGGAAGAAGCATATGTGCGTCAGCGTCGTCGGGCTCACGGAAGCCCGCGATCTCCGTCGAGGGTGGTGACGACGAGCATGCTGGCGGGTATGTACACGCGCTGGGGCAGATCGACGTCGCCCTCCCATGCCGCGTAAGCGTCGAGCGAGATACGAAGCATGGTTCCGCTCGTCTCCCAGCGCGAGAGTGCCGCAAATGGCGTGATCGTGTACCTGCTCAACGACATGCGGTCACGGTACTCGGTTGGCACGATGCCGGCCGCACCGTCATCGCCCGCGACGCCGGCTGCGAACGGGTCGGGGCGATCCGTTACGGGGTCGGTATCCATCACGAAATGGGCGATGCCGTGGCCGAGACGCCCCATGATGGCATCGTCCCAGCGCGGGAATCCCTCCAGGTAGAGGTTCAAGATCGACGTCATCATGTAGCGCGCATAGGTGACCGGACACGCCTCGAGATGCGTGTCACTGACACCGGTCGCGCCCGGGGCCCCGAACGAGTACACGACTGCGTCGCCCAGCGGGGTCTCGACGTCGGTGAACCCCCCAGGCTGTCGCTCCCGGCGGTCGTAGTCGACCTCGAACATGGCGTCGGTGAGGCGCAGGGCCTGGCGCAAGTAGGGCCCGGCATCGGGCGAGCCATCGTCTTGGAGGCGCCAGCCGACGAAGGCGTAGTAGAGCAGCATCTGATGGTAGGTATGGCAGAACTTGAGGTCGATGAAGTCCATGTCCGGCCACTGGACACCGCTGCGCCCGCGCCACTTGGGCTCGAAGTGGTTGATCAGGTAGTCGAGCCAGAAGTCGGCGCGTTCCCCATAATCGATCTTGCGAGGACTCGGGTTGCCACGGTTGACGTGGTAGGCGTGCATCAGCAGGGCGAGGTGGCCGTGGGTGAGGGCCTCGTCGAGGTCGCTGGTATCGCGGCAGTGGTGGATGCTACTCCCGCTGCGGTAGCGGAAGTTGAGGTACCCGTCCCCTTCGTCGACGATGCCGTATCTCGCCCCGAGTGAGACGCTGCGGTCGACGCCGCCGCACCAGGCGTCGTCGAGTTGGCCTCGGATCGTCTCGGCGACCTCGTCGACGGCATCCAAGAAGGCGAGGTCCCCCGTCGCGCGGAGGCCGACGAGCAGCGCGTGGTTGAACTGGAAGGCCCATCGGCCAATGTCGTACGAGTCATCGTTGGCGACGCGATCGACCATGTCACCGAGCGAGGCGTCGGCGGCCTTCCAGAGGCGTTCGTACCAGTGGCGTTGCGCGCTGGTCAGCCCACTGACGTCGAAGTCGGCGGCGCCAACCAATGACAAGACCGGGTTGGGCTTCGGGAGCACACGATCGTCGTAGCGCGCCATAGCGGGCCGCGTACTGGTGGCAGTTCGTCCGAGCTGACCGCCCCGCTGGGCGCTGGCCGAGACCTGCGGTTCGTCGGCCGGCCGGGCGTTGTCGAGTTGGGGCAGGCAACCGGCCATCACGACGACCAGGCAGAGGAACGCCGCAGCCTTCCAGCGGTTGCCGCGGCGAGCGGGGACGCTTGCGAGCTTCATGCCACATGGTACCGATCGGGTCGTCTGATCGGCCGTTGGGCCACCTCCGCCGCAAGCCACGCCGGGAGGACTCCGCGCGGTTGCGGCACGTGATCGGAGGCGTTGCGGCGCCTCCAGCACGAGGATGTTCCGCCCAAGCCGAGGAAGCGAAGAATGCCACGGTAGGGCTCGAGGGACCCCGCTAGGCTGAGTTCGATCGTAGCGAGGAGCCCTGCTCCTCTCCGAGGCGATGAAACCTGTTCTGTATTTGGGCGCTTGGAACAGGCCGAGCCAGTAGCGCAACCGACTGAGAGCAAGGCCCTCGCCTTTTCGCGGACGAGATCCTTCACTCTCGCATACGACAGACGCCGGGACCGCTGCCGGCACGAGTGTAGGAGGACTGGTCCGATCATGTGTCAACGCCCTGTCAAGCGCACGTCCACGCTCAGCATAGGCGGGAAGGTCGGCCCGTTCGCGCATGCACTGCACGTGTTCACGGTCGTTTTGCTCGCCTTGGTGCTCGCTGCCTGCGGCCTGAGCGACGTCGTCGAACCGGACGATCGGCCGGCCTTTGGCGACGCCAACGAGCCAGTACCCGTGACGAGCCTCGTGGTGCATGTCGAGGCTGAGGCGGTGGTGGACCTGGGTGGTTTTGTGGTTGAGGCGGATGTGTTGGCGTCGGCGGGTCGGGTGTTGGTGCAGCCGGGTTCGGTGGTGGCTTCGTCGGTGGCGGTCGAGGC
>SLRS01000186.1 GCA_007130855.1 Trueperaceae bacterium | reverse complement strand
TCTCGAAGCGCGTCGAGCGCGGCTGGCGCCTGGTTGCCCCGGAGCGTTGCATGAAGAACCGACCGCCGGTCGGGGCGTCGGCGCCCGAGGTCCAACGACAGAGCGTCGCTCCTGGTCCGCTGCACATCGCCGCGAGCGTGCTCGCGGCGCGCTTCGAGGACCACCTCGTGCTCGGCGCCGCGCAGTGGCCCGGCTGCCTCACGCTCGAAGGGACCGCCGCCCGGATGTGGGAGGCAATCGTGCAACACGGCTCGACGCAGGCGGCAGCCGCTGCGCTGGCGCCGACATACGACGTCGAACCACAACGCCTCGAGGGGGACCTCGAGGGCTTCGCCGAGGCGCTGACGGAGCGCGGCGCCTTGATCGACGAGCGCTCGGCATGAGCGAGAGCGTCGCCCGCGAGCGCGTTGTCGAGGTCTACGGACTGCGCATCGCCAGCGCCTTCCCGTTCCGCTTCACCATGCGCACGAGCGATGGTCCCGCCGATCTCGCCTTCGCAATGGTCGACGCGGCACCACTGGACCCGGGCTGGGACGAGCTGCCCGCAAGCTTCGACAACGCTCGTCCGGACCAGTACAGCGACATGGTGCACCGTGTCGTGCGGGTCGACGACTGCGTCGTGGCCCGCTTCGCCGACGCAGCCGACTTCTTCCTGTGGAACGACCGCATCCTGTGCCACCTACGCGAGCAGCGGCTCGCGCACGGCGTCGAGATCTGGCTCTTCGGCACCGTGCTCGCGCTGTGGCTCGAGCTCCGCGGCGTACCGACGCTCCACGCCGCCTCCGTCGTCGTCGACGACCGCGTGGCGTCGTTCCTGGCGACCAACAAGGGCGGCAAGAGCACCCTCGCCATCACGCTCGTCCAGGCCGGTGCCCGGTTGCTCGGCGACGATCAGCTCACGCTCGAACGGCGGGGCGAGTGCGTCGTCGCCCGGCCCGGCTACCCGCAGATGCGCTTCTGGCCCGAGCAGGCGGAGCGCCTGCTCGGCAGCACCGTCGGACTCGAGCGCGTGCAGCCGGGATCACCGAAGCTGCGTGTCGCCGTGGGCGAGGGCGGCTTCGGCGCGTTCCACGGCGACGCCAGCCCGATGCAGGCGCTGTACCTGCCGGAGCGCGACGCGAGTGAGGCCGTCGAGATCGTCCCCGTGCCCTTCGGCGAGGCGCTGACCGAGCTCGTCCGCCACTCGTTCCTCGCCGGGGTGCTCGAGGCGCTCGGCCTCGCACCGCAGCGCTTCCACGCCTTCGCGGCGCTGCTGCGTCAGGCGCCGCTACGGCGGCTGCGCTACCCGTCCGGCCTCGAGCACCTGCCCGACGTGCGCACCGCCATCCTGGACGACCTCAGCCGTACGCGTGACGGCACCGCCTGAGGCCGAGTGCGAGCGCACCGTCCATGCTAGGTACGGTTCGGGCATGCCAGCACCCCTGCGCTCCGTGAAGCGGTAGCCTGCTCGCATGTCCGCGAGCGTCACCGGCCAAGCCGGCTTCATCGGTTACCACCTCGTCGCTCGGTGCCGCGACGACCATGGGCGCTGAGGTGGGCGGTCGGCCGAGCGTCAGGCCGCTGGGCGCGTTCCCTGACGTCCTGCTCATCACCCCGCACGTGCACCACGACCCACGCGGCTTCTTCCTGGAACGCTGGAACGAGCACGTGTTCGCGGCGCTCGGCCTGCCCCCGTTCGTCCAGGACAACCACAGCCGCTCGCGGCGCGACACCCTCCGTGGACTGCACTTCCAAGCCCCGCCACACGCGCAAGGCAAGCTGGTGAGCGCCATGCGCGGACGCGTGTTCGACGTCGCCGTCGACCTCCGCTCGGCCTCGCCCATGTTCGGCCGCTGGGCCGGCGTCACCCTCGACGGCGACGAGCCCGCCTGGTTGTGGCTACCACCGGGTTTCGCACACGGCTTCCTCGTCCTCTCCGACGTGGCTGACGTGCTGTACAAGGTCACCGGCGGCTATGCGCCGCAAGCCGAGGGGGGCCTCGCCTGGGACGATCCCGACCTCGATATCGACTGGCCACTCGAGCCGGGCGCCGCGCCCAAGCTCTCGGCCAAGGACGCCACCTGGCCGCCCCTCGCCGCCCTGCGCTCGCCGTTCTGAAGGCCCGCACGAGCCCGTGACGGGGCCAGCACGCTATCGGCCCCGCGGCCGGAAGGAGTGATCTCGTGCACGCCAGCGACGCCCGCCCGCCCATCCAGGGCCAGATCACGTTCCTCCCCACCGACGACTTGGGCGCCACCGACGCGTTCTACCAGGGGCTGCTGGGCCTGCCGCTGGTGCGCGACCAGGGCGTGTGTCGCATCTACGCCACCTCGGCGGGCGCGTACCTGGGCTTCTGCGATCGCGGCTACGCCGTCCCGGACACGTACCGGGTGGTGCTCACCCTGCTGGTGGACGACGTGGTCGGCGACTTCGAGCGACTCCGCGCGCAGGGTGCCGAGGTCGTGTCGGCCCCGGCCCATAGCCAACGCTATGCGGCCCTGACGGCCTTCGTCCGCTGCCCGAACGGCTACCTGGTGGAGTTGCAGCGCTTCGACGAGCCGCTCGAGCCGTGACGCGCCGGCCATGGCGTGCGCCGACACCTGCGGCGCCTCGCTGCCCTCAGGAGGGCGCCTTCACCTCGCTCCGGGCGTCCTCGATCACCCAACCCGCCAGGCGGGTGCTGCTCGCGTCCACCTGACGCAGCAGCGTCAGCACCTCGAGGTGATGCACGCCCGACACGCGCGACTCGGCGTGCTCCGCCTCCAGCCGTGCCAGGTGGGCGAGGCGCATGTCGGCCACGTGTCGTTCGAACGGCCTGCGGCCCTCGACCACGCGCCGGGCGAGGATGGCGTCGCCCGTGGCGACCGCGGTGAAGGCCGCATCGAGCCGCTCGAGCGCGCGCTCGGCCGTCTCGGCCAGCTCGAGGCGGCCGGCCTGGCTGAACTCGAGGCCCTGCGAGCGCAGCTTGCCCTCGCGCCGCGCCAGTCGCCGCATCTGGTCGCCGAGGTGCTCGAGCTCGGTCACGCTCAGCAGCAGCCGCTCGGAGACCGGATCTTCACCGTGCCGGCTGCGCAGGTCGGCCAGGTACTGCACGACGTCGCTCGTGAGGCGGTCCACCTTCGCCTCGCGCACGTCGATGGGCACCGGGTCCCAGTCGCCGCTACGGAGATTGCGCGCGCCGAGGCTCACCATCTCCAGCACCAGGTCGGAGACGGCCACCATCTCCCGGCGCGCCAGGGCCAATGCCAGGGCGGGTTCGGCGAGCGCATCCTCGCGCAGGTGCAAGGGACCGCTCTGTTCGCTGCGCTCGTGCAGCAGCGCGGTGCCCAGGCGCGCCAGCAACCCCAGCGCCAGCGTGGCGGGGATCGCGACCGCGATGTTGAAGAGCGTGTGGAGGTTGGCCACCTGGCGCGCGGCATCGCCGCCGAGGAGCGCCACGCCGGCAGCGGCCGGCGCTGCTACGAGCGCGACCAACAGCGCCGTCACCAGCTTCACGCCGGTGTGCACCACCGCCACGCGCAGCGCCTCGATGCCCAGCGAGCGGGCCGCCAGGATCGCCAGCATGGTCCCGCCGGCGTTGCCGCCGACCACCAGCGCCAGCGTGGCGGGCAGCGCCAGCGCGCCGCTGACGTACAGGCCCACGCCCAGGGCGGCAACGGCATTGGTGCTGGTGAGCACGGTCCCGAGCGCGAAACCGACCAGCGCGACGAGCAGCGGTTGCTGCTCGGCGAGCCGCATGGTCGTCATGAACGCTGCCGAGGCCTGCAGGCCGGCGACGCCGTCGACCGTGAGGCCCAGGCCCAGGAACAGCAGGCCGGCGCCCAGCACCAGGCGGCCCAGCTCGAACGCGCGCGGCCAGCGCATCAGCACGAAGCCGACCGCCACCATCGGCAGGGCGTACTCGCTCAGGCGGAAGGCCGCCAGCTGGATCGCCAGGGTGGCCCCGATCTGGGCACCGAACGACATCGCCAGGCCGCCCTGGACGTTGACCAGCCCGCCGGCCACCAGGCTCAAGGTGGTGACCGCGGTGGCGGTGCCGCTCTGGGTGGCGGCCGAGACCAGCGTGCCGGTGGCGAGCGAGCGCCAAGGCGAGCTCGTCGCACCGGCCATGGCGCGTCGCATCGAGCCCCCGCCCAGCGCGCGCAGCGCGGAGGCGATGCGCTCCATCCCCATCAGGAAGAGCGCCAGCCCGCCGAGCGTGCTCAGCACGGCGGGCCGCCTCGAACACGGTGTGTCATGGCGTCCCTACCGACCCGACCCCATCTTTCACCCATCCCGCCACGCGCGTGGTGCTGGCGTCCATCTGGCGGAACAGCGTCAGCACCTCGAGGTGATGCGATGACGACGCGCGCGCCTCCGGCAGGCGCGCCTCGAGCCGGGCCAGGTGCGTGACGCGCATCTTGGCGATCAGCTGCTCCAAGGCCGGTCGGCCCTCGACCATCTGGACGGCCAGGGCCGCGTCGCCGGTGGCGAGGGAGGTGAACGCCGCCCGCATGCGCCGCAGCACCTCCTCGCCGGTGTCGGCGAGGTCGGCGCGGCCGTCGCGGCTGAACTCGATGCCGCCCTCGCGCAGGCGCCGCTCGCGGCGCTGGAGCCGGCGTACCTGGTCGCCGAGATGCTCGAGCTCGGTGGCGAGCAGCAGCAGCCGCTCGGTGATCGGATCGTCGCCGTGCCGACGGCGCAGCGTCGCCAAATACTCGACCACCGAGCGGGTGAGCCGGTCGACCTTGATCTCGCGCGTGGAGATGGCCTCATCGTCCCACTGCCCGCTGCGCACGAAGCCGACGGCCTGCTCGAGCATCACCCCCACCTGGTCGCTGATGCGGATCGTCTCGCGCAGGGCCAGGGCCTTCGCCAGCGCCGGATCGTCGAGCGCGCTCTCGCGCAGGTACTTCGGGCCGGTGGGATCCTCGCGCTCCGGCAGCGCCCGCGTCATCAGCAGCGCCAGCGGCGTCACCGCCAGCGTCCCGAGCAGCGCCACGAGCGCGTTGAACAGCGTGTGGGCGTTGGCGATCTGGCGCGCCTGGTCGCCGCCGAGCGCGGCGACGGCGCTCACCACCGGCATCATCAGCAGCACGAGCGCGATCGCGGCCAGCGCCTTCACGAG
>SLRS01000099.1 GCA_007130855.1 Trueperaceae bacterium | reverse complement strand
GTGACGCGTTGCGTTCCATCGAGGCACGGCGCGCGCGGCATGGCAAAGCGGGTACGGCGCCGGCCGCCGGGCGTAGACGCGCACCCCGGCGTCCCCTCGGCCCCGGCGCCGCCAGCGACTACCCCCTCACCGCCCGAGCCCCTTGAGCGCGCGATCCGCTGCCAGCTTGCCCGTGAGGAACGCCATCGGCACGCCCGCGGGGCTGTAAGCCCATTGCCCGGCCTGGAGCACGGCTGGGATGGGGGTCAGCACCGACCGTGCCACCCGCTGCATCTGGCGGACCGCAGGCATGTGCGCGCCGTCGAACGCCCAGCCGACGATGGCGCCGTCGCTGTTACCCGTGCGCGCCTCGAGCGTGACGGGCGTGGTCATGAACCTGGCAACCACCTTTCCGCTCAGCCCCGGGTACAGCCGCCCGGCGAGGGCCGCGGTCATGGCGTCGGCGCAGTGTGCCGTGAACTCGGCGTACCAGCCCGCCTCCCGGACCCGTCGGGTGAGCCCGTAGTCGAAGAGGCAGCTGACGATCAGCCCGGTCTTCCCCGCCGGCGCCAGGGCGGGGTCCTTGAGCACCGGGATCGACACCTCGTACGTCGTGCGGGCGAAGAACACGTCCAGGAAAGCCTTCACCGGCTCGACCGGGAGCGCCCCGTCCACGTGTCGCTCGAGCAGCGAGGCGAGCCCACTCGTGTGCAGATCGCCCAGGCCACGAGCGTCGGGGGAGTAGAAGAGGTGCCCTTCGGAGACCGCCCGGAAGACCTCCGGGGCCTCGTCCACCGAGAGGAAGAGCGACAACACCGAGTCGCTACCGGAGCACCCTTCGAGTTCGTCTCTCCGAGCAGTGACCGCCCGAACCAGGCCCGGATCGGCGATGGCCGCCGCGTCGATGGCGCGGTAGAGCGTCTTCAGGTCGGCGCACCAGATCAGCTGCCGGTAGCGCCACACCTCGCCGTTGCGGTCGGTGACCGTCCGCGCCTCGGGGTCCAAGGCCACGATCGGCCTCTCGACCCGCACGTCCACGCCCCGCTCGCGCACGAAGCCCTCGAGCAGTTGCATCAGCGCCGCGGTCCCGCCGCGGGGGTAGCGGTAGTCGAGATACACGCTGAAGTAACTCATGGCGAAGAACGCCGGGGTCCCCTTGAAGAAGTGCTGGCCGATGATGCTCTTCAGTCCACCATCGTCGGTCAGATCGTCGAGGAGCGCCTCCACCGGGCCCGCCATGCGGTTGATCCGCCCGATCGTGGCGACGAAGCGGAACAGCCACGGCAGCAGCGTCCCGAACAGGTAGGCGCGGTCGCGCAGCACGTCCTTGAACAGCGGGTTGTCGATGCCGTAGAGGACGTCCATGTCGCGCATGATCCGGGTGATCAGGGCCATGATCCGGTCGACGTCGGTGGCGCTGTCCGGGTAGAAGCGTACGAGCAGGTCGCGGTAGTCCTCCAGCGAGGCCTCGGAGTCGACGCGGATGACCTGGTCCTCGATCCCGATCGACACCGGGCTCCTGACGAAGTCGAGCTGGAGACCGAGCTCGTCGAGCATGGGCAAGACGATGCCCGCGTTCTCGATCGCCCGCAGCCCCATGTCGAACACGAAGCCCTCGCGCTCCACCGACTGCACCAGTCCGCCGAGCCGCTCCTGTTGCTCGAACAGCGCCACCGAACGGCCCGCGCGCGCGGCGTAGGCGGCGGCGGTGAGGCCGGCGGCCCCGCCCCCCACCACGAGGACGTCATAGGTCATCGGTCAACCCCGTCAGCTCCATCGTCCGCTCCCACACCCGCCGGCCCAGGGCGCGGTCGAGCGCGTGCGGGGCTGGCTTCTCGGGATGGGTCCGGTTGAAGTAGCGGCCGCTGACGCCCTCGAGCTCCGGCGCTGCGGCGAGGTAGTGCAACGACTCGCCGGCCACGCGTGCGTCGCCCAGGAACCGCCAGAGCAACCGCCGCTGGTACCAGCGGTAGAGCGGACCGTTGTTGCTGCCGATCCCGGTCCGGACCTCCCCGGGATGCATGGCGTTGATCGTCACGCCGCTCCCCTCGAGCCGGTCCGCGAACTCCCACGCCGACAGCAGCTGGGCCGTCTTCGAGGCGCCGTAGGCCCGCAATCCCGAGTAGACGCGCCGGCGCCACGCCAGATCGGCGAGGTTCAGCCCGCCGAACCGGTGACCCTGGGAGTTGACCTGGAGGACGCGCGTGGCGCCGCTCTGCTTCATCCTCGGGAGCAGTCGATGGGTCAGGACGAAGGGAGCCAGGTGGTTGACGCAGAAGGCGAGCTCGTGCCCGTCTTCGGTGTGGATCTTGCGGGTGGAGTGGAGGCCCGCGCTGTTGACGAGGACGTCGATCCGTTCGACGGTGCAGGCGACCTCCTCGGCCACGCGGTGGACCTCCGCGAGACGTGCGAAGTCCGCCAGGAAGAACGAGACCTGCGCCTGGAAGTCCTGCTCGAGCCGCGCCTGGACAGCACGCCCCTTCTGCGCGTTCCTCGCCAGGAGCACCAGACGCCCTCCGAAGCGGGCGACCTCGCCGGCGGCGGCAAGCCCGACACCGGAGGTGGCACCCGCGATCACGACCGTCTTGCCCGCCAGCGAGGCGGTCGTCCGATGGTGCGGCGTCCGCTGGTTGTGCAGCATGGCCTTCATGTCGGCCATGTGGTACTGCTTCAGGTACCTGAACACGGCCTATCCGAACTTCCGGTGCATGAACCTGCGGTAGGCCCTGCCGAAGCGCGGGATGTTGTCGAAGATGTCGCCCCAGAGATCGTAGTAATCGCGTTGCCGGACGATCAGGCCGTCGTCGTCGAGGGTCAGCTTGGTGCAACCGAAGATCGTCGAGCTGGGGTAGCGCTTGAACATCAGCGTCATCTCCCACTCCAGGAAGATGACGCCGTCCGTCTGCGACACCTCGACGATGTCCATCCGGAGTTCGCGGCAGCGCTCCGCGAGCCGGTTGCAGAGCGCCTCGAAGGCCGGCCGTCCCTCGACTCGCTGGATCGCGTCCTGGAAGACGATGTCGTCGTGGTAGTGCGGGAAGAGGTGCGACCAGTCGGGCTTCCCGTGGGTGTTGTAGGTGCGCGACCACAGCTCCCGCACCGTGTCCGGGTTCAGCTTCATCCGGCCGCGTAGCTCACGAGGTACACGACGACGGCGACGGCGAAGACGAGCACGAAGACGGCGATCATGATCGCCAGCGTCCGCGAGTAGCCGCGGGGGACGATCAGACCCTCCCGGTCCATCTTCGTGATGGCGGGGTAGAGCCGGGAGTAGAAGGTCAGGATCGAGAACATGAGGGCGATGGCGCTGAAGACCTTGGTCGCAGGCGACCCGGTGATGATGATACCAATGAGCAGCACGATGAAGATCAGCTTGGTGCCGGCCACCCAGTCGATCAGATAGCTCACCAGGGCGTGGACCTCGGGATCCTGCTTCGACTGCTCGTAGGCCCGGAACACACCGAGCGCGTTGGCTCGGCGCGAACCGGGCGCCAGGTAGAGCGTCAGGACGTTCAGCAGTTCGAGCGTGCCGAAGACGATGAGCACGACGGAGAGCACATCCATCGCTGGCCTCCTCCGGGCGCTGCCCCGGCACCGTCACGGGGCACCCGTCCACACCGCGATCGACGGGAGAGGCGTCGGGACGGGCACCAGTAACAGTGCAGCCCTTCACGATGGCGACGGCGAATCCTACCACGTGGCCGGGGCGCGCTCCGCGGCGCGAGGTAGCATGATCACCGAGGCGGAGATTCCGTGGACGTTTCGTCATCGAGCCCGTGGGCCAGTGCCGTGCTCGTGTCGCTGATCGCCTTCCTGAGCGGCTCGCTGCCGTTCTCGCTGTGGCTCGGGCGCCTCGTGGCGAAGCGCGACGTGCGCGGGGTCGGTGACGGCAACCCCGGGGCGACGAACGCCTTCCGCGCGGGCGGCGCCGCGCTCGGCGTCGCCGTGCTGCTGCTCGACGTGAGCAAGGGCGTGCTCCCGATCGTCATCGCCAGGGACGCGCTCGGCCACGCCGGCTGGACGCTGGCACTGATCGCGGTCCTTCCGGTCGCCGGTGCCGCGTTCTCGCCGTTCCTGGGGTTCAGGGGCGGCAAGGCGTTGGCCGTCACGCTGGGCACCTGGATCGGCCTCACCCTGTGGACGATCCCGCTGCTCGCGGTGATCGCGATCGTGGTGGCGACACTCCTGGTCGAGCCCGACGCGTGGGCGGTGGCCGGGGCGCTCTCGGCGATGGGCCTGGGTGTCCTCCTGTGGCTCCCGGATGCGTGGTTGGCGCTCGTGCTGCAAGCCGCCGTCATCCTGTGGATGCATCGCGCCGAACTCACGCAACGTCCGCGACCCAGACGCCGCAGGGCCAGCACGACATGACCGGCGAACTCCTCGAGTACCTGACCCGGGACGGCCTCGTCGGCATCGTCGCGTTCCAAGTCATCGTCCTGGTCATCGTCTTCAGTAACGACATCGTGCTGCGGCGCCTGAACCGCTGCCGCCCGGTCACTGCGCAACCCACGGTCTCCGTGCTCGTGCCGGCGCGCAACGAGGAGGCCAACATCCGGGCCTGCGTTCGGTCGCTGCTGGCCCAGACCCATCCGCACCTCGAGATCATCGTGCTCGACGATCGATCGGAGGACGGGACCGCGCGGATCCTGGCATCCGAGCGAGCGCGCGACGCCCGGCTGACGGTGTTGGCAGGCACCGAGCCGCCCGAGGGTTGGAATGGCAAGACCTGGGCCTGCCATCAGCTGTCGCGCGCCGCACACGGCGAGGTGCTCCTCTTCGCCGACGCGGACACGACCTTCGTCGAGCCGCATGCGGTGCGCAGGATCGTCGGCGCGCTGCAGTCGAGCCGGGCTGGCCTCCTCTCCGGCCTACCGCGGCAGGTCCTGGGGACGCTGGGCGAGCAGTTGCTGGTACCGCTGTTCTACTGGGCGTTCTTCTCCTTCACGCCGCTGGCCGCCGGTCTCCTGTGGCGTCGGGCGCCGTTCGCTCGCGCGGTCGGGCAACTCATGGCCTTCCGCCGCGGGGCCTACGACGCGGTCGGGGGGCACGCGGCGATCAGGGGCAGCGTCGTCGACGACATCGACCTGGCGAAGCGCATCACGAAGGCGGGCCTCACCTGCCG
>SLRS01000285.1 GCA_007130855.1 Trueperaceae bacterium | reverse complement strand
TCCGGCTGCGCGCTGCTCGGGCGGACGGCGACGCGACGCGGGCCGCCCGCGGGAACGCGATCAGTTGTTGGTGGCGGTGCCGCCCTTCGGCCCACCGGTCTCGAGTTGCTTCTTGAGGCCGCGCAGGTCCTCGGCGACTTGCTGCGCCGGCTCGGCCCCGAGCAGCTTGGCGACCGTCGCGCCGAGCGGCCCACCGGGCGGATGGTAGGTGAGTGACACCTTGACCTCGGTGCGCTGGCCGTTCCCCACGTCCTTGAAGCGCACGGTGCCCTCGTTGCGGACGATGGCCCCCTCGAGCGAGCGCCACGAGATGATCTCGTTCTCGCGGTCGACCAGGATCTCGGCGTCCCATTCGATCTTGCTTCCGGCGGGCCCCTTGGCCTTCCAGTGCGAACGCTTGTTGGGGCGCTCCTCGACGGACTCCAGGTGGCTCATCGCGCGCGGCAGGTTGGAGAGGTTGCGCCAGAAGCGGTAGATCTCGTTCACGGGCCGGTTGATGGTGATGCTCTCGCTGACGTAGATGGCGTCGGCACCGGTCTTCTTCGCCTTACCGACGAGCTTCGTCGCCACCACATAGCCGGCGACGAGGGCAGCGGTCAGCGTCACGACCCGGCCCAGACCGTTGCCATTTTCGTCGCTCTTGCGTGCCCTCTTCTCGATCTCCGGACCTTCTTCGATGGTGAGCGTAACCTTCTTGCGACCGCGCGTGGTGCGTTCCATGATCGGGTCCATCCTCGCTCCTTCCACGATATGGGGCCTGTTCGTCGCGTTCCTGCGTCGTCGCGTGAGTCGTTGCCGCGTCGTGACCCCCCCGTGCGTCGACGATAAAGATCTCGACATGAAAAGGGTACGGACTCGCTGCGTGGTCTGGAGGTCGGCCAGATGACACGGCCGAAGCGGGCCGGCGCGACCGGCCATCGTTCGGCACCAACGCCCCTCGCCGCCGCTGTGCGTCCTCGCCCGACGAGGGGGCGGCGCTGATGGCGGCAACGATGCGCGGCGCGCGCGGTCACCCGGCGTCGGACGCATGCCATGATGCGCCTGCGTCATGTTCACGTTCCTCCTCCGTCGCTTCCTGCTCACCATCCCTGCGCTCTTCGGCGTCGCAGTGGTGGTGTTCCTGCTCATGCGAGCGATACCCGGCGACGTCGTCACCCAGCTCGTCGGGTTCGGTGAGGACATCTCGGCCGAACGCATGGCCGAGCTGCGGCGCATCTTCGGCATCGACCTGCCCATCCACGTGCAGTTCGGCCAATGGCTCGGCGCGGCGCTGCAGGGCGACCTCGGCACCTCCTTGCGCACCGGCCGCTCGATCGCGGGCGACCTGGCGCTGCGCTTTCCCGCCACGTTCCAACTCAGCCTGATGAGCCTCGCCATCGCGCTGACCCTGGCGCTGCCGATCGGCATGATCGCTGCTCGCTACCGCGGGCGCTGGCCCGACTACCTGGGCAGTGCGTTCGTGCTCATCGGCCTGTCGGTCCCCGGCTTCTTCCTGGGCATCCTGCTGATCCTGCTGTTCTCGCTGCGCCTGGGCTGGCTTCCCCCGGCGGGCTTCGTACCTTTCGCCGAGGACCCGCTCGAGAGCATGCGACGCATGATCCTGCCGGCGCTGTCGCTGGGGCTCATCCTGGCCGCGGCCACGACGCGGATCATGCGCTCCGCCATGCTCGAGGTGCTCGATCGCGACTACGTGCGCACCGCGCGCGCGAAGGGCTTGTCGGAGCGGCGCGTGACGCTGACGCACGCCTTGCGCAACGCCCTGATCCCGGTGGTGACGGTGGTGGGCCTGCAGTTCGGCTCGCTGCTGGGCGGCACGGTGATCATCGAGCAGGTGTTCAGCATCCCCGGCATCGGCCGCTTCGCGCTCGAGGGCATCAACCTGCGCGACTACCCCGTGGTGCAGGGTGCGGTGCTGGTGATCTCCGCCGCGTTCGTCTTCGTCAACTTGTTCGTCGACGTGTTGTACGCGTTGATCGACCCGCGGGTGCGCTATGGCTGAGCACCGGGCTCCGCGGGCCGGCAGGCGCCACCGCGCCCTGCACCTGTTCATCTTCCGTAGCGCCGGCGGCCTCGGCCTGCTGTTCGTGCTGGCGGCGGTGATCGGGGCCGTGTTCGCGCCCTACCTCACACCGTACGACGCGATCACGCTCGATCCGCCCGCACGGCTGCAGGGACCGAGCCCCGAGCACTGGCTCGGCACCGACCAACTGGGCCGCGACACCTTCACGCGCATCCTCTATGGCGGGCGCGTATCGCTCTCGGTGGCGGGGGCATCGGTCGTCTTCGCCTTGCTGGTGGGCGGCGCGCTCGGCGTGCTTGCCGGCTACTATCGCGGCTGGCTCGACACCGTCATCATGCGCGTCACCGACGTGCTGCTGTCGTTCCCTGCGATCCTGCTGGCGATCGCGCTGATCGCCTTCCTGGGCGCCGGTTTCAGCAATTTGGTGCTCGCCATCGGCATCGTCTACATCGGGCCGTTCGCGCGCGTGGCGCGGGCCGCGGTGATGACGGTGCGCGAGGAGTTGTTCGTGGAGGCCGCGCGTGCGCTCGGCGGTGGCGACGCGCGCATCGTGTGGCTGGCGGTGCTGCCGAGCGCCGCCGCACCGCTCATCGTCGAGGTCACCCTGCGGCTCGCTTACGCGATCTTGTACGAGGCCTCGCTCTCGTTCCTGGGGCTCGGCACCCAGCCGCCGACCCCGAGCTGGGGAATGATGGTGTCGGACGGGCGCCGCTTCCTCGCACTCGCACCGTGGGCGACCATCGCGCCGGGCCTGGCGATCATGGTAGTGGTGCTCGGCTTCAACCTGCTCGGCGACGGGCTGCGCGACGCGCTCGACGTGCGGCTGAAGGCGCGCTGACGGTAACGCAGCGTATGCATGGCGTAGCATGCCGACGAGCTGCCTTGGCATTCTCGAACGCGGGAGGTTCCATGAGACGACTCGCGACTTTCATCCTGACGCTGGCGTTCGGCCTTGCGCTGGCACAACCGCAGCACGGCGGCGTTCTCCGCGTCGGGATGCAGACCGACCCGGTCGGTCTCGATCCTCATCTCACCAATGCGACCGCGACGAAGAACATGCTCGAGAACACCTACGACACGCTCGTGATGTTCAACGCCTCGCTCGAGATCGTGCCCGGCTTGGCTGCTTCGTGGGAGGCGTCACAGGACCTGCTGCAGTGGACCTTTCGTGTCCGCGACGCGACATTCCACGACGGCGCACCTGTCACGGCGTACGACGTCAAGTATTCCATCGAACGCATCAAGGACCCAGCGACGGCCAGCCCGCGCTCTGGGGACTTCGCGGTCGTCGAGCGGATCGACGTGCTCGACGATCACACCGTGGTCTTCACGCTGTCGGAGCCCTTCACGCCGCTGCTGTCGTTCCTGGCGATGAGCATGAACGTCATCGTGCCGCAGCACGTCGTGGAGGAGCACGGCGACCTACAGCACGTGGTCGTCGGGAGCGGCCCCTTCCGCTTCGTCGAGTACATCCCGCAGACCCGCCTGGTACTCGAGCGCTTCGACGACTACTGGGGCCGCGACGCCGACGGCGGGGCACTGCCCTACCTCGACGGCATCACCTTCGCGTTCTACCCCGACCCCACCGCACGCACCACCGCCATCCTGACCGGCAACGTCGACTGGATCGAGTACGTTCCAGCCGTCGATGTGTTGACGTTGCAGGCGGATCCTAGCGTCGAGGTGGTAGGCGGCTTGGCCGCGAACTACCGCAGCTTGATGTTCAACGCTGCCGTCGAACCGTTCGACGACTACCGCGTGCGCCAGGCCTTCGCCTACGCCATCGACAAGCAGCAGGTCGTCGACCTGGCGCTGTTCGGCACCGGCGGCGTCGTCGCGACCGGCACCACGATCCCAGCCGGCAACTTCTACGCCATCGAGTCGTCCCCCTTCGAGGTCCGTGACCTCGAGCAGGCGCGCACCCTACTGACCGAGGCCGGCTACCCGGACGGCTTCGAGTTCGACCTCTACATCACCAGCACCTACGACTTCCTGCGCGATCCTGCCGAGATCATCCAGGCCAACCTCGCCGAGATCGGCGTGACCGCCAACATCGTGCTCGAGGACTGGTCGATCTACTTGCCGACCTTCTACGCCAGGGACTACGCTGCCACCATCCTGGGCTTCTCGGGACAGACCGACCCGGACGCCTTCTTGCACACGCCGTTCTTCAGTACCAGCGGCGGCAACTGGTTCAACTTCGCGGACGACCAGCTCGACGAGCTGCTGTCGGCCGGCCGCCGCGAGCCCGACCCCGAGGTGCGGCGCGACATCTACCTCGAGGCGCAAGAACGCATCCTCGAGCTGTCGCCGATGGTGTTCCTGTTCCACTCGGCGCAGTACTCGGCCCAGCGGCCGGAGGTCGAGGGCTACGAGCACTTCCCCAACACCAGCTACCTCGGCTTTCGGACGACCTGGCTGCAGCGCTGATCCCGCGCGACAGCGCGGCGCGCTATCGACGCACACGGCGATGTCGTAGCATGCCGACCAGGCTGTCTCGCCCGCGGCGGCCCTGGAGGTCTCATGAAGCGTTTCTCGGTCCTGGCCTTGTCCCTGGCGCTCGGCTTCGCACTGGCCCAACCGCAGCACGGCGGCATCCTACGCGTCGGGATGCAGACCGATCCGGTCGGTCTCGACATGCACATCTCGAACGCCACCGCCACCCGCAACATGCTGGAGAACACCTACGACACGCTCGTCATGTTCAACGCGTCGCTCGAGATCGTGCCCGGCCTGGCCGAGGCGTGGGAAGTCTCCGACGATCTGCTGCAGTGGACCTTCCACCTGCGCGACGCCAGCTGGCACGACGGCACCCCCGTCACGGCATCCGACGTCGAGTTCTCGATCGAACGCATCAAGGACCCGGAGACCGGTTCGCCGCGCGCCGGCAACTTCGCGGTGGTCGAACAGATCGACGTCATCGACGAGCGCACCGTGGTGTTCACGCTGTCGCAACCTTCCAGCCCCTTGCTCGCGTACCTCGCGATGACCATGAACGTGATCGTGCCGCAGCACGTCGTGGAGGAACACGGCAACCTGCAGCACGTGGTCGTGGGCAGCGGCCCCTTCCGCTTCGTCGAGTACATCCCGCAGAC
>SLRS01000198.1 GCA_007130855.1 Trueperaceae bacterium | reverse complement strand
TCCGCCGCGGTTGGCCGACCGCTGGATCCGAAGCCGCCTGGCGCGTGCCGTGCAGGACGTGACCGATCACCTCGAGGCGCTCGACCTCGGGCTGGCAGCCAGGGCGGTGTACGAGGCGGTCTGGTCGGAGTTCTGCGACTGGTACCTCGAGGCCGCCAAGCCGGCGTTGCGGGCCGAGGACGAGGCGACGCGCGCCACGCTGCGCGCGAGCCTGAGCACCTTCGTCCAGTTGCTGCACCCGCTGATGCCGTTCATCACGGCCGAGCTGTGGGAAGCGCTCGGACACGACGATCAGGTGGCCACGTCGGCCTGGCCCGAGGCCCGGCCCGGCGCCATCGATCCGGAGGCCGAAGAGCACTTCGCACTGCTGCAGGCCGCGGTCAGCGCGGTGCGGCAGCTGCGCGTCGAGGCCACCCTGTCGCCGGGGCACATGGTCGACGTGGTGGTCGAGGGCGCGGCGGCCACGGTGGTCGCCGCCGAGCCGGAGGTGTTCGCCAGCCTGGCACGCGCACGCGTGCTGGACGCGCTGCCGGCCGGCGCCAGCCTGGCGCGCTCACTCCCGGGCACGACGGTCCGGCTACCACTCGAGGGCGTGGTCGACGTCGAGGCCTGGCGCGAGCGGCAGCACAAGCGCCTCGCCGACGCCCGCACGGCGCTCGTCCGGCACGAGCGCAAGCTCGCCAACGAACGCTTCGTCGCCAACGCCCCGGCAGCGGTGGTCGCCGAGGAGCGGCGCCGCGCCGAGGAGGCCGCGGGGCTCGTGGCGTCGATCGAGGCGAGCCTGGCGGCGCTGTCGGCCTAGTCGCGCGAGCCGGGGCCACGGCGGAGCCGGCGCCGGTCCTCCAGCGCGCCCGGTGGCTCCGGCGATCGACACGCCGCGCCTGCTCAGGCGTCGCGGTCGGTGTCTCCGATGGCGTCGCCGTCGTCCGCGGCGTCGCCGGGCGCCGCGAGGTCGAGTCCGTTCGCCCATTGCTGGGCCGGCTCCAGCCCCTGCGCCAGCCAGCGTTCGAGCGCCTCGGCGGCGGCCTCCACCACCCGCTCCACCAGTGGCGCCTCGGCCTCGGCGAAGCGCGACAGCACCCATCGTTCGGCCGGCCAGTCGAGCGGCGGTCGCGACACGCCCAGCTTGAGCCGCGCGAAGGCCGGCCCGATCCTGTCGATCGTGTCTTGCACGCCGCGCTGGCCGCCGGCCCCGCCGCCGCGCCGCAGGCGCAAGCGACCGAGCGGCAGGTCGAGGTCGTCGTGCACCAGCAGGAGCTGCTCCGGGCGTACGGCGTGACGCGTCATCAGCGCCTGCACGGCCGCGCCGGAGCGGTTCATGAAGGTCGTCGGCTTGGCCAACAGGAGCTCGCCCGAGGCCTTCGCGACCAATGCCTGGCGTTGCTCGACGAACGCCAGGCCGCGCCGCTCGGCGAGCCGCTCGACGACGAGGAACCCGGCATTGTGCCGGGTTCCCGCGTAGCGTGGCCCCGGGTTGCCGAGGCCGACCACCAGTTGCACGATACGCTCAGTCCTCGCCGGCCTCGTCGTCCTCTTGCTCGCCGATCACCTCGGGCTCGAGCTCTTGCTCCTCGGACACTTCCTCGTCCTCGGCCACGAGGCGCGGCGGCACCACGGCCACGACTGCGAGTTCCGGGTCGTCGAGGATCTCGGCCTCGGGCGGCAAGAGCCGGCGCAGGTCGTTGACGTGCAGCGAGTCGCCGATCGTGAGGCCGCTGATATCGAGGGCGAGCGCCTCCTCGGGGATGAAGCGCGGCAGCACGCTGATGTGGAGTTCGCGGCGCTGCACGTCGAGCTGGCCGCCCTCCTTGGTGCCCACCGGGGTTCCCACGAAGTCGATGGGGACGTACAGCGTAACGGCCTCGTCGGCGGTGACGGCGAAGAAGTCGACGTGCTGCGCCACGCGTTGGCGCTTGTTCATCTGCACGGCCTTGACGATCACCTGGTGCACGTCGCCATCGACCTCGAGGTCGATCAGGTTCGACGTGCCCTGCGAGCGGAACACCTTGTCGAACGAGCGCTCGTCGATCGACACGACCAGGTTGAGCGCCTTGTTGTAGACGATGGCCGGCAAGCGGCCCCGCATACGCAGGGCGGCGGCGGAACCCGCCTCACGGACGGTAGCTTCGAGCTTCATGGAGCCTCCCGGGGCACGGACCCGCGCGCGGATCTCGAGCGGCGTCGCCGCGCTCCCCGTCACGGGCGACGGGTCGCGGCGTTGCTGACAGCTAGTCAACATACCGGGCGGCGGCCCGCGAACGCAAGCGACGAGCGTCCGGCGCCCGTCAGGAGGTGAACAGCGAGCTCACCGAGTCGTTGTGGTGGACGTTGTAGATCGCCTTGGCCAGCAGCGGCGCCACCGACAGCACCTGCACCCGGTCGTGCTTGCCGTGGAAGGGGATCGTGTCCGTGACGATCACGCGGCTGATCGCCTGGTTCGTCAGGCGATCGAGCGCCGGCGGCGTGAACACCGGGTGGGTGGCCACCACCCGCACCTCGGGCAGCGCACCGAGGCGCAGGAGGGCGTCGATGCCGCGGCGCATGGTGCCGGCGGTGGAGATCATGTCGTCGATCATGATCGGCCGTAGCCCCTCGACCTCGCCGATCACGTGCGTGACGGCCGTCTCGGTTGGGCTCGTGCGGCGCTTGTAGAGCATCGCCAGCGGCAGGCCGAGGTAGTTCGCGAGCCGCCGCGCCTCGGTGGCGCGGCCGACGTCGGGGGAGATCACCACGCTGTGCTCGACGCCGGTGGTGAGCAGGTGGTTGCCGAGGATGTCGAGCGCGGTCAGGTGGTCGACCGGGATGTCGAAGAAGCCCTGGATCTGACCCGCGTGCAGGTCGATGGTGATCACCCGGTCGATGCCGACGGTCTCGAGCAAGTTGGCGACGAGCTTGGCGGTGATGGGCTCGCGTGCTTGCACCTTCTTGTCCTGCCGCGCATAGCCGAAGTACGGGATCACCGCGCTCACGCGCCAGGCCGATGCCCGACGCAGCGCGTCGCACAGCACCAGCAACTCCATCAGGTTGTGGTTCACCGGCGCGCAGGTGCTCTGGATCACGAAGCAGTCCGCGCCGCGCACCGATTCACCGATGCCGATGCGGGTCTCGCCGTCCGGGAACTGGTCGACCTCGCAGTGTGCGAGCTCCTGCCCCAGCTGCTTCGCGACGGCCGCGGCCAGCGCCGGCGTGGCGGTCCCGGCGAACAGCTTGACGTCGTCGCCGGCCCTCACTTGGGCGCACCGGTGGCTGCTGCAGTCGTCATCGTCACCTCACCCGTCGGCTGGTGTACGCGCCCCACGCGCGGTGGCGGGAGCGCGGCCCGGGCGAGTCTACCGCAAGCCGCCCGGGCCGCTGCCGCCGTCACGGCCTAACGCGCGTACTCCACGGCGCGCGACTCGCGCACCACCGTCACCTGGACCTGGCCCGGATACTCCATGTCCTGCTCGATGCGGTTCGCGACGTCGCGCGCGAGCAGCACCGCCGATGCGTCGTCGATCCGCTCGGGTTCGACCAGGATGCGGATCTCGCGACCGGCCTGGATGGCGTAAGCCTTCTCGACGCCCGGGAAGCTCGCCGCGATGGACTCGAGACCCTCGAGCCGCTTGAGGTAGTGCTCGAGCGATTCGCGCCGCGCGCCCGGCCGGGCCGCCGAGACCGCGTCGGCGGCGTTCACCAGGACGGGGTACAGCGTCTCGGCCTGGTCGAGGTCGTGGTGGTTGGCGATGGCGTCGATGACCTCGGAGGGTTCGCCGAAGCGCCGTCCGAGGTTGGCGCCGATCTCGGTATGCGTCCCCTCGATCTCGCGGTCGATCGACTTGCCGATGTCGTGCAGCAGCCCGGCGCGGCGCGCGAGCGCCTCGTCGATGCCCAACTCGGCGGCGACGATGCTCGTCAGGTGAGCCACCTGGACGGAGTGCGTCAGGATGTTCTGGCCATAGGAGGTTCGGAAGTGCATGCGTCCGAGCAGCTGGATCAGGCCCGGCTTGAGCCCCACCACGTTCGCCTCGAGCGCGGCCTCCTCGCCCTTCTCGCGGATGTAGGTCTGCATGTCCTGCTGGGCCTTCTGCACCACCTCCTCGATGCGGGCGGGGTGGATGCGGCCGTCGGACACCAACTCGGAGAGGGCCAGCTTGGCGACCTCGCGGCGGATGGGGTTGAACGAGGACAGCAGCACCGCCTCGGGCGTGTCGTCGATGATCAGGTCGACGCCCGTGAGCGCCTCGAAGGCGCGGATGTTCCGCCCCTCGCGGCCGATGATGCGGCCCTTCATGGCGTCGTTGGGGATGGGCACGACGGACACGCTGATGGCCGCCGAGACCTCCGAGGCCGAGCGTTGGATCGCCTGGGCCACGATCGTCTGCGCCTTGCGGCGCGACTCGGCGTCGGCCTGCTCCACGGACGCGCGCACGCGCACCGCCTTCTCGCGCTCGAGCTCGCGGTCGAGCCGCGCGAACACCTGCTCGCTGGCCTGCTCGCGGGTGAGCTGGGCGACGGCGAACAGCTGGCGCTCCACCTCCGCGCTGCGATCGGCAAGCGCGACCTCGGCCTGCTTCAGGTTCTCGCTGCGCTGATCGAGTTTCTCCTCTTGGTCGTCGAGCCGCAGCGCGCGGGCGTCTTGCTGCTCGCCGCGGCGCGTCAGGCGCTCCTCGATCTGCACGATCTTGTCGCGGTCTTGGCGCAACTCGTCGCGCGCCTCGCGCAACGCGGCTCGGTCGCGCTCGATGTCCTCGCGGCTGCGCTCGAGCTCCTGCTCGACGAGCAGGCGTGCGCGGCCGAGCTCGTCATCGAGCAGGGCGCGGGCGCGGCGCTCCTCGTCGGCCATGCGCTGCCGCTCGCTGGCGATGAGCGCACGAGCGTCGGTCTGGGCGCCCTCGACGGTGCGCTGGGCGTCGCGCTCCGCCTCGGCGCGCAGCCGCGCGGCGACGGCCTCGGCCTGTTCGCGGGTGACCTCGTCGCGCCGTTGACGCAGCACGAAGCCGATGGTGAAGCCGATGCCCAGCGCCACCAGGATCAGGATCCAGGCGATGGGGCTCATGCCGCTTCCTCGTCGGCGGCGGCGTCGGTCGTCGCGCCGGCGGGCGGAGGTGCGGCCGCACTGGCGGAGGCGCCGGCGGGCGGGCTCGCGCTCGC
>SLRS01000219.1 GCA_007130855.1 Trueperaceae bacterium | reverse complement strand
CTGCTGGCGCTGGCGGCGGGCGCAGCCGCCGGCGGCAGCGCGCCCGCTCAGTAGCCACGCTCCTTGTCGACGACGTGCGTCAACGGTTCGCCGGCGACGAAGCGCTCGACGTTGTCGCCGAAGATCGCCATGGCGCGCTCGTCGTAGCGCTCGGTGGCGCCGGCGTAGTGGCCGGTGATCAGCAGGTTCGGCGCCTCCCATAGCGGCGACGAGGCGGGCAGCGGCTCCTCCTCGAAGACGTCGAGCGCGGCGCCCGCGAGCCGCCCCTCGCGCAGGGCCTGGAGCAGCGCCGTCTCGTCGACCAAGCCGCCCCGGCCCACGTTGATCAGCCGCGCCTGCTTGCGCATGCGCGCGAGCTCCGCCGCGCCGAAGCGCCCGCGCGTCGCGCTCGTCAGCGGCAAGCTGATCACCACCGCGTCGGCGTCGGGCAAGAAGGCGTCGAGCTGCGCCAGGCCGCCGACCCGCTCGACACCCGGGGGCGCCTCGCTGGAGCTGCGCCGGACGACGTCGATGGTCATGCCGAAGGCGCGCGCGAGGCGGGCGACCCGGGCGCCGATCCCGCCGTAGCCGCACAGCAGCAGGCGCTTGCCCTCGAGCTCCTCGAGCGTCTCGCCCTCCGGCGCGAACCAGCGGCGCTCGTGCTGCGCGCGGACCGCCTCGGGCAGGCGGCGCCCCAGCGCCAGCAGCGTCATGAACACGTGCTCGCCGATCTGGATGCCGTGGATGCCGGCGACGTTGGTGATCGTGAACCCGGCCTCGTGCACCCAGCGATGCTGCAGCAGCCAGTCGGCGCCGGCTCCCCACTGCTGGTACCAGACGAGCCGCGGCATCCGCTCGAGCAGCTCGGCGGCGATCGAACCGGCGGCGACGATCACGTCGTCGGCCAGTGCGGCGATGCGCTCGGCGTCGCTGGTGACCTCGACCGCCCGGATCGCCGGGTGCCGCTCGAGCGCCGCGACCACCCCGTCGAGCCGCTCGGAGCCGGGTCGGAACGAAGCCTGCGAGAGGAGGGCGATGCCCTCGCCGTGCCTGGTCGCTCGGTGCAAGCGCGCCTCCTCGGGGCGCCCGCTCGGCGGGCGCCGCCACGGCCCTGCGCGGGCCGGGCCCCCTACGCGTACCATCAGGGTGATGCCCTGGCAGGTGACCGACCACACCGCCGACATGGCGCTGCGGATCGAGGCTTCAACCGAGGCGGCGCTGTTCGAGGAGGCTGCCCGGGCCCTGACGTCGCTCTTCGTCGACGACCCCGCCACGATCGAGCCGCGCGAGGAGTTCGGCTTCGAGCTCCGGGCCGCCGACCGCGACGACCTGCTGTTCGACTGGCTGCAGACGCTGGTGGTCGCGTTCGAGCTGCGGCACATGCTGTTGCGCTGCTTTCGCGTCACACTGGAGGCAGGCGGCCTCCACGCGAGCGCGCAGGGCGAGCGCTTCGACCCGGCCCGCCACCGCCTGGCGCACGAGGTCAAGGCGATCACCTATCACGGGCTGGCCATCCGGGCGAGCCACGACGGTTGGCGGGCCGAGGTGATCGTCGACGTCTAGAGGGTGGCCCGTGGCGACCCTCGCGGAGGTGACCATGCAGCGCAGCGAGCTCCACCGCCGCCTCGAACGCATCGACGACGTCTCCTGGCGCATCCCGCGCGCGGCCCGCGACGACATGCGCGTCGACGGGGTGGTGTACGCCGACGACGCGCTGATCGCAGCGCTGGGCGACGACCCGGCGCTCGACCAGGTGGCGAACGTCGCCACCTTGCCCGGCATCCAGGGAGCGAGCCTGGCGATGCCCGACATCCATTGGGGCTACGGCTTCTGCATCGGCGGCGTGGCCGCCACCGACCCGGCCGAGGGCGGCGTGGTCTCGCCCGGCGGCGTCGGCTACGACATCAATTGCGGCGTGCGGCTGCTGCGCACCGACCTCGACGAGCACGACCTCGACGGACGGCTGGAGCGCCTGATCGAAGCGCTGCTGGCGCACGTGCCCACCGGGGTGGGGCGCTCGGGGCCGTACCACTTCGAGCGGCGCGAGCTCCTGGCGCTCATGCGCGAGGGGGTGCCCTTCCTGCGCCGGCGCGGCCTGGCGGACGACGACGACGTGGCCCACTGCGAGTCCGGGGGCTGCATCGAGGACGCCCGCCCGGAGCTGGTCAGCGGCCTGGCGCTCGAGCGCGGCGCCGATCAGTGCGGCACGGTGGGCTCGGGCAACCACTTCGTGGAGGTGCTGGTGGTCGATCGTGTCGCCGACGCCGCGGTCGCCGCCGCGTTCGGACTCGCCCAGGGTCAGGTGTGCGTGCTGATCCACTCCGGTTCGCGGGGGCTCGGCTACCAGGTCTGTGACGACGCCCTGCGGGCGCTGCGGGGTGTCCCGGCGCGCTACGGCATCGACCTCCCCGATCGCCAGCTCGCCTGCGCCCCGGTCGACAGCGAGGAGGGGCAGCACTACCTGGGGGCGATGCGGGCGGCCGCGAACTACGCCTTCTGCAACCGCCAGCTCATCGCCCAGCAAGTCCGCGAGGTGTTCGAGCGCGTCTTCGCGCGCCCCTGGCAGCGGCTCGGGCTCGAGCTCGTCTACGACGTCGCCCACAACATCGCCAAGCTCGAACCGCACCAGGTCGACGGGGTCGAGAAGCTGCTCTGCGTCCACCGCAAGGGCGCCACCCGGGCGTTCCCGGCCGGCCATGCCGAGGTGCCCGCCGCCTACCGCGCGGTCGGCCAGCCCGTCATGGTGCCCGGCGACATGGGCCGGGCCAGTTGGGTCCTCGTGGGCGCTCCGGCGGCCATGGCGCGAAGCTTCGGCACCACCTGCCACGGCGCCGGCCGGGCGCTGAGCCGCAAGGCGGCGCTGAAGGCGGCCAAGGGCCGCGACGTGCGCTCCGAGCTGGCGGCGCGCGGCGTGATCGCCCGCGCCAGCAGCCGCCGCGGCCTCGACGAGGAGCAACCCGACGCCTACAAGGACGTCGACCTGGTGGTCGACGTCGTCCACCGGGCGGGGCTCTCGACTCGTGTGGCGCGGCTGCGGCCGCTCGGGGTCATCAAGGGGTGAGGCCGGCCGATCGCGCCCTGGAGCCGGTGCCGGCAGCCGGACGGCCCCCGCCACCGTGACGGGGGCCGTCCGGCGTCGGTCGGTTCAGCTGCCGACCTTGTCGAGGCGCGCCTCCGCCGCGGCGATCTTGGGCAGCACCGCCAGGATGCTGTCGGGGTTCAGCGAGATCGAGTCGATGCCCTCGGCCACCAGGAACTCGGCGAACTCGGGGTAATCCGATGGCGCCTGACCGCAGATGCCGATGTGCCGGCCGGCCGCGCGGGCACCCGCGATCAGCATGCGCACGGCCCGCTTGACCGCCTCGTCGCGCTCGTCGAACATGTCGGCGAGCAGCGTGGAGTCGCGGTCGATGCCGAGCACCAGCTGCGTGAGATCGTTGGAGCCGATGGAGAAGCCGTCGAAGCGCTCGGCGAAGCCGTCGACGAGCAGCACGTTCGACGGCACCTCGGCCATCACGTACACTTCGAGGCCTCCCTGGCCGCGCTCGAGGCCCTCCCGGGCCATCACCCCGAGCACCCGGTCGGCCTCCTCCAGGGTCCGGCAGAACGGGATCATCACCACCACGTTGTCGAAGCCCAGCACCTCGCGCACGCGCTTGATCGCGCGGCACTCGAGCGCGAAGCCTTCGCGGTAGAGGTCGGCGTCGTAGCGCGAGGCGCCGCGGAAGCCGAGCATCGGGTTCTCCTCGAACGGTTCGAACTCGTTCCCGCCGATCAGCGCGGCGTACTCGTTGGTCTTGAAGTCGCTGGTGCGTACGATCGTCCGCTGCGGGTACACCGAGGCGGCGATCTTGCCGATCCCGCGGGCGAGCTGCTCGACGAAGTACGCCGACTTGTCGACGTAGCCCGAGGTGAGGTCGGCGATGTGGCGCTTCGCGTCCTGGTCCTCGAGCGTGTCGAAGCGCACCAACGCCATCGGGTGGATCTTGATCAGGTCGCTGATCATGAACTCCATGCGCGCCAGGCCGATGCCGGCGCACGGCAGCCGCCACCAGCGCAGCGCGGCGGTGGGGCTCGCGATGTTGAGCATCACCTCGGTGCGGGTGTGCGGCACCTCGGCGACCGGTGTCGAGGTGACGCGGAACGGCAGCGAGCCGGCGTAGATGAAGCCGCGATCGCCCTCGGCGCACGAGAGCGTCACCTCCTGGCCGTCCTCGAGCTGGCGGGTGGCGTCGTTGGTGCCGACGATCGAGGGGATGCCCAGCTCGCGGCTGACGATCGCCGCGTGGCAGGTGCGGCCGCCGTGATCGGTGACGATCCCCGCGGCGCGCTGCAAGATCGGCATCCAATCGGGGTCGGTCATGCCGGTGACCAGGATGCGGCCGTCGACGAAGCGGCCGATGTCGGCGACGTTCTCGATCACCTGCACCTCGCCGTGGGTGATCGCCTCGCCCACCGCTTGGCCATCGACGAGCACCTCGCCGCGCTGCTCGAGCGTGTAGCTCGAGAGCGTGTCGGTCGAGCGCAGGGCCGTGCCCGACTCGGGGCGCGCCTGCACGAAGTAGAACTGGCCGGTGTCGCCGTCCTTGGCCCACTCGAGGTGCATCGGCGAGTCGAGGTGGCGCTCGATCGCCACCGCCCAGCGGGCCAACTGCAGCACCTCGTCGTCGTCGAGCACGCGGGCGCGGCGCTCGACCTGGCTGGTCTTCTTGACCGTCACGGTGGCGGTGCCGCCCTCGGCGTAGAGCATCCGGCTCTGCTTCTCGCCCACGTGCGTCTCGATGATCGGCCGCAACCCGGGACGCGCGAGCAGCGGCTTGAAGACCATGTACTCGTCGGGGTTCACCGCGCCCTTCACGACCGTCTCGCCGAGTCCCCAGGCAGCGTTGATCACGACGGCGTCCTCGAAGCCGGTCTCGGGATCGGTGGTGAACATGACGCCGGCGCCCGCGAGGTCGCTGCGCACCATCTTCATCACGCCGACCGACATCGCCGTGTCGAGGTGGTCGATGCCGTGGGCGATACGGTAGCTGATGGCGCGGTCGGTGAAGTGCGAGGCCACGCAGGAGAGGCAGGCGGCGAGCAGGTCGGCCTCGCCGCGCACGTTGAGGAAGGTCTCCTGCTGCCCGGCGAAGCTCGCCTCGGGCACGTCACGCGAGGTGGCCGACGCGCGCACGGCCACATCCACCTCGTCCTGGTCGAAGCGCCGGCTGAGCTCGGCGTAGGCTTCTTTGAGCGCCGCCGCCATGTCGGGCGGATACTCGCCTTGGAGGAACAGCCGTCGGATCGCCTTGCCCACCCGGTGCAGAGGGCGGCTGCCGTCTCGTAGCGCGGCGAGCTGCACCTCCATGGCCTCGCGGATGCCGTTGTGGCTCACGAAGCGGTCGTACGCCGCGGCCGTGGCGGCGAACCCGTCCGGCACCAGCACGCCCTGGTCGCCGAGGCTGCGGGTCATCTCGCCCAAGGCGGCGTGCTTCTCTCCCACGATCGGAACGTCGGCGCGGGTGATGTCGGCGAACCAGCGGACGTACGGCGACGTAGCTCCGGTCATTGACGTACCTCCCGCCGCCGCGCCTGGCGCGGACGGCACATGGTGGATCCGAGTCCCGGCCCCTCGGCGAGGGCGGTCGGGTACTCGGCAAACGGGTTCCACAGCAGCATAGACCCACGTACCATATGGCACAAGGGAGGGACGGCGGGGGCCGGGCCGAACGGGCACGCTCGCCTGACGTGGTCGCGCAGGCTCGCAGGATGCTAGCGTCGCGTGCATGGAGTACGTATGTCTGGCCGCCGGTCACGCCACGCGCTTCGGCGAGCTCGGCCGCTACCTGCAGAAGGCCATGTACCCGGTCGGTCTGCGGCCGTTCCTGGAGCACACCCTGCTGCAGTGGCTCGAGGGAGCCGCGGTCGACCCTCGCCGCGATCGCCTGACGCTGGTGGTGGGGCACCTCGACGAGCAGCTGCGCGGCTACTTCGGCGGCGCCTTCGAGGGCGTGCCGCTGCGCTACGTGGCGCAGAGCGCGCCGCGCGGCACGGGCCACGCCGTCGGCGTGGGCGTGGACGCCCTGCCCGACGAGACCGAGGCGGTAGTGGTGTGGCTCGGCGACCTGTTCGTGCCGGCCGAGGCCTTCCGGGCGCTGCTCGCCCACCCCGCCGAGGCCGTGGCGGCGCAGGCGCTCGGCCCGGCGGGCGAGAGCCCGCGGCTCCTCGCGACGCGCGCGCATCAGCGCGTCACCTGCGTGTGGGACGGCGAGGGGCCGTGGCTCGACGCCGGCCTGTGGAGGTTGCCGCTGCGTGTGGCGCGCGCCCTGCGGCGCGTGAGCGCCGACAAGGGCGAGCACCGGGTGCTCCCGAACCTGCAGACGCACCTCGACCAGGGGCTGCAGCTGGGCTGGATCGAGCTCGACGAATGGCTGCACCTGGGCGGGGTGCACCCGACGCCCGAAGCGAACGTGCGGCACGTGGTGCGGCGGCTGTGGGAGCTGGGGCCGTGATCGCCGCGACCACCCCCTTGCGCATCCCGCTCGGCGGTGGCCTCACCGACCTGCGCCCCTACGCCGAGCGCTTCGGCGGCGTCACCATCAGCAGTACCATCGGCCAGGCCGCGTACGTGACGGTGCTGCCGCCGCTCGAGGGCCGCTTCGAGGTGCACTACGCCGGCGGCTTCGAGACGGCGGGCCGGCTCGACGAGATCCACCACGCCTTGGTGCGCGAGGCCTTGCGGGCCAGCGGCATGGCCGCCACGCCGGTGCGGGTGGCGGTGTGGGTGGATGTCGCCGGCGAGAGCGGGCTGGGGACCTCGGGCGCGATCACCGTGGCGGTGCTGCACGCCCTCGCGGCCTACCGCGGCGAGCCGAGCGATCCCGAGCGGCTGGCCGAGACGGCCGCCCGCATCGAGGTGGAGGTCCTCGCCGGCGCCTCGGGCTATCACGATCCGCACGTGTGCGCGCGCGGCGGCCTGCTGCGGATCGACTACCAGGGAGCCCAGGCGCACGCGCGTGCCGTGCGGATCGGTGCCGACGCGAAGCGCGCCTTCGAGCGCTCGTTGCTGCTCTTCGCCAGCGGGCGCCAGGCTCGCACCAAGCCCTCGCTCGATCTGCTCAGCGCCCAGTTCGAGCTGGCCCTGCCGGTGCTGCACGAGATCAAGGCGGTGGCGCTCGAACTCGAGTCGGCGCTCGAAGCCGGCGACCTCGAGCGCGCGGCGCGCTGCATCGGCGCCAAGCAGCACCTGAAGATGCGCCTGCCGGGGCACTTCAGCGACGCCTTCGTCGAGGACGTGGTCGCGCGGGTGGAGGCCACCGGCGCCGCGGCCCAGGTGCCCGGTGGCAAGATCAGCGGCTACGTGTTGGTCTGTTGTCCGGGCGGCCAGCACGAGGCCGTGCGCGAGGCGCTGGGGGCGCTGCGCGAGGTGCCCTTCGCGCTGAGCGAAGGCGGCACACGGGCGCTGCGGGTCTGATCAGCGGCTGCGAACTGCGGGCTGCGGGGTCTGCGGGGTCGATCGGGGAGTCGAGCCGGAGGCAGTGACGCTCAGGCACACCAATACACCAATGACGACTCCCGCTTCCTTTTCCTGCTCTGTCGGGTTCCCGTCACCGTCGAACGGCGTTGCTGGTGCGGTGGTTCCCTGTCGAGCCTCGAGTGGCTAGCGGGAGTCGCCGGAAAGGATGTGATCCATTTGAGAGTCGATCACGGACCTCCTTTCGACTGTCAGCGTACATGCGTTAGGCGGCCGGCGTGGTACCCCACTTCACCGCGTGCGAGGCGGGAGTGGATGTATGATGGTCTTTGGTGCCAAGCGCCGCTCGACCCGGCGTCGTTGTATCTGCGCACCTCCCCCTCGGGATAATCCTCCCCGCAAATGCAGGTTATGCTCAGCCCGTTTGGCGTCCCCGGCGGGGGATCCGGCGCCCTGTGCTCGCTCGAGGCAGCACGATCGGCACCCGTCCGCGGTTGCGCTAATCCAGGAGGTGCCATGCTCAGCAGCGGTTTCTTGCCGTTCGTGTTCGGCCTGGTCGGAATGGCCGTCGCGTATCTCGTCCTCCGACAGCTCTTGGCGCTTCCAGCCGGAGAGAGGAACCTCACGTCGATCTCCGACGAGATCTTCCTCGGTGCCATGACCTTCATGCGCCGCGAGCTGATGCTGCTCGGCATCTTCTGCGTCGTGGTCTTCGTGCTGCTGTTCATCGCCCTGAACTGGATGGCGGCGCTGGCCTTCGCGGTCGGTGCGTTCGCCTCCGCCGCCACGGGCTTCCTCGGCATGTACGCCGCCACCAAGGCGAACGTGCGCACCACCACGGCGGCCCACACCCAGGGTGCGGCCGAGGCGCTCAAGGCGGCCTTCTCCGGCGGCGCCGTCATGGGCCTGCTGGTGGCTTCGGTCGGCCTCGTCGGCCTCGGCTTCATGTTCATGATCTTCGGCCTCAACCTCGAGGCGGCGGTCACGATCCAGAGCTTCGGCGTGGGGGCGTCGGCCGTCGCGCTGTTCTTCCGCGTCGGCGGCGGCATCTACACCAAGAGCGCCGACGTGGGCGCCGACCTGGTCGGCAAGGTCGAGGCCGGCATCCCCGAGGACGATCCGCGCAACCCCGGCGTGATCGCCGACCTCGTGGGCGACAACGTGGGCGATACCGCCGGCATGGGTGCCGACATCTTCGAGTCGAACGTCGGCTCGATGATCGCCACGATCGCCATCGCCGCGACGCTCGGTGCGAGCGCCATCGCGGCGCTCGGCGAGCAGTCCGCGCTGATGTTCCTGCCGCTCGCGCTCGCTTCGGCCGGCCTGCTGTGCTCCGTGGCCGGCATCGCCTTGGTGCGCCTCGCCGCGGCGCAGGCACCGGCCGTGGCGCTGCGCGTCGGCACGATGGGCGCCGCGGTGCTGTTCATCGTCGTCGCGTTCTTCGTCATCTCCTGGCTCGGCATCTCGGTCGGCGTGTGGTGGGCCGTGGTGGCCGGCTCGGTCGGCGGCATCGGTATCGGCCTCATCACCGAGTACTACACCGGTGGTCGCCCCGTGCGGCACCTCGCCGCCTCGGGCGAGACCGGCGTGGCGACGGTGATGATCGCCGGCCTGGCGCTGGGCCTGCAATCGGTGGTGCTGCCGATCTTCGTGATCGCGGCCATCATCCTGATCGCCAGCCAGCAGGCCGGCCTCTACGGCGTCGGCATCGCCGCCGTCGGCATGCTCGGCACCGTCGGCATCACCATGGCGATCGACGGCTTCGGCCCGGTGGCCGACAACGCCGGCGGCATCGCCGAACTCGGCGGGCTGGGCAAGGAGACGCGCTCGATCACCGACACGCTCGACTCGCTCGGCAACACCACCGCCGCCATCGGCAAGGGCTTCGCCATCGGCGCCGCCGCGTTGGCTGCGCTCACGATCATCGCCGCCTACATCCAGACGCTGATCGTCACCATCCCCGACTTCACCCTCTCGCTCGCCGACCCGAACGTGCTGATGGGCATCCTGATCGGCGGCACGATCCCGTTCCTGGTCGCGTCGATCACCATGACGGCGGTCGGTGACGCCGCCTTCGCGATGATCGAGGAGATCCGGCGTCAGTTCCGCGAGATCCCCGGGCTGCTCACCGGCACCGGCAAGCCCGATACCGCCCGCTGCGTCGACATCGCCGCCACCGCCGCCCTGAAGAAGATGATCCTGCCCGGCAGCATCGCGGTGGTCGCCCCGGTGCTCGTAGGCTTCGTGCTCGGCCCCGTGGTGCTCGGCGGCATGCTCGCCGGCGCGCTGGTCTCGGCCGTGCTGCTGGCCCTGATGATGGCCAACTCGGGCGGTGCCTGGGACAACGCCAAGAAGTACGTCGAGGAGGGCCACCACGGTGGCAAGGGCTCCGAGACGCACGCCGCGACCGTGGTCGGCGACACCGTCGGCGATCCCTTCAAGGACACCTCCGGCCCCTCGCTCAACATCCTGATCAAGCTCATGGCCATCGTCAGCCTGACGATCGCCCCGCTGCTCGGCAACGCGCTGTTCTGAGCGCCTGGCCCGGCCCCAGCGCCGGCCTGTGATCGTGCGGCCCATCGGAGACGGTGGGCCGCACGCTTGGCATCAGGCTTCGGGCGCCGCCGCGTCGGCCGCGAAGATCGCGCGGTAGAGGTCCTCGCCGTGGCTGGTGCGCTCGGGCGGCGCCTCGATCAGCTCGAAGGTGCGCGTGCCGTCGCGCTCGCGTTGGGCCCGCAGGAAGCGCACCCCGTCGCCGCTGCCCTGGTCGCCGCTGCTTTGGTAGTGCGAGCGGGCGAAGTCGTCGAGGTGGGTGACGAAGAACACCCGCACGCCGACCTCGGTGAGCGCCCTGACGATCTGGCGCGCGATCTCGGAGCCCTCGCGCTCGTTGGTGGCGGCGAACGACTCGTTGAGCAGCAGCAGCGATCCCGGCCGCAGGTGCGCCACGATGGCGCGCATCCGGGCGAGCTCCTCGTCGAGCTTGCCGCGCCGCATCGTGGCGTCCTCCTCGCGCCTGAAGTGCGTGAAAATCGTCGGGGCGACGCTCGCGCGATACGAGCGCGCGGCCACGAACAGGCCGGCCTGCAGCAGCAGTTGGGCCAGGCCGACGCTCCGCACGAAGGTGGTCTTGCCGCCCTGGTTCGCGCCGGTGATGATCACCAGCGCGACGTCGTCGGCGGCGAGATCGTTGCCCACCGCGGGGCGGCCGGCGTTCAGCGCCAGGCAGGGGTCGTACAGCCCCGCGCCGGCGCGCAGGCCCTCGTGGCTGGGCCGCGGCTCGGGCATGCAGCGGGGCGCACCGAGCGCGTCGAGGCGCCCGGCGAGGTGGAGGCAGCCGAGGTAGAAGGCGGTCTCGGCGCGCAAGGCCTGGAAGAACGCGAGGATGTGCTCGATCGCTCCGGCGAGCACCGCGGCGACGCGTTCGAGGCCGCGGTCGCGCTCGTCGGCGAGCGCCCGCGCCAGCTTCTCCTCGCGCGGCGGCAGCTCGAACGTCAGCTCGGCGTCCACCCGCGCGAAGCGCTGCTGCAGCCGCCGACCGAGCCTCGTCCAGGCCGAACCGGCGCGCGCGCGAGGCGCGCGCAAGACGCGGTCGATGGCCTTGTTGCCGGGACCGAGCCGGGCGCTCACGACCACGCCGTCGCGGAAGGCGAGCTCGTGCAGATGCGCCTCGATCTCGGCGAGGTAGGCGTCGGTCAGCTCGCGCTGCACGAGGTCGAAGAAGGTGTTGAAGCCGGCCGACTCGAAGCGCTCGGCCTCGCGCTCGGCGAGGCGCCGCAGCTCCCTGAACGCCTCGACGAAGATGCGCAGCACCTCGCGGGAGTGACGCACGCCGTAGCCCGGGTTGTCGCGCAGCGAGCCCCACGACGAGCGCTTCGGCCGCTCGATGGTCGCGCCGGCGAGGTCGTAGAGCGCGCGCACCACCTCCGGATTGGCCAGGCCGTCGCGCAGCACCGCTTGGCGGTGCTCGATCGCCGCGGGATCCTTCAGCGGGTCGAGCAGGGCGCGCCGCGCCACCTCGGCGACGAAGCCGTCGCCGGCGGCCATGGCGGCCACCAGCGTGCGCAGTTCCAAGTCGCGGAAGGTGGCCTCCGCGCCCGCCGGCAGCGGGCCGTCGAGCACGAAGTCGCGCTCCGGGTGCATCAGGCGCGGCCTCATGCGCCGAGCACCCGTCGCAACTCCTCGTAGGTGAGCTGGTGCGCCCGGGCGATCGCCACGGCGTGCGCGCGCCCGTCGGCCGGCCGCCGCGCGAGCTCGAAGGTGCGGCGCGTGGGGTCGTCCGGGTCGACCAACGCCACCAGGCTGACGATCGCGTCGCCCTGCGCTGCGAGCTCGTCGATGAACGTCACCCACACGCCGAGCACGCCGAGCGCGAGCAGCCGCTCGAGCACCTTGCGGCTCAGCAGCAGCGCGTCGTCGGTCGTGGTGGAGCTGAACGCCTCGTTCATGATCACGACGCTGCGTCCGCTCGCGCGCTCGAGCAGGGCGCGCACGCGCAGCAGCTCGTCTTGCAGCTTGCCGCGCAGCGCCCGGGCGTCCTCCTCCTGCTCGAAGTGCGTCAGGACCTGGTCGGTCAGGAACAAGGTGGCCGTGCGCGCGGGCACCGGGCAGCCCAGGGCGGCCAGGAAGTGGAGCTGCCCGAAGAGCCTGGCGAAGGTGGTCTTGCCGCCCTGGTTGGCGCCGGTGACGACGAAGATGCGTTCCTCGCCGCGCAGTGCGACGTCGTTGCAGACCGGCCTGGCGTCGTCGACCAGGAGCGAGCGGGCGAGTGCCGGGTCGAACGCGCCGACCACCTCGAGCGTCTTGTCGGTCGCCGAGACGGTGGGATAGCAGAAGCCGAGGCCGGCGCGCTCGAAGCCCTGCATGTACTCGCGGTACGCGAGGTAGAACTGCGCCTCGCGGTCGAACGCCGCCACGGTCGGGTCGAGGAACTCGGCGTAGCGCTCGCGGAAGGCTTCGAGCGCGGCGAAGAGCTCGGGGTAGAGCAGCGTCACGCGCGCCAGGATCGCCGCCTCGATGCGGTCCATCGCGAGCGAGACGGGGCGCTTGGCGCGCTGCTCGCGCGGCGGCGGCCCGAAGCGGGCGAAG
The DNA here is from genome assembly GCA_007130855.1 of Trueperaceae bacterium. Lineage (GTDB taxonomy): Bacteria > Deinococcota > Deinococci > Deinococcales > Trueperaceae > CSSed10-48. The sequence goes on along the minus strand of SLRS01000219.1, from coordinate 5,370 downwards.
GTGCGTGCGACCGCCGCGTCCTGATCGGCCTGGTCCTCGACCAAGGCGACGCTGACGCGGTCGGCCGTGAAGGTCATCAGGTAGCTGAGGTCGTCGAGTTCGCGCACCAGGCGCGCAGCCTCCGCCTGCAGGGCGTCGAAGGCGCTCGAGGCGACCAGCGCGGCCAGGTAGCGAGCGATCAGGCGCAGGCCCCGCGAGCGCGGCGCGTTGGCGCGCAGCGCCGCCGCCAGGCGCGTCACACCGGCGCAGTAGCCGTGTGCCGCGTCGAGATGCAGCCGGCGCTGCTGGTGCACGTCGCGCAGCGTGCCGGCCTGCTCGAGGTGCTCGCGCATGTGGCGCAAGGTGCGCGCGAACGCCTCGAGCGCGGTGCGCAAGGGCTCGTCTTCGAGGTCGAGGAACACCTCGTGGCGGAAGGCGACGGCGTCGACGTCGGTGAGCGGCGCGTGGAAGAAGGGTCGCAAGCCGTAGGCGTCGCGGCCCGCGGTGATGGCGGTGATCACCTGATCGAGGTTCAGGTCGCCGAAGCAGGCCGGCGCCGAAGCGCTCCCGCGGTCGGCGACCGGGGGCGGCTCCGGGTAGAGGACGCTGGGGCCGGCGGCGGGCTCGGGTGGCGCTGGTGTCGCCGGCGGCGACGGCGGCGACGGCGGCGCCAGCGGCGACGGCGCGGTGCGGGGAGGGCCGGTGTGGTCAGGCACGGCTCACCTAGGCGCGGACCGGCGTGCGGGCCATCTCCTCGGTGACGGCCGCGTCCGGGTCCGGGTCGGTCTCCTCGGCGGCCGCGAGCGCTGCCGCTGCTGCGGCTGCCGCGCGCACGTAGCGGCTGCGTTCGAAGCGGTAGAAGGCGGCCGGGACCACGAACAGCGTCAAGAAGGTCGACGACACCACGCCGCCGAGGATCACCAGCCCCAGCGGCCGGCGGAACTCGGTCCCCTCGCCGATGCCGACGAGCAGCGGCACCGAGATGATGATCACGGTGAGCGCCGTCATCAGGATCGGCCGCAGCCTGAGCCTCCCGGCGCGCACCAGCGCCTGCTTGAGCGTCTCTGCCTGCTGCATCTGGCTCACCACCACGTCGAGCAGCAAGATCGCGTTCTTGGTCACCAGGCCGATCAGGATCACCACGCCCAGCACGCTGATCACGTCGAGCGGCGAGCCGGTGAGGAAGAACAGCCAGAAGGCACCGACCAACGCCAGCGGCACCGGCAGCAGCAGGTAGAGCGGATAGCGGAAGGAGTTGAACTGGCTGGCGATCACGAGGTAGTTCAGCACGATCGCCAGCACGAAGGCGAGCGGGCCGTAGAACACCAGGTCGCCGAGCAGGTCGGGACCCAGCCCGGTGGTGACCTCCACCTGGCCGTCGACGATGCCGGCGGCTCCGAGCTGGCGCTCGATCTCGCTGCGGGTCTGGAACTGGCCGGGCGAGGCCGGCGAGAGGTCGGCGTTGAGGTTCGTGACGTAGGCCTGGTTGGCGCGGTTGATCGCCACCGGCGCCGCCTGCACCTCGAAGCTGCCGAGCTGACCGAGCGTCACGAACGACTGCAGGCCGCTCGCGAAGATCGGCAGCGACAACAGCGTCTGCTCGTCGCGCACCAGCGCCGGATCGACCTTCACCAGGATCGGCGTCTCGTCGCCGGCGTCGCGCATCGTCCCGGCCGACACGCCGACGTTGTACGCCCGCAGGGTGTTGGCGATGTCGTTGGTGGTGAGGCCGGTGCCGGCCACCGCCGTGCGTGACACCACGAACACGCGCTCCGACACGCTCCCTTCGAGGCTCGAACGGACGTTGCGCAGCCACGGGTGGTTCTCCATCAGCTCGCGCGCGGCGCGGTCGCGCTGCTCGAGCAGGGCCAGGTCGGTGCTGCGCAGGGTCAGCTGGATGCCGGTGTCGACCGGCACGGCGCCGCCGTCGTCCGACCCCACCCGCAGGCGCGCCTCGGGCACGTCGGCGAGCGCGGCTTCGAACCCGGGCCGCAGTCGGTTGGCCACCTCGAACGACGAGGCGCCGCGCTGCGCCAGCGGCCGCAGTTCGAGCTGCAAGTTGGCCCGCTGGGGGTTGGGATTGCCGAAGGCGCCGCCGCTGCCGACGGTGGTGATCACGGCCGCCACGTCGCGATCGGCGCGGGCCACCCCCTCGAGGCGGGCGGCCACCGCGTCGGTGCGGTCGAGCGGGGTGCCGGGCGGCATGTCGACCCGCACCGCCACCTGGCCCACGTCCACTTCGGAGACGAAGTTGAAGCTGATGAAGGGGAAGATCAGCGCCACGCTCAGGATCATCACGGCCGCGCCGACCAACACCGCGGTGCTGCGGTCGAGCATCCAACCGAGCGCCCGGCCGTAGCCCTCGCGGGTCCGCCGGAGCAGGGCGTCGGTGGCCTCGTGCAGCGAGCGCAGCGTGGCGCCCACGAGGCCCCACAGCAGCCGCAGCAGCGCGCGCAGCGCGGTGAACAGCGCCGGCAGCGCCAGCGCGGCGAGCGCCACGCTGAGCGCTCCCAGCCCGAGCGCACCCCAGCTGCTGTCGGTCAGGCGCTGCGCGATGGGGCCGATCAGCCCCGCGGCGGCGGCGTACGGCAGGGCCACCCCGAGCACGGCCACCAACAGCCACAGGCGCCGGCGACGGAACAGCCCGAGGCCCCAGCGCAGGTCGCCGGGCAGGGCGCGCACGGCCCCCGGGAAGGCGCGCCAGGTCGGCGGCAGCGGATTGGGCAGGTAGGCGAGCCGGACCGTCAGGAAGAACATGGCCTCGAGATACGAGACGAAGATGGTGGCGGCGAGCGAGAGCCCGAACTGGCTGAAGAACTGACCGATCACCCCCGGCAGGAAGGCGATCGGCAGGAACACCGCCAGCAGCGACAGGGTCGAGGTGAGGACCGCGGTCGCCACCTCGCCGGCCCCTCTCATCACCGAGTCCTTCAGCCCGAAGCCGAGGGCCCGGTAGCGGTCGATGTTCTCGGCGATCACGATCGAGTCGTCCACCACCAGACCGACCGCCACGGTGATCGCCAGCAGCGTGACCACGTTGAAGGTGAAGCCGAGCAGCCCGAACACGATCACGGCGCCGGTCAGGGTGATGGGGATCGCCAGCACCACCGAGAAGGTCGAGCCGACTCGGCCTACGAACAGCATCACGATGAAGGCGACCGCCAGCACCGCCAGGGCCGTCTCGCGCATGGTGTCGAAGACCGAGTTGGCGATGAAGTCGGTGGTGTCGCCGATGATGGTGGCGCGGTAGCCCTCGGGCAGCTCGACGCGCTCCAACGCCGCGCGCACCGCCCGGCCGGTGGCCACCGAGTTCGCGCCCGAGGCCTTGCGGACCTCCAGCAGCACCGTGGGCTCGCCGTCGAGCCGCACGAAGCGCGTGGCGTCGGCCAGGGTATCGCGAACGGTCGCGACGTCGCGCACCCGGACGCCGCGCGCGGCGTCCACGAAGGCCTCCGAGACGTCCTCGCCGGTGCGCTGCTGAGCGCGCACCGAGAGCAGCAGACGCTCGCTGCCGAGGTCGAGACCTCCCGCCGGCAGGGTGACCGAGGCGGCCCGGATGGCAAGCGCGACCTGCGCCGGCGATAGCCCCGAGGCCTGCAGCCGCGAGGGGTCGAGCAGCACCTGGAGCTGGCGCTGCACGGGTCCGATGGTGGTGACGGCCGCCACGCCCAAGACCTGCTGCAGGCGCACCTCGATCACGTCGCTGGCGAAGCGCTGCACCGCCTGCAGGTCCTCGCCGGGGGCCGAGACCGCCACCGAGAGGATGGGTTGGTCGGCCGGGTCGAACTTCTGGATCACCGGCGCGCTGGCGTCCTCGGGCAGGGTGGGCGCCACCTGGTCGACGCGCTGCTTGACGTCGATGGCGGCCTGGTCGACCGAGACGTCGAACTCGAACTGCGCGATCACGAAGGAGAAGCCCTCGCCCGAGATCGACGACACGTCGGTGATGCCCGCCAGCGTGGCGATGGCGTCCTCGAGCGGCTCGCTGACCTGGCTGGCGGTCTCGGCCGAGCCGGCGCCCGGGTAGGAGGTGTTGACCGCGACGATCGGGAACTCGAACTCCGGCAACAGGTCGACGCCCAGGCGGGTGCCGGCGGTGATGCCGAAGAAGACCACCGCCAGGAAGATGGCGATGGCGAAGACGTAACGCTCGACGAAGAAGGCGACCAGGCGGATCACAGTGCGCCGGCCACCTCGATGACGCGGACGCGGGTGCCGTCGCGCACGTCGAGTGGCCGCGGCGCGACCACCCGCGCGCCGGCCGCGAGCGCCTCGGCGGGCACGCCGGCGACCACCGCCTGGTTGCCGCTCTCGGCCAGCACGCGCACCTCGGTGCGCCGCGCCACGCTGGCGCCGTCGCGCTCGTCGACCTGGAACACGTAGGTGCGGCCGGCCTCGGCGCTGAGCGCGGACGACGGCAGCAGCGGGCCGGCACCGAGCAGGACCTCGTAGCGGACCTCGGCGACCGCGCCGCTGGGGAGCCGCGCTGCGGACGCTTCGAGGGTCGCGACGACCGTCGCGAGGCGCGTCTGCTGCGCGCTGCGCTCGATGCGGCTGACGGTGGCGGGCAGGCTGGCGCCGGCGTGCTCGATCGTGACGTGGCGGGTGACCTCGAGCGCCGACACGTCCTCGGGTGGTACCGAGAAGGTGGCGAGCTGGGCCTCGAGGCCCTGCAGCCGGGCGACGGGGGTGCCGGCAGCGACGAACTCTCCGGTCTCGACGAGCAGCTCCGCCACCTCGCCCGCGAAGGGGGCACGGATCACGGCCTGCGCGACGGCCTCGCGCGCCTGGCGCAGCTGCACGTCGGCCTGGCGCACCTGCAGGTCGAGCAGTGCGAGTTCCTCGTCCTCGACGCGGCCGGCGCGTGCGAGCGCGTCGGCCGCCTGGAGCGCGGCGCTCTGGGCCTGGTCGCGCTGCGCGCGCAGCGCCTGCACCTCGGCCGCGGCGATGGCGCCGAGCTCGAGCAGCGCCTCGGCCTCGTCGAGCTGGCGCTGGGCCACGGCCAGGTTGCCCTCGGCCGCGCGCACGCCGGCTTCGGCCTGCGCCACGCCGTCGACGGCCTGACTGCGGGCGCGCTGCAGGTTGACGCGCGCCTGCGCCAGGGCCAACTCGGCGCTCTCGACCTGCCGCTGGAGCGCCTCGGCATCGAGCCGGACCAGCGCCTGCCCCGCCTCGACGATGCCGCCCTCGCGCACCAGCACCTCGAGCACGCGGCCGTTGGCGCCGGCCGCGACGCGGCTCTCGCGCGAGGGCCGCACCGTCACCGAGGCGCGGCGGGTGGCGCGCAGCTCGCCCTCGCTGAGCTCCACCACTCGCACGGCACGCTCGGGCTCGGCGGCGACCCCATTGGCCCCGGCCCCGGCCGCGACCGCGGCGTCCGCCTCGGCCTCG
>SLRS01000021.1 GCA_007130855.1 Trueperaceae bacterium | reverse complement strand
CGCCTCCACGTGGTCCTTCGGCACCGCGACCACGCCATCGATGTCGGCCACGATCAGGTCGCCGGGATGCACGACCACGTCGCCGCAGGTGACCGGGACGTTCGCGTCGAGGGTCCGGTAGCGGCCGACGGTGGTGCCGGGCGAGACGCTGCGGGCGTAGACGGGGAAGCCGTAGTCGCGGCGGATCTCGCTCACGTCGCGCACGCCGCCGTCGAGGACGGCGCCGGCGAAGCCGGCGACGAAGGCGCCGGCGGTCATCAGGCCACCCCAGACGGCGACGTCGGTCTCACCGTCGATGCCGATCACCATCACGCTACCCGCTGGGCTGGCCTCGATGAGATCGAGAGCGTGCTGCGGGGGGAGCTTCTCGTCGGTCGGGCCCTCGAGGACGGTCACGGCGGGCCCGACGACCTTCTCGTCGTTGATGCGCGGCTTGATCGCGTGATGCATGTAACCGCGCGTTCCAGCGACCTGGTCGACGGCATCGGCGACCGAGGCGGTCGAGACGGTCTTGAACTGCTCGATGATCGCTTCGGGATAGCTCATGGGTGATCCTCCTGGCGCACGGCGTGCTGCGCCGACGCGCTCGCCTTGCGCTCGCGGCGACACGGGGTCGGATGGCCGTGCCCGAGCGCTGCACGACGGACGGTCGGCCGGCCGCGACGACACGCTCGCCGCCGCGGCCGGCGCATGTCAAGGGGCGTCCTCCCAGCGGTTCACCCACGACAGCGGCGCCTCGCCGGCGAAGACGCGCGCGGCCTCGCGGGCGGCGCCCGATTGCAGTTCCACGATCGAGGTCTCCGAGTACCAACCCGTGTGATCGCTGAGCACCACGCTATCGAGCGTGAAGAACGGGTGGTCGGGCGGCGGCGGCTCGGTCTCGAACACGTCGAGGCCGGCCCGCAGACGTCCGCCACGGAGCGCTTCGAGCAGCGCCTGCTCGTCGATCAGGCCACCGCGGGCGGTGTTGATGAGGATCGCGCCGGGCTTCATCCGGCCGAGCACGGCGGCGTCGATGAGGTGGTGGGTGCGTGCGTTGAGCGGCGCGTGCAGCGAGATCACGTCGGCGCGCTCGGCCAGCGTGGCGAGGTCGACCAGCTCGGTGCCGTCTGGCGCCTGTTCGAGCACGGGATCGGTGACCAGGACCTCGCGCGCACCGAGCGCCGTGAGCTTGCGGTGCAGGGTCCGGGCGATACGCCCGTAGCCCACGAGTCCGAAGCGCAGCGTGGCGCTGCGCTGCATGGGCTCCGCCTGACCCACGCCCCAACTGCCGGCGCGCACTTGACTGTCGCGCGTGACGATGCGGCGCTGCACGGCGAGGTAGAGCGCCAGCGCCTGATCGCTGACGTCCTCGGCGCCGTAGTCCGGGACGTTGGCCACGTACACGCGCCGCTCGCGTGCCGCGTCGAGGTCGACGCTGTCGACGCCGATACCGTAGCGCACGATCACCCGCAACCTCGGAGCCGCGGCGAGGTGGTCGGCCGTGATCGGCGTCTCGCGCACCAAGATCGCCTCGGCCCGGGCCAGGTGATCGGCGAAGGCGCGCTCGGACGGATCGACCTGGACGATCCTCTCGACCCCGTGGGGTCGGAGGATCGCCTCTTCGGTCGCGTAGTCGGCGTAGCCTTGACCGACGACGATGACGTGGCGCTCACGGTGGTCTGTGGTCACCTCGGTCCATCCCTCCCGGCGGCCCTACTGGGCCGCCTCGACGGCCTCCAGGATCCGGTTCACCCAGTCTTGGCCCACGCGGCCCTCGAGGTACTCGAGCACGGGCGGCTGAGCGGCCTCGCGGAAGGCCGCGATCTCCTCGCTGCTCAGGACCTGCACCTCCATGCCGACCCCGCTGAGGATCTCCTCGGCGGCAAGGTCCTGCGCCGAGGTCATCTCGCGGTGGATGTCGCGGGCGATGACGATCGCCTCGTCGACGACCTGCTGCTCCTCGGGGCTGAGCCGGTCGTAGAAGTCGGGGTTCATGAGGTAGAGGTGGACGCTGTAGACGTGCCCGTTGAGCGACACGTGCTGCTGGTACTGGTAGAGGCTGGCGGCGAGGATGTTGGTGACGCTGTTCTCCTGACCGTCGACCACGCCTTGCTGCAGCGCGGTGGGCAGCTCCGTCCAGGGCACGGTGATGGCGCTCGCCCCGAGCGACTCGATCAGGCGCTGGTACACCGGGCTGGGCTGGATGCGGATGGTGAGCCCCTGCATGTCCGCCGGCGAGCGGACGGGCCGGACGTCGTTGGTGAGGTGGCGGATGCCGTTGTCGGCGAACGCCATCATGCGGATGCCGGCCTCGTCGAGCATGCGCTCGGCGAAGTACGCGCCGAAGTCGCCGTCGAAGACGCGGTAGCCGATCGCGTGGGTCTCGAGCAGGAACGGCGCGCTGATGAGCTCGATGGGCGGGAAGAACTCGGCGATGGGGCCGTCGTGCACGACGCCGAGCTCGATGGTGCCGAGTTGGAGGCCCTGGAGCACGGTGTCGGCGTCGCCGAGCTGACTGGCCGGGTAGAGCTCGACCCGAACCGAGCCGTTGGTGTTCTCCTCGACGTACTCCTTGAAGGCGAGGGCGGCGGCGTGCTTGGGCTGATCGTCGCTGCCGGGCTGGAAGTGCGTGTACTTGAGCACGTGCTGGGCGAAGGAAGCGCCGATGAGCGCGAACAGGGCGAGCACGAGCACGAGCTTGCGGATCCTTGGCATGCGTATCTCCTTGAGCGGGGTCGGGAGGCGGTAGGGGCGACTCAACGAGGGCCGAGGCGGCCCGTTGCGCTACGTCTGCAGCATCCTCCTTTCGTCAACGTTCGTGTCCGAGCAGCCGCGGCACCCAGAGGCTGATCGCGGGGAACGCGACCATCAACGCCAGCACCACGAGCTGCGCGAGGAGCATCGGCAGGACGGCACGTGCGAGTCGTTCGACGCGCAGCTTGCCGACGGCGGCCACCACGAACAGGACGGGCCCTACCGGCGGCGTGATCATCCCGAGCACCAACGCCACGATGAACAGCGTGGCGAAGTGCAGCGGGTTGATGCCGGCCAGGAAGGCGATCGGTGCCAGGATCGGCGTCAGCACGATCACGGCCGGGAGCGTGTCGATGAACAGGCCGCAGACCAGCACGAAGAGGGTCAGCAGGATCAGGATCATGGTCGGATCCTGGGTGAGGCTCGTCAACCAGGCGGCGAGCGTCTGCGGCACCTGGAGCACCGTGAGCAAGTTGGCGAAGATCGACGCCATGCTGACGATCAGCAGCACGCCCGAGGTCATGAGGGCACTCTTGAGGAACACCGCCGGGATGTCGCGCAGCTTCAGCGCGCGCGTCACCAGCGTCCCCACCAGGAGGGCGTAGAGGACGGCGACCGCGGCGGCCTCGGTGGCCGTGAAGATGCCGGAGAACACGCCGCCGAGGATGATGACGGGCATGAGCAGGCCCGGGATGGAGCTCACGAAGCCGCGCCCCACCGCGCGCCAACCGGCGAAGACCGACGCGTACTGGTAGCCTTGGCGGACCGAGACGACGTGATTGGTGACGAACAGCGCGAGGCCGAGCAGGATGCCGGGCAAGATCCCGGCGGCGAACAAGCCGCTCACGGTCACGCGACTCTCCGACACCGCGTACACGACCATGACGATGCTGGGCGGGATGATCGGGCCGATGATGGCACTGCTGGCGGTCATGGCGCCGGAGTAGTACGGCGGGTAGCCGGCGCGCCGCATCATCTCGAGCACGATCGCGCCGGGACCGGCGGCGTCGGCGAGGGCGCTGCCGCTCTTGCCGGCGAAGAGGATGCTCACCAGGATGTTGACCTGCCCCAGCCCTCCGGGCAGGTGCCCGACGAGGGCCTTGGCGAACTTCAGCAACGACTCGGTGAGCTTGCCCGCCGTCATCAGGTCGGCCGCCAGGATGAACAGCGGCACCGCCATCAGCGGGAACGAGTTGATGCCGTTGAAAAGGTGCTGGGGGAGCAGCATCGGCCGCAGCCGATCGTCGGCCAAGATGGTGATCAAGGAGGCGCCGCCCATCACGAGCGACACCGGGAAGCCGAGCAGCAGCAAGGCGATGAACGAGCCGAACAGCAGCGCGATCATCGCGCGGCGTCCTGCTCGTCGAGCGGCGTGGGCGCCGCGACGCTGGCGCTGAGCGGATCGTCACGGACGTTGGTGTTCACGAACTGCCGGAAGATCATCAGCAGGTGCATGCCGAGCACGATGGCGCCGATCGGGATCGCCAGCCCGACGATGCCGCGCTGGATGCCGAGCACGGCGCTGCGCTGACGCATGGTGAGCTGGCTGAACTCCCAGCCGAAGTACGTCAGGTAGGCCAGGAACGCCAGGATCCCGAGCGCGACGAAGGCGCGCAGCCAAGGCACGGCCCGCGGCGGTAGCAGCGATTGGACGTACTCGAACGCCACGTGGTTGCCCTGGCGCAGCGCCAGGCCGGCACCGATGTAGGTGACCCAGATCATCACGAAGCGCGAGAGCTCCTCGGCCCACGTGACCGAGAACTGGAACCCATAGCGGGTCACCACGTTCAGCAGCACCAGCGACGTCATGACCGCCATCAGCACCACCACGACGATCTCGTTGATGCGCACGAAGGCGTGCTCGAGCCGGCGCAGCATCAGGGCTCCGACCGTTTCGGCGTGCGCTTGACGTGCAGGCTCTCCTTCATCCGATGCAGACGTTCGGCCGTCGCGCGTCCGCCGCGGCGCGCGACGCCGACGGCGAGCGTGTCGATGATCACGAGATGCGCGATGCGCGAGATCATCGGCGTGTAGACGTCGGTGTCTTCGCGCACGTCGACTCCGATCACGATCGAACTCAGCGCCGCCAAGGGCGAGCCGGGAGCGGTGATGGCGACGACGGTCGCCCCCGTGGCGCGGGCGACCTGGACGGTCTCGAGCAGCTCCTTGGTCCGTCCCGTGTGCGAGATCGCGACGACCACGTCGCCGGGCTCGAGCGCGGAGGCGGACATGTGCTGCATGTGGGTGTCGGTGTACACGGCGCAGGAGTTGATCAGCCGGAAGAACTTGTGATACGCGTCCATCGCCACGGCGCCGGAGGCGCCGACACCGAAGAACTCGAGCTTGCGGGACCTGGCGATGGTGTTCACCACCGCCTCGAGCGTCGCCGCGTCGAGCTGCTGGTGGACCTTGGCGAGCGTGTCGATCGTGGCCTTGAACACCTTCGTCGCATAGACGTCGGCCGTGTCGTCGGGGTGGACGCCGATGTCGGTGTAGCTGAAGCTCGAGGCGATGCTCTGGGCGAGCCTGATCTTGAAGCTCTGGAAGCCGTCGCAACCGATGGCCCGACTGAAGCGCACCACCGTCGGCTCGCTCACGTGCGCCTCGCGGGCGAGGTCGGCCAGGGTCATGTAGATCGCGGCGTCAGGCTTCGCGAGGACCACGCCCGCGACCTTGCTCTCGGCCGGGCTCAGGGCGCCCGCGTGGGTCCGAATGAGGTCGAGCAGGTTGTCGGTGGTCGTGATCACGGCGACCCCTCTGCGCTTGCGAGTAGTTTCACAAAACTATGGCGCCCGAAATGGCCCAAATCTCCCGCGATGCGGCGTGCTAGAGCTCCGTATGGTGTAATACTACTTCAGCACCTGGGGATCGTCAAGTTCACTGCACGCCATCGGCAGACCTCTCTTCAGCCGCCGGGAACAGGCGCCGCGGCCATGGCTCAAGCCAGGCCGAGGCTCCGGGCCTGCTCGGTGAAGATGTCGACGAGGCGATCCGCGGCGTCCTCGGAGAGGCTCGGAGGCACCGCCAGCAGGCTCGAGCGCGCGAACAGATCATCGGCCTGCGGAAGGCTCCCCTTGCCGTACTCGTAGTCCTGCGCGAAGGCGTTCGCGGGATCGGCCCAGGGGTAGCCGCGCGCGTTCGTGCCGCGCTTCGCGACCAGGCTGAGGTTGTGGTAGTAGAGGTGCAGCCCCCACTCGGCGAAGGTGACGTTGTTCAATCCCTGCGGTCCGGTGCGCACGCCGGCGCGCCGGGTGGCCTCCACGACAGCGTGGCACGACGCCTCGTCCGGCCACGTGACGATCACGAAGCTGCCGTTGCCGCCTTCCGGGTCCGGGGCACGGCGCAGCCGGGCGCCGGCGATCGCGCCGAGCCCCGCGGCGATGCGGCGCTGCAGCGTCCGCATGCGCCTGACCAAGGCATCGAGCTTGGCCTCCTGCGCGCTGAGCACGGCGGCTGTGAGCTCGCTCATGCGCGAGCCCTGCCCCCAGCGCTGGGCGCTCGAGTCGCCGGCATCGAGCCGGCCGTCCGCGTCGCGCGGGTAGCCGAGGTCGTGCGCCGCGAAGGCCCGCCGCGCGAGCGCCGGATCGTCGCAGGCCACGAGCCCGCCCTCCCCCGCCGTGATCGCCTTGTTGTACTGGAAGCTGAAGATCGCCACATCGCCGAAGCTCCCCAGGGGCGCGCCGCGGAAGCCGGCACCATTGGCCTGCGCGACGTCCTCGATCAGACCGATCCCGCGCTCGCGCGCGAGCGATACGACTCGGTCGAGGTGGCCCGTGGCGCCACTCATGTGGACCACCAGGATCGCCTTCGTACGCTCGCCGACCTTGCGCTCGAGGTCGACGGGATCGAGGGTGAAGGTGTCGTCGATGTCGACCAGGCGGGGGATCGCTCCGGCGCGGATCACCGCCGAGATGCACGACACCCAGAGGTAGCCGGGCAGGATCACCTCGTCGCCCGGTCCCACGTCGAGCATCGCCATGGCGATCGACAACGCCGACGTCCCGCTGTTCACCGCCAGGCAGGAGCGTCGCCCGAGGCGACGGCAGTAGGCGGCCTCGAGTCGATCGGCGTAGTGCTGGAGGTCGTGCCCGTAGAAGCGGAAGGGGCTGCGCGAGCGCAGCACCTCGGCCACGGCCGCCAACTCCTCCTCGCCATAGACGTCGCTGCCCGGCCACTCGTAGGGCAGGAGCGGCGTAGTGATGGCGTCGTCGTCGGTCATGGTCAGCGCACCTCCTGCGGCTCGAAGCTCAGCCAGCGGCGCGGGTTCTCGCGCAACAGCAGCGCCAGATCGTGCTCGCTCAGGCCTGCGGCGCGCAGCATGTCGGCCACCACCGTCGGGATGTGGGCGAAGCCGGCTGCACCGCGGTGCCCGTACGACGGCCAGTAGCTGCGCCGTGCCAGGTCGCCGCTGAGGATCAGCCGCTCCAGGTGCCCCGCCGCGGCGAGCTCGACGATCAGGCCGACCCTCGCCTCGTCCGACAGGTACTTGCGCTTCGAGAACTGGTCGAGACCGATGTTGACGCCGGTGGCGGCGATCTCGAGCAGGTAGGCCAGCTCGGGCCGGAAGTCGCAATGGCCGATGAGCACCTGCTGGGGCGTCACGCCGCCGTCGACGAAGGTGCGTGCTTGCTCCAGCGCCCAGACCGCGCGTTCGGTATGCGTGCCGATGGGCGCTCCGGTGGCGTGGTGGGCAGCGATCGCCGCCGCCAGCACGCGGCGCTCCTGCGCTCCCGCCCCCTCCGCGCCGGTCCCGGCCTTGATCAGGCCCGCCTTCACGGCCGGGGCCCTCGGCGCCAGGTCGCGCGGGACCCGCTCGGGCGACTCGGCCGTATCCTTCGAAGCGGCCAGCGAGAAGCGTTCGGGGGGCCCGTAGGGCAAGGCGCCCTCGCGCACCTCGCCGATCATCCAGGCGCTGATCGCCTCGTCGTCATGACGCGCCACGATCGGATCGCTGAAGCGGCCCTTGTTGAAGCCGGTGGCGGCGATCACGTGCACGCCGGTGCGACGCGACAGCCGCCGCAACGCGGCCACGTCGCGGCCGTAGTCGACCGTGGTCATCTCCACCACGGCGTTCCCGCCGGCCTCGGCGAAGGCGCCGAGCTCGGCGGCGGCCGCGTCCTCGTCGTCGAGCCGCAGGTCGTCTTCGACGTCTGCCGGCGGGCGCGCGATCAGGTGCTCGTGCCCCAGGGTGAGGCCGAGCGCCTCCGGCGCCACGTCTCCCAATACGGTGCGGACGATCACAGCACTGCTCCCATCTCGACGAGTCGCTCGCGCACGGCGCCCACGTCGACACCGCGCAGGTTGCCGCCCTGCGCCAACGCCGCGGCCACGCCGGCGGCCTGCCCCATGGCCATGCACTGCCCCATGGAGCGCACCGACGCATGGGCGTCGTGCGAGGCCGAGAGGCAGCGACCGGCCACCACCACGCCCTCGATCTCGCGCGGCAGCAAGCAGCGGTAGGGGATGTCGTAGGTCGCTCCGTCGGGTAGGTACTCCCAGCGCGTATCGCCGCCGCCGTGATGCTCCTCGATCGGCGCCCCGCAGCGGGCGACCGCGTCAGGGAAGCTCGCGGCGCCGAGCACGTCGTCGCGGCTGAGCCAGTACTCGCCGCGGATACGGCGGCTCTCGCGCACGCCGATCTGCACCGACAGGCCGCCGAGGTGGGCGCGCTCGTAGCCCGGCACGTGCTCGCGCAGGAAGCGCGCGTACTCGAACGCCTGCCGGCGGCCTTCGCGCTCGGCGCGCGAGAGTTGCTCCGGATCGGTGGCGTCGACGCCCGCGACGCGCGTCAGGTTGGTGTGCATCACGTTCGCGAAAGGCGTCGCGTGGATGCTGCCCTCGCGTCGCGGCAGGTCGTACTCGCCGCGCTCGGCCACTTCGCGCATACGCGCCCACAACGCCTCTTTCGGAAAGGCGCGCGCGGCCGCGACGTCGACGTCGAACATCCGGAAGGTGGTGGTCAGCGACTGGGCCGAGCCGTCGGCACCCGCGTCCTCGAACGGTGCCCCCGCGCGCGCGGCGACGTCCGCGTCGCCCGAGGCGTCGACCAGCGACGGTGCCCGCAATGCGCGCAGGCCCTGCTTGGTGGCCAGCACCACACCCACCACCCGGTCGCCCTCGCGCAGCACGTCGACGAAGGTGCAGTGATGCAGCACGTTGACGCCGGCCGCCGCGGCCAGCTCGTCCCACACCAGCTTGAGCGTGTCGGGATCGTAGGTGAGCCCCGCGCCGGCGCCGTACGTGTTGGGTCGCTTCAGCACCATCGCGCGCCGCTCGAGACCCGCGATCACCCGGTCGGGGACGCCGCCGACCACCTTGTGCTCCACGCTACCGGGCGTGTAGAAGCCGTAGAAGGTGTCGAGCACCATCGCGCCGGTGCCGCCGAGGAAGCCTTGACGCTCGACCAGCACCACCGCGGCACCCTGCTCCGCGGCGGCGACCGCGGCGCTGCAGCCGGCCGAGCCGCCGCCGATCACCACCACGTCGCACGCCGCCCACAGCGGCACGCGCCAGTGGAGATCGACCGTCGGGCCGGCCTTCACCGGGCCACGCTCCAGCCGCCCGCGACCTCGAGGATGACGCCGGTCACGAAGCTCGCCTCGTCCGAGGCGAGGTAGAGGATCGCGTTGGCGACGTCGCTGGGCGCGCCGGCGGTGCCCCGCAGCGGCTGCCGCTCACGAACGTAGGCGAGCACCTCGGGGTCGGCCTGGGCCCGTGCGCTCATCGGCGTGGCGATCAGGCCCGGCGCGACGGCGTTGACGCGCACACCCTGGTCGGCGTAGGCAGCGGCCATGCTGCGCGTGAGCGCATGGATCGCGCCCTTGGAGGCGGCGTACGCGTGCGTCGCGAAGTGCGCGGCGTTGGGTGCGTAGGCGAGCACCGAGCCGGTGTTGACGATCGCGCCGCTCCGCTGCTGCAGCATCGGCGCCAGGCCGAAGCGACACATGAGGTAGGTCGAGCGGACGTTGCTCCACATCACCGCGTCCCAGCCATCGGCGCTGGCGCGGTGGACCGGGCCGTCGCCGTAGCGCCGGCCCGAGAGGCCCGCCACGTTCACCAGCACGTCGAGCCCACCGAGTGCCTCGACGGCATGCGCCACGACCGAGCAGGCCCGAGCCTCGTCGGCGAGGTCGCCGCTCGCGCCCTCGACACCGGGCAGCGCCGCCCGCAGCGCGTCGACGCTCGCCGGGTCCTTGTCGGCCACGAACACCCTCGCGCCCTCGGCGCGGCAGCGGCCGGCGGCGGCCGCGCCGATGCCCGAGGCGCCGGTCACGAGCACGCGCTTGCCCGTGAGCCGATCACCGCGCTCAGCCGCCATAGACCACCTTCACGCGTTCACGATAGTCGTCATAGGTGGCCTCGAAGCGTTCACGCGAGGCCTCGCGGCCGAGCTCGAACGCCGACGCCAGCACGAGCGGTGGCTGCCCGCGGGCGGCCAGGTCCTGGGCCACGAGCACCTTGAGCATGTTCACCACCGCCGTGTTGCCGATGGTGGAGCCGGGTCCCACCCGCACGTCGACACCAGGCACCGCGACCATGCTGTCGCCCGGCAGGGCGCAGTTGTCGATCACCAGGTCGGCGATGTCGGCGAGTTTGCACCCGGAACTGTGCTCCGAGGCGAGCAGGGCCGAGTAGGCGGCCGCGATCACCGCGATCACCGTGAGGCCCCGGGCCTTCGCACCCAGCGCCACGTCGACCGGGACGCCCTTGTTGCCCGAGGTGGAGAACACGATCATCACGTCGAAGTCGCGGAACACGAAATTGCTCAAGATGGCCTCGCCGAGCCCTTCCATGCGCTCGATGGCCATCGCCTGGCGCTGCCCGTTGGCGCCGACCACCTGCGTGTGGTTGGTGAGCGACAACTCGACGATGGGATGGAAGCCCGGGAAGCTGCCGTAGCGCGGGAACATCTCCTCGACGGCCATGCGCGAGTGGCCCGAGCCGAAGAGGTGGACCAGCCCCCGCCGCGCGATCGCCTCGGCGCACCACTGGGCGGCGCGTCGGATCGCCGGCTGCTGGGTATCGCGCACGCGCTGCAGCACCTGCTCCGCCTCGGCCAGATAACGTTGCGCGACGTCGAGCGTGTCGGTGGAACCTGCGTGCGGCATGCGTCCTCCTCGGAACGGTCGGCGCGGGCGGGCGGGAGCGGTGACGCTCGGCGCGTGCGGGCGGGCCCGGAGCGAGCGCGCCGCGCCGGCTGCCTCGGTGGGAAAAGTATAGTCGGCGCATGAGCGCGCCGCCGGGCGGCGCCGATGGTCGCTGCCTGATCGGCATCGACATCGGCGGCACCGCCATCAAGCTCGGTCGGCTGCGTGGCGGGGCGCGCGAGCTCGAGGCGTTCCGCACGCTGCCGACCGGCGCCGCTCGCCCGGTCGATGCCGTGCTGGACGACCTGGCGCGGGCGCTGCGAACGCTGACAACGGAGGCACCCGCGCTGGGCTTCGGGGTCGGCATCCCCGGCACGCTCACGCGCGATGGCCGCATCGACGTGCTGCCGAACTTCGCCCCGGGCTGGCGTGGTGTGGCGGTCGCCGAGCGCCTCGAGCGATCCTGCGGCCTGCCGGGCGTGGTGGTGAACGACGCCCACGCCTTCATCCTGGCCGAGGCGCGCGTCGGCGCAGCGGCCGGCGCCCGCTCGGCCTTCGGCGTGACGCTCGGCACGGGTGTCGGGGGCGGGCTGGTGATCGACGGGCGGGTCCACCTCGGCGCCTCGGGCAACGCGGGCCAGTTCGGCCACCACGTCTTCGACGCGCACGGGCCGCGCTGCGGCTGCGGCAGCCACGGCTGCATCGAGACCTACGCCTCGGCGCCGGCGCTGGTCGCGAGCGTGATGCGCCCGTTCGTCCAGGGGGCGGTGCCGGCGCTGGTGCGCCTGGCGGGCGGGCGACTGGAGGCGGTGACACCGGCACTGATCGCCGCAGCGGCCGCGGCGGGCGACCCGATCTGCCGCGAGGCCCTCGAGCGGCTCGCCCTCGTGCTCGGGGTCGGCCTCGCCGACGTCGCCACCCTGATGTCGCCGGAATGCATCGTGATCGGCGGTGGGATGGCCGGATTGGGCGAAGCATTGTTCGACCCGCTGCGGCGCACGCTCGCGGCGTACGCCCGCACCGCCGAGGTCCATCGGCCGGCGCTGGTGGCGGCCGCCCTGGGTGCCCGGGCGGGGGCCCTGGGCGCCGCCCTGTACGCCGGCGACGCCTTCGGATGAGCGTCCCAGACGCGCGCCTCGCGTCCTTGACAGGCCTTCGGGACAGGCATAGCATACGAAGGTAGTCTCTAGTCGAGGATGCCGTACCCGAGGCCACGTTCGACGTCCCGTAGGAGGCGGGCCGAGCGCGGTGGTCACTAGCGACCGAAACTTCATTCACCTCGACGGAAGAGGTTCGTATGCGCAGCAAGCTCTCCGCCATCCTGGTCACCGTCGTGCTGTTCGGCTTCACCCTGGCCCAGGGAACGTTCTTCTGGATCTCGCACGGGGACCCGGCGGACCCGGTATGGACGTACTTCCTGCAAGGGGCCGAGATGTGGGCCGAGGACACCGGCAACACGCTCAACGCCTCGTTCCACAGCGGTGACGTTCCGTCGCACCAGGAAGCGTTCCGGGCAGGCATCACCGCCGGCGCGACCGGCATCGTCACCAGCACGCCCGACCCGGGCACGCTCGACGAGGTGATCGCCGAGGCGCACGCCGTCGGCATCCCGGTCATCATCATGAACACCGAGGACGCCGACAGCGGCCGTGATGCCTACGTCGGCGGCGACACCTACGATATCGGTCGCCGCTGGGCGCAGTACCTGGTCGACAACGGCTTCGTGCAGGCGGGCGACTTCGTGTGGATGCCCGTCGAGGTCCCCGGCGCGACCTACCAGGTGCTGGGCACGGGCGGCGCCGCGAGCGTGTTCGACCCGCTCGGGATCACCTATGAAGTGACCGAGGCGACGCTCGACCAGGCCGAGATCATCACCCGGATGTCGGACTACCTGCTCGGGAACCGCGCTCGCATCGACGCCATCATCGGCCTCGGCGACCTCGTGACCGGCTCCATCGCGCGCGTGTTCGACCAAGTCGGCGTCGCCCCGGGCGAGATCCCGGTGGTCGGCTGGGGCAACTCCGCCGATACCGCCCAGGCGGTGCTCGACGGCTACGTCAACGCCGCGATGTGGCAGGACCCGCAGGCCACGAGCTACATGGCCCTGTCGGTCGCCTCCATGGCCGCCGCCGGCATCCCGCCGGGCTTCGACATCATCGTCGGGACGCTCTACGAGGCCGACCTCGCCGGCCTCTACCTCGACATCATGTCGGACTGATCGGGTCGACCAGCGCAACCCGCAGGACGAGGCTGGTGACATCGCCGGCCTCGTCCCACCCAACGAAAGGGCTCATGAACCCTGCCACTCGAACAGGCTCGATCCTCGCCAGACGGCTGACCTCCACCCCGGAGTTCCTGCCGTTCACCCTCGTCGTCGTGCTCGTCGTCGTGTTCGCGTCACTCACCCCCAACTTCCTGTCGCGCGGCAACATCAGCAACCTGTTGGCGTTCACGCCCGAGCTCGGCATGATCGCCCTGGGCATGACGATCCTGATGACGTCGGGCGAGTTCGACCTGTCGGTGGGCTCGGTGTTCGGCTTCACCCCGGTGCTGATGTGGACCCTCTTCAACGAGGGCGTCGCCACGCTCGAGGTCGCCATGCTCGCCGCCATGCTCGTGGCGGTGGCGATCGGCTTCGTCAACGGCTGGTTCGTCACCCGCCTGAAGATCCCGTCGTTCCTGGTGACGCTCGGCATGATGATGACCATCCGCGGTACCGCGCTCTACACCACCAGCGGCTTCCCGCAACGCACCTGGCGGGCCGAGTCGTGGCTGATGGATCTCGTCGCCGGCAGCTTCTACATCGGCGAGTTCCGGGTGTACGCGTCTATCTTCTGGTTCCTCGGCTTCGCGCTGGTGCTCGGCTACCTCCTCACCCAATCGAAGATCGGCAACTGGATCCAGGCATCGGGCGGCAACCCCGTCTCGGCGCGGGCGCGCGGGGTGCGCGTGGGCCTGACCAAGACCTGGCTCTTCATCCTGACCGCCTCCATGGCCGCCTACGCCGGCATCACCTCCTCCATCCGCGTCGCCGCGGCGAACCCCAACAGCGGCACCGGGTACGAACTCGAAGTGATCGCCATGGTCGTGATCGGCGGCACGGCCCTGGGCGGCGGCCGAGGCACCATCCTCGGCACCGTGCTGGGCGTGTTCATGCTGCGGATGATGCGCAACGGCATCGTGCTCATCGGCGTTCCCGGGTTGGCCTACAACATCTTCATCGGCGTGACCATCCTCACCATGATGGCGCTGCAGTCCTACCTGGCGCGCAGGCATCCGGCGGGGTCGGGCTGACATGGCCGAAGACCTGGTACGCATGGTCGGGATCGCGAAGTCGTACGGCCCGGTGACGGCGCTCGCCGGCGTCGACTTCTCGGTCCGCGAGAACGAAATCGTCGGTCTACTCGGCGACAACGGCGCCGGCAAGTCGACGCTCATCAAGATCCTCTCCGGCACCGTCACCGCCACCACCGGCGAGATCTACATGCGCGGCAAGAAGGTGCAGATTCGCAATACCACCGACGCCATCGCCCTGGGGATCGAGACCATCCACCAGGACTCGGCGCTCGTGACGCAGCTCTCGATCGCGCGCAACGTGTTCCTCGGGCGCGAGCCCATCAAGGGTCCGGCGATCTTCAACCGCATGGATCAGCGCGCCATGAACGCGGTCGCCGGCACCCTCCTCAAGCGCATCGGCATCACCAAGGACATCCCCGCGACCACCCCCGTCTCCTACCTGTCGGGTGGCGAGCGCCAGGCCGTGTCGATCGCGCGTGCGCTCCACTTCGACAGCGATCTGATCGTCCTGGACGAGCCCACCAACAACCTCGGCGTCGAGGAGACGCAGGGTGTGCTCCGGTTCATGCGGGGCGCGCGCGACTCCGGTCACTCGTTGATCTTCATCGCGCACAACATCCACCACGTGTTCCAAGTGGTGGATCGCATCGTGGTGCTACGGCGTGGCAAGGTCGTGGCCAACGACGTCGATCCGAAACAGACCACCATCGAGGAGGTCGAACGGATCATCACGGGCATCCCGCTGGCGCACTGAGCGGTGACTGCGCGTGGCCGCGCGTGGCGCCGCTCAGGCCTCGTCGCCCGGCGCGGGCTCGCGCAGGTGGTGCACGGCGCGCATCAGATGGTGGCTGAACGCCTGTGCCCAGGCGATGGCCTCGAGCGCCCGCTCGGCATCGTCCGCATCGGTATCGCCGGTGGCGACGAGGCGCAAGACCCGGCGCCGGGTACGGCGCCGTAGCGGCGGGATGCTCGCGAACAGCTCGAGGAGATGGTCCACCGGACCGTCGGGCGCAAGCACAGGGCACCAGGCGACCATGGTCTCGAGCGAGACGCGCGTGATCTCACGGAGTTCGCCCAACTCGGGGTCCCTGGCGAACTGGTCGAGGGCCTCCGAGCGTCCGAGCAGTGCCATGGCGCCCTGCAGGTGATCGAGCGCATGCAAGACCGAGACGTGGCGACGATGCGCGGCCTCGGGCGTGGGCTCCGAGCGGACGTCGGCGAGGAAGGTCCTGGTCTCGTCCAGACCTCCTTGCACCTGCTGCAACCGCAGCCGCGCCGCCTGCTGCTCGCGCACCGACGCGGGGCGCGTGGCGAGCAGCATGGCTTCGTCGCCGATCTCCGCGGCGCACATCAGCAACGTGGTGCGCGCGGCCTTGACGGCCACGGGCGGGTCCGCCGCGACCGCCGGGCTGAGGTAGCGGGTCAGCACCGGACCGCGCTCCGGTACCAGTTTGGAGACCAGTTGCGTGAAGGTGCCCAACCACGGCAACACCAGGGCCACGCCGAGCAGGTTGAAGAAGGTGTGGAACACGGCCAACGTGATGGCCGGATCGCTCTCGGCGCGTCCGCCGACCGAGGCCGTGGCGGCCGCCAAGAAGAGCGGCAAGATGGCGAGGGCCACCACGCCCGTCCCGATGTTGAACACGACGTGCGCCCAGGCGGTGCGGCGCGCGGGGGCGGTCGCCCCGAGCGACGCCAACAGCGCCTTCGGCGTGGTGCCGATGTTCTGGCCGATGACCAGCGCCGCCGCCTGCTCGAGGCCGATGGCGCCCGCTGCGAGAGCGGTGAGCGTAGCGGCCACGGCCGCTCCCGACGCCTGCATCACCACCGTCATGACGGCGCCGATCAGCACCAGCAGCAAGAGCCCGCCGAACGACCCGGTGGAGATGCGACCGAGGTCGACCACGTCGGCGAGCCCGGCCATGGCCGACTGCATGAAGCCGATGCCCACGAACAGCAGGCCGAAGCCGGCGAGGGGCAGCCCCGCCACGCCCACCCGACCGCGGCCCAGCAAGCGCATCAACGCCCCGAGGGCCACCGCGATCATCGCGATCGCCGAGATGTCGAGCTTGAGACCGAAGTAGGCGACGATCCAGGCCATCGTGGTGGTGCCCAGGTTCGCCCCCAGGATGACCCCCACCGCGTTCACCATCGGCAGCAGGCCAGCGGCCACGAGGCCGATGGTCGTCATGGTGGTCGCGGTCGACGATTGCACCAAGGTGGTCGCCACGGCGCCGGACACCACCGACGAGATCCGGCCCCCCGTGAAGCGCGCGAGGCCGCGCCTCAGCGAGCGGCCGGCCATGGCCCTGAGCCCCTCGGTCAGCAGGACCATCCCGAGGAGGAAGACGCCGATGCCGCCTACGAACGCGACGGCCACGTCAAGGCTCCCGGCTCGGCGGTGGGGCCCACGGGTACCGTCTCGTCGTCAACGCCGAGCGTGCGGGCATTCAGCGATCATCGCTGCCCACGATCCGCGCGAGCAGGGCCATATGGCCCCCGGGCCCCGAACGGGTGCGGCGTGGGCGCACTCGCTCGCCACCGCCCCCGTCCCCCGGCCGAGCCACCCGCTCCGCGGCCTCGCCCCTCAGGCGGGTGTGTCGTGCCGGCTCGCGCGCTCGGCGTAGCGCCCCAACGCGTCGGCCACTGCCGGCACGGTCTCGAGCACGTAGGCGCGCTCGCGACCGATCGTCGCCAAGAAGCCGAGGTTGTCGAGGTAGGTCAGGCAGACGAACGCGTCGTGATGCCGCTCGAGCCCCGGCGGCCACGGCCGGATCGAGGCGTAGCCCGCCAGGAAGGCGTTGCGCCGGGCCTCGTCGAGTTCGAGCGCCGTTGCAATGTCGAACGCGTGGTAGCCGAAGGCGCAGCGACCGAAGTCGATCACCCGCAGCTCGTCGCCGTGCATCACGTAGTTGCCGGGATGGAAGTCGGCATGGATCAGCCCGAACGTCGCGGGCGTTCGCGGGAGGCGCCGCACGAGCGCGGTGAGCGCGCGCGTCCCGTGCTGCATGGCCCGCACGTCGTCGGGGGCGAGCTCCTCCCCGCAAGCAGCGAGCAGGAGCTCGAGACAGCGCGCGAAGTAGGCCGCGTCGCAGACTTCGCGCGCGAACCCGGGCGGTGGCCGGAACGCCGAGGCGTGGAGCCGCGCCATCACCTCGCCAGCTTGCCTCGCGTGTTCGTCGGTGAAGGCACCACCGAGCGGCTCGCCCTCCACCCAGCGCAGCAGCGTGCATACGGTCTCGTGGCCGGGGGGTGCCTCCACGACGGTGACCGTCTGGCCGCGCCGGTTGCGAACCGGACGGGGCAGGATCAACTCGGTGTCGGCAGTGAGGTGCGCGAGCCACTGCAACTCGGAAGCCACCAGCGCCGGCGCATGCCTGGCAGGATCGTGCAGGCGCAGCAGGAAGCGCCGCCCGCCGCCTGCGTCGACGCGGTAGTTGATCGTGTCGAGACCACCAAGGCGCGAGAGGCTCGCCGCGCCCACGCCGTACTGCTCGACGGCCGTCGCCGCCACGACTTCGGTCGCCGCCATGGCCTCTGGACCCACCAGCGCGCTCAACGACGACGAGAGCGTCACGGCGCGCACGCGCGCTGGCAGGGTCGCCTGGGGGTGGGCTGCGGCGCGGTCACTGGCCACCATCCTAGCCATACGCTCGCACCGGTGCCGGTCCGGAGCGCTTGACACGTTCGTCGCGCAAGCATGGCGCACGCCCTGGAGGCCGCCGCCGAAGCGGCGTCAGCGGCGCCTGCGAGCGCCACGTGCGTTCGCCCTAGGCGCCCCGCGCGACGTGCTCTGGAGCGTAGGCGAAGTGCTG
>SLRS01000018.1 GCA_007130855.1 Trueperaceae bacterium | reverse complement strand
GTCGGCACCGACTCGCGATGGTGTCGCTCGTCGTCCTGATCCTCTTGATCCTGACGGCTATCTCCGCGCCGTACCTGGCGCCGCACGACCCGCTGGCGCAGCCGCGCGGGGCCGGCTTGCGGGCGATGTACTTCCAGCCACCGTCGGCGCAGCACTGGCTCGGCACCGACGATCTGGGACGCGACGTCTTCTCGCGACTGATCTACGGTTCGCGGGTGTCGCTGTTGGTCGGCTTCCTGGCGGCCTTCTCGAGCGTGCTGGTGGGCACCATCATGGGCTCGCTCGCCGGCTACTTCTCCGGGCGCCCGCTGCGCTTCTACGTGGGGCCGTTCGCAGCCGAAGAGGGCGGCTGGCGCATGCCGTTCGCACTCTGGCGGGTGGCCTCATGGGCGCTGCTCTTCGGGCTGCTGTACTTCGTGGGTAGGATCTCGTGGACACTCGCCTCGACGCCGGTCCGCGCGGGGTTCGCCGGGGAGTGGAGCACCAACGCCATCCTCTCGACGATCGGCCTCGCGGTCGTCTGGCTCGCGATCGCCTACGTGGCGTGGCGTGGCGTGACGACGCAGTTCCGGCTCGACCTCGACATCGTGATCAGCCGCCTGATCGACTTCATGCTCACGCTGCCGTCGCTGCCGATCCTGCTGGTGCTCTCGGCGATCCTGCGTGACCCCCGGGCGCCGATCGGCAACTGGATGTACGCCACCTTCGGTACCGCGTCGAGCGTCGTGATCATCATCCTGATCCTGGTGATCTTCGGCTGGATCACCACCGCGCGGCTGGTCCGCGCCGCATTCCTCTCACTGCGTGAGCAGGAGTTCACGATGGCGGCCCAGGCCCTGGGGTCATCCAACGCCAGCATCATGTTCAAGCACCTGGTGCCCAACGCGATGGCGCCGATCATCGTCGAGGGGACGCTGCAGGTGGGCATCGCCATCTTGGTCGAGGCGGCGCTGTCGTTCCTGGGCTTCGGCATCCAGCCGCCCGTCTCGACCTGGGGCAACATGCTGACCAACGCCCAGACCTACATCTTCTACGCTCCCTGGTTGGCGTTCCCTCCCGGCGTCTTGATCGTGATCACCGTGCTGTCGATCAACTTCCTGGGTGACGGCCTGCGCGACGCGCTCGACCCGCACCGGCAGCATTGAACGCTCGCTCGGGCCTGCCCCGTCCCGACGTGGGCCCGGCGCGGTAACGCGGCGTGGCCTCGGCGACGCTCGGCAGGGCGTAGACTCCTGGCATCACCAGGCGATCGACCAGCGCGCGAGCCACTGAGAGGAGCCGGTATGACCGACGCCCGGCAGCGTGACCCAACCAACGCGTCCGAGCCCCCCGAGTACTTCGCCTCGCTCGCCCAGGCCCTGCCCGACCTGGTCACGGGTGGGATCGCCAGCCGGACCCTGTTCCGGGCCCACGGCTGCAAGGTGACGCTGTTTCGCTTCGACGCCGGGCAGGGGATGACCGAGCACACCTCGGGCCATGCCGCGACGTTGCAGCTGCTCGAGGGGACCATGCGCGTGCGCGTGGGTGAGCACACCGTGACCATGCGCGCAGGCAGCTTCCTAGGCCTCGAGCCACGGGTGCCGCACGCGCTCGATGCGGAGGAGCCAGCGCTGCTGCTGCTGTGCGTCACCGCGCCCTGAGGGCCGGCGCTCGCGGCGCTCGGCTTCGGAACACCAAGGAGCGGTGAGGAGATATCTCACATCGAGCGCCCTGCGTGCAATAGGATAGGCTTACCGGTCCCTGCAGCACGCATGCGCGGACCAGGTTTGACAAGGAATAGAGGAGGAACATGAGACGAGTTCTGCTGCTCATCGCCGTCGCGGCGTTCGCCCTAGGCGGGGCCCACGCCTTCACGCTCACCGTCGCAGCCACGTCGGACGCGGTGAGCCTGAGCCCGCACGACACCAACGATCAGCCCTCGGCCCGCGTGATGCGGCAAATCTACGACACGCTCATCGTGCAGAACGAGGAGCTCGAGCTCGAGCCCGGTCTGGCCGAGAGCTGGACGCAGATCGACGACCTGACCTGGGAGTTCGCCATCCGGTCGGGCGTGGTGTTCCACAACGGCGATCCGCTCACGGCCGCTGACGTCGTGTTCACGCTCAACAGCTTGCGTGACCCAGCCGTCGCCGCGCCCGGCGCGTTCATCCTCGGCTTCGTCGACACGGTCGAAGCCGTCGACGAGCTGACCGTTCGCGTCACCACGGGAACCCCGTTCGCGCCGATCCTGTCGCACCTGGCGCACACCGCAACGTCGATCCTGAGCGAGCAGGTCGTCACGGACGCCGGCGAGGATTACGGCACCGAAGTGGTGGTCGGCACGGGCCCGTTCAAGTTCGTCGAGTGGGAGATCGCCTCGCAGATCATCCTCGAGCGCAACGACGACTGGTGGGGCGGCGACGTGCTGCCCGAGCGCGTCATCTTCCGCCCGATCACCGAGGGCACGGTGCGCGCCATCGAGCTCGAGGCCGGCGCCGTCGACATCGCCTTCGAACTCAACACGTCACCGCGCGACGCCATGCGGGCGATCGAGAACCCGAACCTCATCGTTACCCAGCAACCGACCCTGTCGACGGCCTACGTCGGCTTCAACTTCCAGAAGGAGCCGTTCGACGACGTCCGCGTCCGTCAGGCGATCAACCATGCCGTCGACGTCGAGCCGATGATCGACGCGATCCTCGAGGGCTTCGGCAGCGTTGCCACCAGCCCCATCTCCGACATGGTGTTCGGTGCCCACACCGACCTCGAGCCCTACGATTACGATCCCGAGCGGGCGCGCCAGCTGCTCGCCGAGGCCGGTTACCCCGACGGCTTCTCGACCTCGTTGTGGACGAACGACAACCCGATCCGCATCCAGATCGCCGAGATCATGCAGGCGCAGTTGGGTGAGGTCGGCATCGATGTCGACGTGCAGGTGCTCGAGTGGTCGACCTACCTGGCCGACACCGCCGCGGGCGCCCACGACATGTTCATCCTCGGCTGGGTGACCGTGACCGGCGACGCCGACTACGGCCTCTACGCGCTGTTCCACAGCAGCAACTTCGGCTCGGCCGGCAACCGTACCTTCTGGTCGAACCCGCGCGTCGACGAGCTGCTCGACCTGGGTCGCACCGAGGCCGACCCGGACCTCCGCGTCGAGTACTACCTCGAGGTGCAGGAGATCATCGCCGAGGAGGCTCCTTGGGTCTTCCTCTACCTCACGCTCGAGGTGAATGGCACCCAGCCGAACGTGAGCGGCTTCGTGCCGCACCCGGCGGGTCACCACCGCCTGTACAACGTCAGCAAGAACTGACGCCATCTTGGCTGGGTTCGTAGCGCCTCGCGATCGGGCGCTGCGACCCGGCCCTCGGAGCATGTTCGGGTGGGGCCGGCAACGGTCGGCCCCACCCGAACGAACCTCCCCCGCGACCGGGGGACGAGTCGGGATAGAAGCTACCTTGCTCAAGTATATCTTCCGCCGCATAATCCTCCTGATCCCGATCCTCTTCGGGGTCACCATCATCGTCTTCGGGATCATGTTCCTGACGCCCGGAGACGCCGCCATCCTGATGCTGGGTGAGAACGCTCCACAGGCCGAGCTCGAGGCGCTGCGGGAGCGTCTCGGTCTGAACGAACCGGCTTACGTGCAGTACGGGATCTGGTTGGGACGCGTCGTCCAGCTCGACTTCGGGCGCTCCATCCGCTCGGGTCGTCCCGTGACCCGCGAGGTCATGGCGCGGCTGCCCGCGACCATCGAGTTGGCGCTGCTCGCCACGCTGCTGTCGATCGCCATAGGTGTGCCTCTGGGGGTGCTGTCGGCCACGCGACCCAACAGCGCCGTCGATCACGTGGCCACGGTCGCGGCGTTCGGCGGGCTGGCGATGCCTGTGTTCTGGCAGGGACTGGTGTTGATCTTGGTGTTCGCGGTGGCGCTCGGATGGCTACCGCCTTCGGGGAGGCTCGGTGGGTGGCAGTACTACATCCTGCCGGTCATCACGCTGGGCACCAGCGCGATCGCTGCCATCACCCGCATGACGCGCGCCACGATGCTCGAGACCCTCAGCCAGGACTACGTCCGCACGGCGCGTTCCAAGGGCGTGCATCCACGCTCGATGATCTACCGGCACGCGCTCCGCAACGCCATGATCCCCATCGTCACCGTGATCGGCCTGCAGTTCGGTCAACTGCTCTCGGGCGCCGTCATCACCGAGACGATCTTCTCGTGGCCAGGGATCGGGCGCCTGGCGGTCGACTCCATCCGCTCCAAGGACTTTCCCACCGTGCAGGGTGTGGTGATGGTGTTCGCGTTGCTGTACGCCCTGGTCAACCTGTTCACCGACGTGCTCTACGCCTACCTCGACCCGCGCCTGAAGACGCGGTACAGCTGACATGGCCGCGACCGAAACGACGACGGTGCGGAAACGCGCGCGCGGGGCGCGCTCCTTCTGGAGCGTCATGCGCTCCAGCCCGCGCATGGCGATCGGCAGCGTCGTGCTCCTCATCATCCTGTTCGCGGCCGTGTTCGCGGACGTCGTGAGCCCGTACCCACCCAACCAGCAGAACCTGCGGGCGCGCCTGCAGCCCCCCAGCGCGGAGCACATCCTCGGCACCGACCACTTCGGCCGCGACCTCCTCTCGCGCATCATCCACGGCGGCCGCGTCTCCCTGCAGGTGGGCTTCATCGCGGTCGGCATCGCGCTGAGCGTGGGCGGCCTGATGGGGCTCTTGGCCGCGTTCTACGGACGCTGGGTGGACACCGCGGTTTCCTACGTCGTGGACGTGCTGCTGGCGTTGCCGGGGTTCCTCCTGGCGCTGGCGATCGTGGCGGCTCTGGGTCCGAGTCTCGTGAACGTGATGATCGCGGTGGGCATCGCCTACATACCGCAGTTCGCCAGGATCACCCGGAGTGCGGTGTTGACGGTGATCGAGATGGACTACGTCACCGCGGCGCAGGCGGCGGGCTCGGGCGACAACCGGATCATGTTCAAGCACGTGGTCCCGAACTCGCTGAGTCCCGTGATCGTCCAGGTGACGCTGTCGTTGGCAGGGGCGATCCTCTCCGCCGCGGGACTGTCGTTCCTCGGCCTCGGTGCCCAACCACCCACGGCGGAGTGGGGCAGCATGCTCAACAGCGCTCGACAGTACATCCGCGACGCACACTGGGCCGTCACCTACCCCGGACTCGCCATCGTCGTCACCGTGCTGGCGCTGAACATGGTCGGCGACGGACTGCGCGACGCCCTCGACCCACGGCGCACGGACTGAGCCTGCGGCCGGGCCCGCGCTGGAGGCGGCGGCCCGCGAGGCTCAGGGCTGGGGCCGAGCAGCGGGAAGTGGCACCGTCGCCAGCGTCTCGAAGCGCAGCGGCGCGTCGGACGGGTGGATGCCCGCCAGGTGCAAGACGAAGGCGGTGACGTCGAGGTAGGCGTCGTCTGCCAAGCGCCCGGGGTCCCAGCGCGGCATGGTCGCGCGCACGTAGGCGTAGAGCGCTGCGGCAGTCCCGAATCGCGCCAGTGCGTCGGCGTCGGCCAGCGGCGGTGCAACGCCGAGCGAGAACACCGACTGTGACAGCTCGATCTGCTGCGGTGTCATCTGGGGAGGGTTCCGCGGTCCGTGGCAGCGGATGCAGTCGTAGTGGTCGGCAGGGAAGGCGGCGCGCGCTTCTGCGAATCCCGCACCCGTGGCGCCGTGGCAGGTGGTGCAACTGAAGGCGTAGACTTCACGGCCGCGCTCGAGCTGCGCCGCCAAGCCGTCGTCGGCCGCCGCCGGCGGGCCCTGCCCGGCGTCGGCAGCGAGCGCCAGCGCCAGCGCGAGCCCCAACAGCAAGGGGGCTGCCGAGACCACGACCCACCATGAGGCCGCCCGGGCTGCAACCATGCGTGGTCGCGTCGTCATCACCGCCCAGGCTATCACCGGCCGGGCGGTGCCGGTCGCTCGAAGCCGGCGCGGGTCGGACGGGTGGCCGGTCGGTCACTGGTCGGCGACACCAGGGCCTCGCATCGCACAGCGGCAAAGCGCGCCGGAGTTGATTCCATCGACAAATCGTCTAGGTAGTGCCGAGCGTTGACAGGCGCGTCCAGGACGCATAGCATCGCGGTATGCAGCCACTCGAGGCGAGACCATGATACGGATGGGGCGCAGCCAGCGGTACGCGGCACGCGCAGGCGAGGCGTGCTCGCCATGAACGCAAACGGACGCCGCTCGATCCCGACCGCGAGCCTCGGCGACACGGTGGCCATCACCAAGGAGGTCCTGTTGCCGACGCTCGCCAAGGGGCCCATCATCCGCCGGCCGCGCGTGGTAGGGCTCGCCGAGCGTCACGATCTGGTGGGGACGGCGGTGCGCCGGATGCAGCGCCTGCACGACCGCTACGGAGACGGGCCCTTGCTGATGCGCCTGCCGCTGCTCAAGCAGGCGCTGGTGCTGGCCCCGCACCACGTGCATCGCATCCTCGACGCCTCACCCGACCCGTTCGCTGCCGACAGCAGCGAGAAGCGCGCCTCGCTCGCGCACTTCCAGCCGAAGGCCGTGCTGATCTCGAGCGGTGCCGAACGCGTCGACCGCCGTCGTTTCAACGAAGCGGTGCTCGACACGCCGCGGCCCATGCACCGTCTGGCCGAGCGCTTCCGCGCGGTGATCGAGGAGGAGACGCACACGCTGCTCGCCGACGCCCGTGGGCGCGGCATGCTGGACTGGCGCGTCTTCGCCGACGGCTGGTTCCGCGTGGCGCGGCGGGTGATGCTGGGCGACGCCGCTCGCTTTGATCGTGCCTTCACGCGCATGCACGAGCAGCTCCGAGCCTACGCGAACCTCGCGTTCCTGCAGCCGCAGCGACGGGCTCTCAAGGAGCGGTTCTTCGAGCGCCTGAACGCCTACCTCGACGCGGCCGATCCCGAGAGCCTCGCGGGCGTGATGGCCCAGACCCCCGTCACGGCCATGACGGCGCCGGATCATCAGATCCCGCATTGGCTGTTCGCGATCGATCCGGCGGGCATGACCACCTTCCGGACGTTGGCCCTGCTGGCGGCGCATCCGGAGCACGAAGTTCGCGTGCGAGACGACGTCGCCGAGCAAGACCGTCGACCAGAGCTGCCGTTCCTGCGCCAGTGCGTACTCGAGTCGCTGCGGCTGTGGCCCACCACGCCCGCGATCCTGCGTCAGACGCGCGAGGAGACCGAGTGGGAGGACGGCATCATGCCGGCCGGCACCGGCCTCCTGATCTATGCCCCCTACTTCCACCGCGACGACCGGCACCTCGCCTACGCCCACCGCTTCACGCCCGAGGTCTGGAGTGGCGACCGCACCAGCGCGGATTGGCCCCTCGTCCCCTTCAGCCAGGGCCCGGTCGGCTGCCCAGGCGAGCACCTCGTCCTGATGCTCACGAGTACGATGCTGGCCGAACTGCTGCGCGGCGCGCACTACCGCCAAGCCGCTCCGGCGAAGCTCTATGCCACCCATCCCATGCCCAGCACGCTCGACAACTACACGCTGCGCTTCGAGATCGACACCTGAGCCGTTCCTCCCAGGGAGTAGCGCCATGCCGAAGAGCACCATCGCGGGGCATCCCGCGCACCCGCAGCTCGTGACGTTCCCGATCGCCCTGTTCCCGTTCAGCCTGGTGCTCGAGGTGCTGCATGGTGTCAAGGGTGAGAAGCGCTTCGCCGATGCCGCCGAACTCGCCTTGCAGGGTGCCGTGGTCGGCGCGGCCGCGGCCGCGGCCGCCGGCGCCATGGACTACCTGGAGATCCCCGAGGATCATCCCGCCAAGCCCATGGCGCGTCTGCATGGCGGCATGAACCTCGGGCTCATCGGGCTCTTCGGCGCGGAGCTGCTGATGCGCCGGCGGCGCCGTCGGCGCCGTTCGCCCGGGCGCGGGCCCGGGCTGCTCTCGCTGCTCGGCAATACGGCGCTGCTGCTCTCGGGCTGGTACGGCGCACAGCTGGTATACGAGCACGGCATGCGCGTGAGGGGCCGCAGCCCCATCGGCCATGCCCGTACGTTCGCAGCGCACGGCGACGCCGCAGTCGCCCGGGCTCTGGAAACGCCCTTCTCGGACGGGCGTTGAGAGCTCGACCACGCCGGAGGGCGCCATGCTCGACATCCTCAAGCAGACCGCCAAGGAGTACGGCGACGACAACGTCGCCCTGCTCGCTGCCGCGCTCGCCTACTTCAGCGTCTTCTCGCTGGCGCCGCTGCTCATCATCGTCATCTACGTGCTGGTCTTCTTCGGCGCCGGAGAGGCGCAGACGACGGTGCTGAACTTGGTCCAGGAGGTGGTTGGTGAGCAGGGGGCCGAGATGGTCGAGACGATGATCGAGGCCCAGGACGAGGAAGGGGGCGGGGTCGTCGCCACCATCATCGGCATCGCGGTGCTGCTGTTCGCCGCCACCACGCTCTTCCACCAGCTGCAGCGGGCGCTCAACATCATCTGGAAGACCGAACCCGAGCCCGAGTCGAAGTGGGGGAGCGTGATGAACGTCGTGGTGATGCGGGTGAAGTCACTGGGGCTCATCCTGGCGATCGGCCTGCTCCTGCTCGTCGCGTTCTTCCTGACCACCGTCGTGAGCGCCGCCGTCTCGGCTGCGGACCACCTCTTGCCGGGCGGCGCCGCCGTGTGGCTGTGGCTCAACCGGCTGGTGGCGTTCGCCGCGCTGGTGCTGGTGTTCGGGATCGTGTTCTCGCTGCTCCCGAATGCCGAGGTACCCAGGCGAGCCGTCGTCATCGGCTCGATCGTCACGGCGGCGCTGTTCGTGCTCGGCAGTTGGGCGTTCGGTATCTACGTCTCCAACGTCGCGGT
The DNA here is from genome assembly GCA_007130855.1 of Trueperaceae bacterium. Classification (GTDB taxonomy): domain Bacteria; phylum Deinococcota; class Deinococci; order Deinococcales; family Trueperaceae; genus CSSed10-48. The sequence continues at coordinate 9,249 of SLRS01000018.1, read as the reverse complement.
CGAGAGCGCCTACGGCGCCGCGGGTTCGCTGGTCGTCTTGCTGCTGTGGGTGTACATCTCGGCCCAGATCGTGCTGATCGGCGGCGAGTTGACGCAGGTGCTCGCCCGGCGCGAGCGCGACGGCGATCGGGGCATCACGCAACCCGCGTGACCGTCGACACCGCGTCGTGGCTCGAGCGCCGCGGGTGTCTGCCCGCTCGCCCTACGACTGCGCTCATCCGTCACCGTCGTGCGTCACGGTCGGGGTGGCACGTGCGTCCGCGTCGAGGTCCTGCGCCTCGAGCAACCAACGGCGTGCGATGCGTCGCTGCCGGCCGCTGGAGAACTGCTGCGGGATCGCGGACTCTGGCTTCACGCTGGCGTCGCCGCGGCTGCCGCGGACGGCGAAGCGCCGCTGTGCGCCGGTGGGGTAGAGCTCGGACCCGACGAACGCCACCACCCGCACGACGACGTCGGCGTCGGTCGCGTCGTCGGGTCGATGGGAGCCATCGGCCGCGTCGAGCAGCGCAGCGAAGGAGCCGACGTCGATGTAGGCCGCCGTGGGCAACGGGCCCTGCCGGGTGTCGGCCAGCGGACCGTGCTCGTCACGGTCCCAGTCCGGGCGTGGCTGGAAGGTCTGGCACTGGCCCTCACGCTCGACGTCGACCATCACCGCCGCGACGTGCACGGCAGTCTCGCTCATGTTGGCGATCACGCAGCGACTGTGGAGGTCGAAGCCGCCGGCCTGGTGGATCAGCAGGTGCGGGCGCCGCTGCTTGCGGTACATCTGGAAGAAGAGCTGCAGGTAGAGGATCCAGATGACGAGCATGCCGAGCGACGACAGCGTCGACAGCACCTCGCCGTATTCGGTGAGCCACTCCAGCATGACGCGATTGTAGCGGTGAGACCGCCGTGGGTCGGTTCAACGCGAATGCGAGTTCAGGCGTCTGCGGCGGCTGGCAGCGCCGCGCCGGGCGTCGACAAGAAGCGCTTGAGCAGGGCTACGGCCGCCTCCAGATCGCGCTTGGCGAGCATCTCCGTGACCGTGTGAACGTAGCGTGACGGGTTGGAGAGCGTGATGCTGGCGACGCCGCCGCGGCTTCGCTGGATGGCGCCGCCGTCGGTGCCACCACGCGGGAGCACCTCGAACTGGTGGGGGATGCCGTGCTCGGTCGCGAGTGCCGCCATGGCGTCCACCAACCAACCATGGCTGACCATCGAGCTGTCGCTCACCTTGATGCCAACCCCAGCGCCCAAGCTCGTGACGCGAAGGTGTTCCGGCGTGCCCGGTGTGTCCACCGCCAGCGTGGTGTCGAGGGCGATGCCGACATCGGGCTCCAGGGCGAACGAACTGGTGATGGCGCCGCGCAGGCCCACCTCCTCCTGCACGCTGAACACGCCCACCACGCGCACGGCGGGCGACTCGAGGCGCGCGAGCGTCTCGAGCAGGACCCAGCAGCCGCTGCGGTCGTCGAGCGCCTTGCCGACGACCGCGTCACCCAGGTCGACGAAGGGTTGGTGCAGGGTGACCATGTCGCCGACGCGTACCTCGGCCTTCACCGTCTCGGCCGCGAGGCCGAGGTCGACGACGAAGTCGCTCAGCTCGGGAACCTTCTTCTTGTCCTCGGCGCTCGCGATGTGCACCGGCATCACGCCGGGGTTGAGCACGCCCACGCGCGGGCTGCCGTGCCGACCGTGGACGAGCACGAGCCGCGCGAAGAGATTGCGGGTGTCGAAGCCGCCGAGGTTGTGGAGTCGCAGGAAGCCGCGGTCGTCGACGTGGCGGACGACGAAACCGATCTCGTCCATGTGGGCGCTGATCATCACCAGCGGCGCGCCTTCGGGACCGCCCGCGTCGACGATCAGGTTCCCCAGGGCGTCGACCCGGCTACGCTGCGCGAGCGGACCGAGGGCGCGCCGGATCAGATCGCGGACCGCATCTTCGCGGCCGGGGATGCCGGGGGCTTCGGAGAGGCGTTGCAGGAGGGCATAATCGTGATCCATGCGCGAGCGTACCACCACCACCCAACGTGGCCCGGCGAGCCTGCGAGCGTCGACCGGCGGCCCCCGGACGCTCAGACCGCGCGTTCGCCGCGCCGCCGGGCCAAGCGCCACAGCACCAGTACGCTCGCCACCCCCAGCGGCAGAGCGACGAAGGGCAGCTCCAGCGTGAAGGTGACCACCAGGTTGACCGGCGTTGCGATCAGCGCTGCACGTACCAGGCTCGCAGACGCCCAGCCGCCGGTCAGGCTCAGGTCGATGGCTCCGGCGATGAGCGCGGTCAACGGCGCGTAGACGAGGAGGAAGCCGAGCAGCAGCGGGGCGACCCGCCAACCCCGGGCGCGGCGGAGCAGGGGCGCGAACAGGGCCGCCAACAGCAGCGTCGCGAGCGCGAAGGCGGCGCCATCGAGCCAGATCGAGGGGCCCATCGCCGTGCGGACGCCGAAGACCGCGCCGGCGATCTCGATGGCGACGAACCCCAGCAGGCCGAGCCCCAGCGCGACCAGGGCGTAGGTGGGCGTCACCCGCGCGGCTCCAGCAGCTCACGCAGATGCGCGACGCTCGCGCGGATGCCGGGCTCACCGGTGAGGATCTCCAGGCAGATCGTGCCAGCGAAGTTCGCCAAGAAGTCGCGGTAGTCACGGTAGTCGATGGTGCCCGCGTCGGTGGCGAGGTGCTCGTCGCGCACACCGTGGTTGTTGTGTAGGTGCAGGTGGATCACGTCCGAGCCGAGCGTCTCGAGGTAGTCGTCGATGCTGGTCAGGCCGGTCCTGGTCGCTTCGATGTGGGCATGGCCGAAGTCGACGCAGTTGCGCATGCCATGGGTGCGCGTCACGTCGTGCAGTTCACGCGAACCGCGCAGGAAGTCGTTCTCGGTGAGGCCGAGGTTCTCCAGCACGATCGGCACGCTGGCCCCCTCGAGCTCCCGTAGCGACGAGGCCAAGGCCTCGTGCGCCAGCGGGTCGGCCTGGGGATGGTGCAGGTAGTGCATGCCGCTGTGCAGCACAGCGCAGCTCGCGCCGACGATCTCGGCGTACTCGAGTCCGCGCAGGCTGCGTTCCACCGACGTGCGTCGGGCCGCCGGGATCAACGAGGTCAGGTTCAGGTCGACGTAGCTGAGGTGGCTGGTCACACCGATCCCGGTGCTGCGGCACAGCGAGCGCACGCGCTCGGGGTCCTGGAGGGCCGGGGCGATCTCGAACAGATCGGCGCTCAGTTCGACGAACTGGAGCGCGAGCTCGTCCGCGAGCGCGAAGGCGGCGTCGAGATCGAGCATCTGGGCCGTGACGGGCGAGAAACCGAGACGCATCAGCGGACCTCCAGGGCGCGGCGCTGTGCTTCGGCCAGGGCGTCGGCCGGACGCTGCGTGCCGCGCAGGCTTCGTTCCATGGCATCGTCGAGGAGTCGGCGCCAGGCGTTGAAGGCGCTCAGGCGCGGGCGCGGGACGGCGACTTCGAGCTGGGCGAGGGCCGCCGCCCGGTTCGGGTCGGCCGCGTAGAAGTCCTCGAGCAGCGGCAGCGCGGCGCGCCTCACGGGGATGTAGTACGAGGCCTCGATCCAGGTAGCGAGGTGCTCGGGCTCCATCAGGTGGAGCCAGAAGGCGAACGCTCCGTCGCGCTCGGCCTCGCTGGCGTTGCGCATCACCACCAGTTGTGCGCCGCCGAGCGGTACGCGGCCTCCCTCGCGCATCGGTACCGGTGCCGCCGCGACGTCGAAGGCGACCGAGAAGCGACGCACGTCGGGCCAGTTGGCGATGCTGGCGAAGGTCATGAGGGTTCGGGTACGGATGAACGTGAGGATCGCGGTGGTGTCCTGGCCGGCAGCGTGGAAGGCGAGATCGCCGCTGCGGACGAGCTGCTGCAGCAGCGTCAAGGCCTCGAGCGCCTCGGCGCTCTCGAAGTTCGGCGTCCCGTCTTCGAGCACCAGTTCGCCGCCGAGGCTGAGCACCATCATCTCGAACAGCCACGAGTCGCCGACGAACATCGCGCCCTGCGCCTGCCTCGAGGTGAGCGCGCTGGCCGTCTCGGCGAACGCCTCCCAGGTGGTGGGCGGTTGCAGCCCGGCTCGACGGAGTGCATCGGCGTTGTAGTACATCACGGGTGTGGAGCTGTTCCAGGGCAGCCCGAAGCGGCCGCCCGCCAGCTCGCCGTAGCGCCACAAGCCGTCGAAGAAGTCGCCCACGAACGCCTCGCTCAGCGGGTCGACGAGGGCCTGCAGGTCCTGGACGGCGCCGTCGCCCACGAGCTGCGGGAAGAACCCGATCTCGGCCTGGAACAGCGTCGGCTCGTCGGCGGTGCCGAACGCGGCGATCAGACGCGTCTGGGCGTCGTTGTACGAGCCCACCATGCGACTCTCGACCCGGTAGCGGTCCTGCGAGGCGTTGAACGTCTCGGTGAGCGCGGCGACGGTCTCCTCGACGGCACCCATGGAGTGCCAGAACGTGACGGTCGTCTGCGCCGCTGCGCTCGTCAGCGCGGCGGCGAGGAGTACGGTGATCAGGGCCCGGTCGATCTTGCTCATGCGGCTCCCTCCGAGGCGGGTGGTGGTTTCGTCGGCGACGCGGTTCACGAGCGGAACCCCGCCTCGAACGTCGCGACGATGCGTTTCTCGAACACGAGGTAGAGGATCATGATCGGCGTGCTCGCGACCAGCGCGGCGGCGCCGAGGAGTCCCCATTCGAACGGGCGTGTGCGCAGCAGATCGGTGAGGAACACCTGCACCGTCCAGAGCGCCTCGGTGGTCATCACGCGCGGGTAGAGCACCAGGTTCCAGTGCGCGGCGAAAGCCAGCACCGCGGCGGCGAGCAGTTCCGGTCGCACGATGGGCGCCACCACGCGCGCCAGGATCAAGGGCTCGCTCGCACCGTCGAGGCGGGCAGCCTCGACCAGCTCCCACGGGAGGCGCCGCAGCGCCTGCAGGAGCAAGAACACCACCAGCGGGCTGGCGAGGAACGGCACCACCAGCGCCCACAGCGTGTCGATGAGCAAGAGCGTCTGCAGCTGGCGGTACAGCGGCACCAGCAACAGCTCGCTCGGCAGCGCCAGCAGCACCAGGACCAGCCCCAGCAGGCGCGCGCCATTGCGGATCGCGTAGGCGGCCCCGAGGCCGAACGTGAGCTGGGCGAGCACCGCCAAGCCCGACGCGGTGAAGGAGATCGCCAGCGCGCGCCACAGGCCGCTGTTCGCGAGCGCCGCGAAGTTCTCGAGGCTGAACCCGAAGGTCGCCAGGTTCGCGCGCACGAGCGCTTCGGCCGGGATGAACGCGGCGTACACCAGCCAGGCGAGCGGCAGTGCGACGAAGAGGCACATGGCCACCGTGACCAGTCGCATGAGGAGCATCAGTGCGCGCCCCTGACGCCGCGTCCGACGAGCACCCGGGCCTGGGCGACGGCGACGATCAGGGTGAAGACGAGCACGAACAGCGTGATCGCCGCACCATAGCCGAGCTCGAAGCGCTCGAAGGCCACCTCGTAGAGGTAGTAGCCCAGCACGCGGGTGCTGCCGAACGGCCCGCCGCGGGTCAACAGGTAGACCGCTGTGTACGACTGCAACGCCAGCACGCTGCCGACGATCGTCAGGAAGGCCAGCGTCGGTCGCAGCAGCGGCACGATCACGAAGCGCCGCAGTTCGCCCTCGTGGGCGCCATCGATCCGGGCGGCCTCCTTGACCTCGCGTGGGATGCCGCGCAGTGCCGCCGACATGACGAGGACCCCGTAGCCGGTCTGCTGCCACAGCGTGAACAGCACGACGAAGAGCAGCGCGGCGCCGGGTTGGGACGTCCACGGCAGCCGCAACCCGGTCAGCTCGACCATCACGCCGAAGTCGGGATCGTAGAGCAGGTACCAGGCGATCGCCGAGCCCCCCACCGTCACGAGCCCGGGCGCGAACAGGAGCGCCTTGACGAAGCGCTCGACGCGCAGCCCCTCGATCGCCAGGGCGACCGCCAGCGACAGTGCCAGGAACGCCGGCAGCACGATGAGCCCGAACAGCAAGGTGGTGCCGAGCGACTGCCAGAGCGCCTCATCGCGGACGAGGCGCGCCAGGTTCGCGCTGCCGATCGAGATCGGCTCGGCGGTCCCGCTCCAGCGCCAGGTCGCGTAGCGTGCGACGCTGAGCAGCGGCACCAGGCTGAAGACCACGAACACCAGCGTCGCAGGGAGGCCGAGCCACCACGCCTGCCGCCGCGCCCTCATCGTGCGAGGCGTCGGCGCCGGCGCGACGCCAGGACGCCCTGGCGCGAACCGGCCGCCGCAGGGTTCGTTGCGGTCGCCCGCGCTGTGTTCGCTGATCCTTCACCCACGACGCCGCAGTCTACGACCGCGCCGTAGGTGCCGTGTCGACGCAGCCGGTACCGAACTGCCGCCGGCTCGCCGGGGCTGCCGGGCGGGCTGCCACGCCGACCGGAAGTGGCGACGTGCGCAGCGCGCCGCGCACGGAGCGTGCATACTCAGGGCCACTGATGCCCCGCCCCGAGCCCATCGCCATCCAACTCGCCATCGCCGAAGCCTTCACCGTGGCCGAGCGGCTCCTGGCTGAAGAGGGGCGCGTGCCGCTCTTCGTGCTGTTCCACCGGGGCGAGCGTGTGGCGCCGGTGGTGGCGGTGCTGCACGTGCCGGTGAGCGATGAGGCCACCGCGCTCGCCGCGCTGCGCGACGACGCACCCGCGATCGCCCGCGGGCACGGGGCGCAGGCCGTGACCCTCGGCGGCGCCGGGGTGGTGGCCCGCGTTGGGGACGGCCCCGAGGCCGAGGCCATCTGGCAGGGCCTGCGCGCGGGCACGCTCGACTCGCTCTCGGACGTCCCGGGCGCGCGCCACGTACTCCTGCTCGAGCATCACAAGCGCGCGAGCGTGACACGCGCCGCATTCCCGCTCTGGTCGCACGGGCTCGGGGCCCAACAGCTGTTCGCGCACACGACGCCGGCGGCGGAGGCGGAGCCGTTCGCAGGCGTGCGCTTCTTCGTGGAGCACACCGCTTCGTGACCGGCAAGCTGCCGGCAGTCGACCTCGATCAGTCGTCGGGGAGCATCAGCACCCGCAGAGGCACGTCCTCGATCGGCGTCCCGGTCAGCATGATCGTGTAGCGCGTGCCAGGCGTGACCTCGTAGCCGGCGAGGTCGACCACGACCACGGCGCTGTCGGTGAGGCGGATCTCGAGCGTGCCCGCCCGCGGCGACATGGTGCTGTAACCGCTCACCTCGGCGTAGCTCACCGTCGCCAGGACACCATCGGTGTCGTTGACGTGGGCGATCACGAGATCGATGCTCTCGGTCCCCGGGGCCGCATGCGCGATGCGCACATCGACCTCGTCGGGCGGCACCGGCGTCTCCCAGACGCCGTCGAGGATCAGCGCCCGCAGCGTCGGATCGTGCGGGGCGGCGGTGAACAAGTCCTGGAGCCACGCCAGGAAGCCTTCGTCGGGTTCCTCGAACACTTCGGGCACCACGAGGCCGATGATCGCCACGGTGTAGGAGCGCCCCTCGACGACCCCGAAGGACTGGGGCAGGACGACCTCGGCGCTCGGGGCGCCGTCGCCCCGTGCTAGGCGCAGCAGCACCTCGTAGTTGCCTTCGGCGACGGGTACGTAGGGCGTCGCCGAGAGGTACGCGAGATCGGTGAACGACGGCACGTTCACGGCCGGAACGCCGTCGACGTCGCGCAACTCGAGCTCCGTGATCATGGCATTGGGCGAGGCATGCACGAAGCGCACCTGGGTGGGCTCGACCTGGGCAGCCTGTTGGCTCGCACCGACGTTCGCGAGCATCGCGAGCGACAGCGCCGCCAGCAGCGTGAAGCGTCTCATGGAAGACCTCCTCGGGGCGAGGGCGGATGATCGCCCGCGGAGCCCGTCGTTGCGGCCAGCGCATGGCGGCAGGCGCCCTCGTCCCCATGATAGGACTCGAGGTGAAAGCGTAGCGTTCGACTGCGACACGTGCCTCCAGCGCCCAGCAGCTTGGCATCACCGCAAACGATGGTCGCCCGGAACCGCCTCTATGATCGATGTGGAGGGAATACGGGGGCCTCGTCCGATCGTCACGTGCTTGCGTGCCCCAACGATCCCTCGCGGTGACGCCCACGTTTCCCAGGGAGGTACCATGAAACGCATCGCCTCGCTCCTGATCATCCTGTCCGTCGTGATGGTCGTGAGCGCACAAGCCGATCAGCCCGCCCAGGAGCCCGCTCCGCCCGCCGAGCAGGTGCCGGTGCAACCGGCCCAGCCCGGTGTCGTCCCGCCGCACGGTCTGCTGCAGTCGATGGTCCGCTTCGTCCATGCGGCGCCGAACGTCGAGATCGAACGGCTCGTGCTCGTCGACACCGTCGGACGGATGACGCGTGAGGAGATCGAGGGCCTCGAGTACCTGGAGGTGACCGACTACATCCCGGTGCTCGAAGGGAACCATGAGGTGATCGTCGATCTCGCCGGCATCGACGACGAAGAGCCGGTGCAGGTGATCCTCGACCACACGGTGGGCGCGATCGGCGGGCACTTCTACACTGTCGCGATCATCGGCCTCGCGATGCCGACCGATCCCGGCCGCGCCGACGAGGGTTTCCTCGCGTGGCTCGAGGGCCTGTTCACACCCGATCGCGACGATCTGTCGCTGCGCACCGTGGTGGTCGAGGACATCGCGACCGTCGGCGTGTCGCCGACCGAGTCGGACGTGAGGATCCTCCACGCGGCGCCAGGGACCGACAACGTAGACCTCGTGTTGGTCCAGGACGACGTGGGCGTCGAGGTGTTGGCCACGGTCGACTACAGCGAGGTCAGCGCCCACTCGATCATCAGTCCCGACGTCGGTTGGCTCGAGGTCCGCGTGGCCGGTTCCGACCTGACGCTCGTCGACCTCAGCGGCGTCGACCTGACGCCGGGGCAGATTCACACCGTCATCCTCGCCGGGACGCCGATCGAGGACGTGCCCATCGAGGCGCTCGTGCTGAAGGACGAGTGGATGGATCCCATGGCGATCCCGCCCCGTGCCCCCGGGGCCGTGGCCGCACCGCACGCCTGGCCCGCCGCCGATGCGGCGTGGATGAGCGAACGGCTCCTCGAGGTCGAGGCCTGGCTCGTGGACGCCCAACAGCGGCTCGACACGCTGCGCGAGGAGGAGGAGCCGGCGGCCGAAGCCGTGCGGGACATCAACGAAGCGCGGATGCTGCTCGAGCAGATCCGGCTGCAGTTCGAAGGCATGACCGCGCCGGTGGCGCCGCAGCAGCCGCCGGTGGAGCAGCCGGTGGAGCCCGCGCCGGAGGAGGAGCCCGAGGAGGCTCCCG
>SLRS01000210.1 GCA_007130855.1 Trueperaceae bacterium | reverse complement strand
TGGCGCGGGCGTCGCTGCCCGCCGGCAGCCTCGATCAGTCTTCGGTCTGAACCTCCGCGACGCACACGCCGATCGACTCCTCGCCACAGCGGGTCCCGTCGAACCAGATGGCGCCGCTGAAGTCGGCCCCGGTCAGCGTGGCGGACGCTCCGGGCCTTTCGGCGCCCTCGAGGTTCGCGCGGTGGAAGATGGCGTCGGTGAAGTCGCCGCCCGCCAAGTGCGCGCCGCGCAGGTCGGCGTCGGTGAAGTCGGCACCGGTGAAATCGCTGCCGTTGAGGCGCGCACCGGCCAGGATCGCGCCGCCGAAGTTCGCGCTGCGGAAGTTCGAACCCTGCAGGCTGGCGTTGGTGAGGTTCGCCCCCGCGAAGTTCGCGCCGGGCCCGGTCACGTCGTCGAGGATCGCGTCGCTGAGGTCGCTGTCGCTCAGGTCGGTGTCGGTCAGGTCGCCACCGGTCAGGTCCTCGCCGGACAGGTCCTCGCCCGCGTGGTCCTCACCCGACAGGTCGGGCCCCGCAGCAGGCTGCTCGCCGCTATCGGACTCATCGCCAGCCTCACCACTAGCGACCTCATCGCCGGCCGACTCGTCGCCGGACTCACCACTATCGACCTCATCGCCGGCCGTCTCATCGCCGGACTCACCAGGCAACTCGCCGGCCGCCTCATCAACGGACTCGCCGGGCAACTCGCCGCTCGCCTCCTCAGACTCACCGGACTCGCCGGTCGCCTCATCACCGGACTCGCCGGGCAACTCGCCGCTCGCCTCCTCGGACTCACCGGACTCGCCGGGCAACTCGCCGGCCGCCTCCTCGGACTCTTCGATCACGGTGACCGCGTCGGTCGCCAGGGGTCCGCCACAGGCGGCCAGCAGGCCGAAGCCCAGGAGCGCCAGGAGCAGCAGGAGCGGCAAGCGGATACGGTCGGAGCGGATGGTCTTCGTCGTGCACGTCATGGCATCCTCCGGATCTTCCGGCCGGTCGCGCTACTGGCTCCACCTGTCCCAAGCGCCCGAGTACGGGATCAGGCATCAACGCCGCCGGAGAAAGCCCACCGCTGTCTGCGGTGATCGCGTACCACGAGATTGCACCCGACGCACTCTCGGATTCATGACGCGCCCCGCGCACGACGAGCGGTACACTCGCTCGGGGCGCCGAGCGTGCGCCCCTGGAGGCCAGCACGTGGGACCCATCGACCCGGTGCAGGTCCAGGCCGAGCTCGACGCTCGTCACGGCCTCGACCTGTACGTCCATCTCGAGACCACCACCGGCTCGTACACCGCCCTCGGGCCCGAGAAGCGGCCGCCGGTGATCGCCTTCATCCGCAACGCCACCGTCCGCTACGAGCGCGCCCTGGTCACCGGCGAGGGACCCTACCGGGTCGGCCTGAAGCTCGACGGTGGCTGGGTCTATGCCCAGGGGCTCACCGACTTCACCGTCAACGAGCGCGGCGAGCTGCTCCTGGCCGGCCACGACCCGGAAGGCAACCTCCGCGTCGCGCTCCAGCTCTCGCAACGCCCCTTCCGGGAGTGACCCCCATGCCGATCCTGCCTCCGCCCCCCGAACGCATCGATCACCTGATCGAGGGCATGACGCTGTTCGACCCCGGAGCGGAGTCGGGCCTGTTGGTGGTGTTGCCGCACCCCGACGACGAGTCGTTCTCGTCGGGCGGCACGATGGCGCTCGCGAGCGACGCCGGCGTGCGCGTCACCTACCTGTGCGGCACCTATGGCGACATGGGCCGGCGCATGGGCAGTCCGTTCTTCGCCACACGCGAGTCGATGCGCGACGTGCGCGAGCGCGAACTGGCCGACGCCTGCGCAGTCCTGGGGGCACGCTACGAGTTGCTGGGCATGCGCGACCGGATGGTCGAGTTCGAGGACCCGCGCGAGGTCGCGGAGCGCGTTCGCGCGGCGATCGAGCGCCTGGCGCCCAGCACCGTGATCACCTTCTACCCTGGCCACGCCGTGCACCCCGACCACGACGCGATGGGGCTGGCAACCCAGCTTGCGGTGGAAAGCCTGGAGGGCCCCAAGCCGCAGCTCCTGGCGGTGGCCGTGGGCGACCGTGAACAGCTGCGTGCCAAGCTCGGACCGCAACAAGTGGCCGTCGACATCCGCAGCGTGCGCCAGCGCAAGCTCGACGCCCTGCGCGCCCACCGCAGCCAGACCGAGTTGATGTTCCTCCGTTGGGAGCAGCAACGCGAGGAGGACGAGCAGACCCGCGCGTTCCGCGAGGAGATGCTCACCGTCGAGCGCTTCTACCGCTTGAACGGCGTCCCCGTGCGCCCGCCCGGCTGAGCGGCGCCGGCTTGACGCGCGCCACCTGAGTGGCGCCCGTAACCCGCGGCTCAGGCGACGATCTCGCTGGGGACGCTCTCGAGCCCGTCGAGAGTCCAGGGCATCATCTCGGCGATCGTCGGGTGCGGCAACACGGTGGTCCGGAAGTCGCGCCAGGTGATACCGGCGTTCATCGCGAGCGCGAATGTCGCGACGATCTCGTCGCCCCTCACGCCGAAGACCGAGGCGCCCAGGAACAGTTCGGTGTCGGCGTCCACGAGCACCTTCACGAACCCCTCGGGCTCACCGAGCTCGATCGCGCGCGACATGCTGGCGAAGGGCTTGGTGGCGCGCAGCACGCGGTGGCCTCGCTCCAGCGCCTCGCGCTCGCTCAGGCCAACGCGCCCGAGCGGCGGGTCGATGAACATCGCGTACACGGCCGACCGCGACGACAATCGCCGCGGGCCGCCCCGCATCAGGTCGAGCACGATCTCCGCGTCGTTCACCGAGGTGTGGGTGAAGGCGCCCCTGCCGTTCATGTCGCCGAGTGCGAACACGCCCTCGGCGCTGGTGCGCAACATGTCGTCCACACGCACGTAGCCGCGTTCGTCGACCTCGACGCCGGCCCGCTCGAGGTCCAGCCAGTCGCCGTTGGGCCTGCGCCCGGCGGCCACGAGCAGGTGCGAGCCCGCGAGCCTCCGCTCGCCCTCTTCGCCGGCGAGCACCAGCGCCACGCCTTCGGCGGACGCCTCGACGCGCTCCACGCGCGCGTTGAGGGCGACCGCCAGGCCCTCGTCCTCGAGTAGCCCGCGCACCGCCTCGGCCACGTCCCGGTCCTCGCGGCCCATCAACTGGTCGGCGGCCTCGACGATGCGCACGCGCGAGCCGAGCCGGTGGAACAGCTGGCCGAACTCGAGGCCGACGTAGCTCCCGCCCAACACCAGGAGCTGCTCGGGGAGGTCCTCGAGTTCCAGCAGGCGGACGTTGTCGAGCCACGGCACGGTGTCCAGGCCGGGCACGCCGGGCACACGGGCTCTGGCTCCCACGTTGAGGTAGACGTGTTCGCCACGGAGCGTCCGCTCGCCGCCGCCCGCCGCCAGCTCGACGCGCAGGGTGCGCGCCGCGACGAAGCGCGCCCAGCCGCGCACCAGGGTGATGTGCTCGGCCGACTCGTAGCGCTCGACCAGGCCGTCGCGACTCGCGTGCCGGATTCGGTTCATGCGTTCCATCACCGCCGCGAAGTCGACCGCGACACCCTCGACGCCCACGCCGTAATCAGCGGCGCGGCGGGCCATGTGCGCCATCTTGGCGCTCGCCACCAGGGCCTTGGTGGGCGTGCAGCCGGTGTTGACGCAGGTCCCGCCCACGGCGGACCCCTCGATGACCGCGACCGTCTCGTCGCGTGGCAGTGCCGCCAGCAGCGTGGACGCCGCCTGGCCCGACCCCACGATCACGTGATCGAACGACTCGACCTCGCTGCCCGCTCCCGATGGGTGATCGCGACTGCTCATGATACCTCCCTCATGAATGCGACCCTAGCGAGCCCGAGCCCCCGCTTCCGCCTCCTGCACGACCGAAGCGCGCGCCGGGGGGCTGCAGCAGGTCGGCAGCGCACGTACGATGGCGAGCATGACCGCCCTCCCGGACCACCTCCGCCAGCGCTACCGCGAGATGCTTGCCCGGTACCACGGCAGCCGCATGCACAGCCCCAACGAGCACGTGCGCTGGCGCGACGTGGAACGCGGCGTCTTCGCGCTCGTGCGCACGATGGAGCGCTTCGCTGGGCTGCCAGCACCGAGCTGAGCGGCGAGGCTAAGCGCGCGCCATCAGCTCACCGCGCCGGAAGGTCCGCGCACCATAGCGCAGCAGCACCAGCGCGACCGCCCAGAACACTGCCCCCAGCGCAACCACGAAGCCGGTCGAGAGCACCACCACGCCGGCGGCCTGCCCCACCACCAGCAGCACGATCGGCAGCACCACCACGCCGCCGATCTGGTAGGCCTCCTGGAACGTCGACACCCGCGACGACACGATCACGGTGGCGCCCAATCCCACCGCGGCCACCGCCGGCGCCACCCACAGCGCCAGGACGAACCACATGCCCGTGGGGAAGAAGAGGCGCCCGAGGGTCGGCCAGGCGGCCAGGTTGGCGACCACCGAGTAGAACGCGAAGCCGCCCCAGGCGACGGCCAGGGCGGGCAGGAAGCCGGCGAGCAACTTGCCCACGAGCAGCTCCATGTCGCTGGTGGGGGTGTAGATCAGCGCCTCGAGCGTGCGCCGCTCACGCTCGCCGGCGAAGGTGTCGGCGGCGATCACGCTGGCCACCATCAGCGGCAGGATCAAGTACAGCGGCGCGAACAGGTAGGTGAGCAGCAGCACCACGATCCGCTCGTCCTCGCTGAACCCGGCCAGGCGCGCCTGCATGGCGGCGGGCATGCCCTCGAGCAGGGCGTTCAGGTCGCTGGCGCCGGGCAGGTCCGCGAGGCGCGGCGCGAACGCCGCCAGCGCCGGCAGCACCAGCAGCATCACCAGCGGCACCACGATCAGCGGGATCAGCACCGCCTTGGCGTGACGCAGCACGGTGAGGTCCTTGACGACGATGGCCCGCACCGCACGCAGGTTCACGACCGCACCTCCTCACCTTGCGCGCGCTGGCCGGCGGCGACCTCCGCTCGCTGGACGCCGTCGTCCGCGACGAGCCGGCCGCTGCTGCCGTGCGCGAGCCGCTCACCTCGGTGCAGCGCGAAGTAGACGTGCTCGAGCGACGGCAGCTCGCGCTCGACGGCGTACACGTCGGCGCCGGCGCGCACCAAGGCGCGTACGGCCGCCGCGATGGCGTCAGCGTCGGCCGCCTCGAAGCGCAGCTCGAGCGGCTCGGCCTGCTGCGTCACCACCTGATCGATGCCGGGCACATCCGCGAGCAGGCCTGGCGCCGCGCTGGCGTCGTCCAGCCGCAGTGCCACGCGCACCGCGAGGCGGGCACCGAGCTCGGCCGCGAGCGCCGTGGGCGCGCCACTCGCGACCACCTTGCCGTGCTCCAGCACCACCACCCGGTCGCACAGCGCCTGCGCCTGCGCCAGGTTGTGCGTGCACAGCAGCACCGTGGTGCCCCCGTCGCGAAGGCCGGCGATGCGCTCGTCCACCGCGCGTGCGGCCACGGGATCGAGCCCCGAACTGGGCTCGTCCAGGAACAGCAGTTCGGGCTCGTGCAGCAGCGCGCGCGCCAGGGTCAACCGCTGCCGCATGCCCTTGGAGTACGTCCCCACGCGCTGGTCGGCGGCCGCTTCGAGGTCGAATGCCGCAAGCAACTCGGCCAGGCGCGGCTCGACGCGTTCGCGGGCGACGTCGTAGACCTCGGCGAAGAAGCGCAGGCCCTGCCGGCCGGTCAGGCGCTCGTCTACCGAGGGGGTCTCGGTGCTGACGCCGCAGCGCCGCCGCAACGCTACGCCGTCGCGCTGCGGATCGAGCCCCAACACCTGCGCCCGGCCCGAGCTCGGCGCCAGCACACCGTTCAGCAGCCGCACGGTGGTGGTCTTGCCGGCGCCGTTGTGCCCCAGCAGACCGACCACCTCCCCGCGCTCCACGGTCATGTCGAGCGCGTCGACGGCGGTCGCCTCGCCGAATCGACGCGTCAGCCGCTCGGTCAGGATCACCTGTGCTGCCGCCATGCCCGATGCTACGCCGCGACCGCGGCTGCGGCTGCGGCTTCGGCCGGGTCGCGACCGGGTCGGCCGGCCTTGGGCTCAGACCCGTGGCGTCGCCCCGCGCAGGTCGACACGGCGGCGGAGCAGGCCGTCGAGCAGTGCCAGCAGCAGCACCCCCGGGACCGTCAGCAGCAGGGCCAGGGCTGCCGAGATCGGGTCGAGCGCGGCGCCGCCGCCGAGCCGCGCGAACAGCTGCACCGCCGTGGTCTCCACCCGGCCCTGGCCCACCAGCACCGTGAGCACCACCAGGTGGGTACTCACCAGGAACGCGAACAGCGCCGCGGCCGCGACGCCCGGCGCCAAGAGCGGCAGGCGGAGATGCCAGAAGACCGCCCAGGAGCCAGCGCCATGGACCCGCGCCGCGTCGGCCAAGTCGCGGTCGAAGCCCTGCTCCACGGCGCTGAGCGTGCGCACCAAGTACGGCAGCGTGGGGACGACGTGAGCGGCGAGCACCCCCCAGGGGCTGCCCGCCACGCCCAGGTGCACCGCCGTCACCGCCAAACCCAGCGCCAGCGCCAGCTCCGGCACCAGCAGCGGCGCGAGCAGCAGCAGCTCCACGGCGCCGCGGCCGCGGAAGCGCTCGTGAGCGAGCACGCGTGCGGCCGGCCAGGCGACCGCCAGGCCGATCAGCGTCACCGCCGTCGCCAGTCCGGCGCTGGTAGCCAGCGCCGGGAGCGCCCGCGACGCCGGCGCCACCAAGTAGTCCCAGCCGATCGGCATGCGCGCGGTCGCGCGCGCCTGCCACCACCAGACGCTGGGCAGCAGGTCGGGCCAGTTCCAGCGGAACGCCAGCGAGGCGACGATCAGTGCCGCGAACGGCAGTGTGGCCGACAGCGCCCAGACTCCACGCCACCAGCGGGCGCAGCGGTCGCTCATCGACCGGCCACGCCGGGCAGCCAGCGGCGCCCGGCAGCGAGCAGCGCAGCGACCGCCAGCACCACCCCCAGCGTGAGCGTCCAGGCGATCGCCAGCGCCTGCGGCCGCTGCGTCGCGTCGGGATCGGTATACACGCGCCAAGCGCTCACCGCCAGGGTGTCGCGGGTACCGCCTCCGAGCAACAGCGGCACCTCCAGCGCGCCGAGGTTGTAGGCCAGGGTGATCGCCGCCGCCGCCAGCACCGCGGGCATCACCTGCGGCAGCGTGACGTAGCGCAGCACCTGGGCTCGGCTGGCGCCGAAGACCCGCGCCACCTCCTCGAGCTGCGCGTCGGCGCCCGTCCGTACCGCCGCCACCAGCAGCGCGGTGAACGGCATCTGCTTCCACACCAACGTGATCAGCACACCGATGCCGGCGCGACCATCGAGCAGGCGCGGCAGCTCCTGCGGCGCCTCGATCACGCCGGCCGCCGCCAAGAGGCGCGCCAGCACCCCGCCGCCGGCCAGCCACGAGGTCGTCAGCGCCACCGCCACGACGTACGGCACGAGCAGCGGCAGCTGCAGCACGCTGCTGGCCAGGTCGCGGCGCGGCGGCAGCGCTAATCCCAGCGCCGTACCGAGCAGCAAACCCAGCGCGGTGGCGGGCAGGGCGCTCGTGAGCGTTCGCCAGGCTGCCAGGGCCAGGGCGGGATCGGTGAAGAGCGCGCGGTAGTAGCGCAGCGTCGGGAACGCCTCGACGCCGTAGGCGGGTGCGTGCCCGAGGCTCTGCGCGAGCGAGCCGAACAGGGCAGCCCCGAACACCAGCGCCAGCAGCGCCAGCGCCGGACCGAGCCCCAGTGCCACGCGCCAGCGACGACTCACGCGCTCACGAGCCGTCGAGGAGCCTCGCGACCAGGTCGGCGAAGGGCTCGCCGCTGCCTTGCGCGATCCAGCGCTCCCACAAGCGGTCGATCAGCGGCACCCAGGAGGCGTGCATGTCGGGCACGGCGTGCTCGGCGAGATCGTCGTAGCTGAGGCCGCGCAGGTCGGGCGACACCTCGAGCGCGGCCGCACGCTGCTCGGGCGACAGCCGCGGGAGGTCGAGGGCGATCGGGAAGCCGATCAGCGCGAGCTTCGACAGGTGGCTCTCGACCGACGACAGTTCGTCGGCCAGCAGCAGCGCAGCGGCGGGATGGGGGGCGTTGGCGGGGATGGCGAGAAAGCTCTTGTTCACCCGCATGGCACGCTCCGGGAACACGATGGTGCGCACGCTCTCCGGCAGACGACCGCGCTCCACGCCGCTGTGGGCGTGGAACACGTTGTCCTCGCAGGCCAGGTCGATCTCGCCACTGGCCAGGAGCCGCTCCCAGGCCGCGGCACTGGCCGGGTAGACCGGTACGCCGCGCTCGCCCTCGGAGCCGCCTCCGCCGAGCAGGAACGGCTCGAGCTCGCGCAGGTAGGCGAAACCCGGCTCGAGCAGCCGCGTCACTTCGGCGGCGCTCAGCAAGGCCACGTCATCCAGGAACGGCTCGAGCCGGGGCCCGGCGGGCCCCAGTGCCACCACGGCCTGCTGCACGAAGGCCGTCCCGATGTAGTCGGGCGGCCGCACGTAGGTGAAGCGTCCTGGCCGCTCGCGGGCCAGGGCGGCGAGCGCCGCGTGATCACGCGGCGCTCGCGCCAGCGGCAGGCGCGCGGTGTCGACGTAGCAGACGTACTGCCCGGCGAACCAGGGAATCGAGCGCAGCAGCGTAGGCGTGCCCAGGTCGTAGCGGTTGATGGCCGCGGCCGGGTCCTCCTCGGCGAGCGCGAACCAACGGGCGTTGGGGATCAGGTCGGCGAAGGGACCGAAGAGCAGGTCGGCCTGCGCCAGTGTGCGGAAGTTGTCGCCGTTGATCCAGATCAGGTCGACGCTGCCGCGACCCAGGCCACGGCCCGCCGCGGCATCGGCCAGCACCACGTCCACCGCGTCGCGGGTGGCGGGCACGCGCACGCTCTCCAGGCGCACGCCCGCGGCGTTCAGCGAGGGCGCGACCTCGGCCTCGATCCACAGGTTGAGCTCCTCACTGCCGCCCCAGTGGTACCAGCGCACCGCACCCTCGTCGCGGGCCCGGGCCACGACCGCGGGCCAGTCCAGGTCGCCGCCGAGCCACGCTTCGCGGAAGGCCAGCGCGTCGAGGTCGTGCTGGAGGTCGGCGCGCAGCGGCGGTGCCGCCTGCACCTGCGCCAACGAGGCACACGCGAGCAGGGCGACGAGCGCGGCGACGAGGCGGGGCCTGGCGTGGTCGCTCGGACGGACGCGCAGACGGTGGCCTGGGGGGCGGTGATGGGTCACGCCCCGTAGCGTAGCGCCGCCCCCCGGCAGGCTGTCTGTCACACCGCCGACCATGCGGCCCGGCCCGGGCAGCGAGTGAGGAAACTCGTCACGCAAGCACCGGAGGCTCGCGTAAGGTCGCTCTCATGAAGGCTCCCCGCGCCTGGCGCAGCGTCGCGGGCACGATGGCGCGGCAGGGCCTCGACGAGGCGGCCGGCGCACGGACGTATCGGGTCTTGCTCGTGCACGACCGCGCGACCGAGGCAGAAGCAGTGGTAGCGGCCCTCGAGGCCTCGGGCCTCGCGCTGCGGACCCTGCGGGTCGACTCGCTGCCGGCGCTCGACGGCGCCTTGCGTGGACGGGACTGGGACGTCGCGCTGTTGGCGCGGCCACTGGAACGCATCGCCGACGACGCCGCCCTGGCCAAGCTGTTGGAGCCGGGCTACGCCTGCCCCGTCATCGTGATGGCGCGCGACCTCGACGACGCGACCGTGCTCCACGTCTCCGCGGCCGGCGTGAGCGACGTGGTGGCGGCGGGCGCCGACGGGCCCCTCGTCCATGCGGTCTGGCACGTGCTCGGGGCGTCCGAGGGCGACATGGGCGAGGCGACCGATCCCGGGCTGGCGCTGGCTGCGCGCATCCAGGGCCTGGTGGGCGAGGTCGACACGCTCGAGCAGGCGCTCGAGCAGGCGCTCGAGCCGATCTGCGTCGCGCTGCGGCAACCGTACGGCGAGACCTGGCTCAGGCAGCCCCAGAGCCCGGAGTTCCGCCTCGGCCCCGGTTTCGATGCCGACACCAGCATGCCGCCGCTGCGCCCGCTGCCCGATGCGGTCGGGGCGCTGCCGGCCGGCGTCATCCGCGAGGTGATCACCTCGCGCCGGGCCCGGCTGGTCCGCGAACTCCGGCGCGACGGCGGTCGCCGCTTCGACCGTGCCGGCGCGGCGCTCGCACGCGGCCTCGACGTGGTGACGGCCGTCCCGGTCGTCATCGAGAGCCGCGTGGAAGCCGTGATCCTCACCCTCGGCCGCGACCGCGTTGCGGCCGACCCGCGCGTGCGCGGCGTGCTGGAGGTGACCGCCAGGCACCTCGCGGCCGCGCTCGGGCGTCAGCGCGAGGACTCGCAGCGCAACATCGAGCGCCGCCTCTTGCGCGAACTGCTCGACCTGCTCGGCGAGGGCGTGATGGCCTGCGACAGGGACGGGCGCGTCACGCTCTTCAACCGCGCGATGGAGACGTTCCACGGCAAGCCCGCCGCCAAGGGGACCGGCTTGGCGGACTGGCCGCAGGCGTTCGACCTCTACCTCGCCGACGGCGTGAGCGCCATGCGGCCATCGGAGGTGCCGATCACGCGCGCCTTGCGCGGCGAGACGATCGAGCACGAGCGCTTCGTGATCGCTGCCCCCGGCGTCCGCCGCCGCAGCGTGCGCGCCTCGGCCCGGCCGCTGCGCGGCCCCGATGGTGACCTCCACGGCGCGCTGATGATCGTGCAAGACGAGAGCCAGCAAGCTGCCGCGAGCGCGGCGATGGCCGGCGCCAGCGAGCAGGCGGTACGGACCTTCACGCTGCTGCTCGACCATCTGGCCGACCTGGCGCTGCGCGTCGGTGAGGTCGCGACGCTCGAGGAGGCGTGGCCCGCCGTCGCCGACTTCGCCGAGCGCACGCTCGGCGCCGACGAGCTCCACGTGGTGCGCTCCGAGACCGGCCCCGAGACCGCCCGGGTGCTGTTCACGGCCGTTCGGCCCGCGACGCAGCGCGACGCGGCGAGTCCGACGACCCCGGTCGGCGCCTTGGCGCGCGAAGCCATCGCGGCGCGACGCCTGACCATCGAGCGCGACGACACCTATCAGGGCCTGCTGCCCCACCGACCGATGCGCTCCGCGGCGGCCGTGCCGATGTTGCTCGGGAGCAGAGCGCTCGGCGCCCTCGAGGTCCGCGCCGCCAGGCCCTTCGCGTTCGACGAGGGCGCCGGCGTGGCGCTGGCGATGGCCGCCGCGCTGGCCGCCATCGCGCTCGATCACGCCGACCTGGTCGACGTCGAACGGCGCTCGCGCGAGGTCGCCGAGGCGTCGGCCCGGCACTTCCAGCAGATCTTCGTGGCCAACCCCGCCGCCGTGGCCATCGTCTCGCTCGACGCCCACCACGTCCTCGACGTCAACCCCGCCATGGCTGCCCTCACCGGCTTCGAGCGCGCCGACCTCGTCGGCCGCAGCGCGATCGAGCTCGGCCTGTGGAGCGCCCAGGACGCGCACGCCATGGCGCAGCGCGGCGACGATCGGCCCACGGCGCACGAGCGCGAGACCACCTTGCAGCGCCGTGACGGCTCGAGCCGCACCTGTCTCGTGTCGGTCGAGGCGACCGAGCTCGTGAGCGTCGACGCGGACACGCGCCAGGCGCTGCTGGTGCTGGCCATCGACGTCACCGAGCGACTCGAGCAGCAGCGCCAGCTGCGCGACCTCGCCCGCTTCCGCGAGAGCCTGATGGAGTTCGTGGGCGAAACGCTGTCGCACGGGTTCGACGGGGCCTTCTACCAGCGGCTGCTCGAGGCGGCCGTCCACGCGACACCCGGCGCCGAGGCGGGTTCGCTGCTGCTGCGCGACGCGCGCAGCGACACCTACCGCTACGTTGCCGCGGTCGGCTACGACCTCGACGTGCTGGCCACCATCACCGTCGACGGGGACGAGCTGGCGCGCGACGCCGAGGCCCACTCGGCCGCCGCGAGCGCCAGGCGCGACGCGCTGGTGGTGCCCATCGACCTCGATGGCCGACGCATGGCGGTGCTGGGCCTCGACGGCCAGGCCGGCGCGGGAGCATTCGACGAGCAGGCGCGGAGCCTGGCCGAGGCGTTCGCGACCCAGGTGGCCACGTTGATCAAGCGACGAACACTCGAGCGCGAGCTCGAGTACATGGCCTACCACGACAACCTCACCGGCCTGCCGAACCGCACGCTGTTCCGCGATCGCCTGCAGCAGGCCGTGGCCCGGTCGCAGCGCAGCGGCAACCGTGGTGCCGCGCTCTTCGTCGACCTCGACAACCTCAAGGTGACCAACGACGCCCTCGGACACGCGGTCGGCGACGCGCTGCTGCAGGCGGTGGGCGAGCGCCTGCGGGCGGCGGTGCGGGCCGAGGACACGGTGGCACGCATCGGCGGCGACGAGTTCACCCTGGTCCTGCCCGACGCGGGCGGCGCCACAGCGGCAGCGCAGGTGGCCAAGAAGATCCTGCGCGGCCTGAGGCGGCCCTTCCAGCTGCTCGGGCACGAGGTGCACGTGAGCGCGAGCATGGGGATCACCCTCTTCCCCGACGACGCTACCGACGCCGACACGCTCATCCGCCACGGCGACACCGCCATGTACCAGGCGAAGGCGCAGGGGAAGGACCGCTACCGCTTCTTCACGCAAGAGATGAACCGGGCCCTGCTGGAGCGCGCCTCGCTCGAGACCCAGCTGCGCCTGGCCCTCCAGCGCGACGAACTCCGGCTCCACTACCAACCGCGCGTGGCGCTGCGCGACGGCCGCATCACCAGTGTCGAGGCACTCGCTCGCTGGCAGCACCCCGAGCGCGGCGAGGTGCCGCCCGCCACCTTCATCGCCGTCGCCGAGGATGCCGGGCTGATCGGCGTGGTGGGCACGCACCTGCTGCGCCTGGCCTGCGCGCAAGCGCGGGCCTGGAGCGATGCCGGCCTGCCCACGGTGGTGGCGTTCAACCTCTCCGCCAAGCAGCTCCAGGAGCGAGACGTGGTGCAGACGGTGCGCACCGTGCTCGGCGCGGCCGGGCTCGACCCAGCCCTGCTGGAGCTCGAACTGACCGAGAGCGCGGTGATGCGCAACGTCGAGGAGAACGTCGTCAAGCTCGGCGAGTTGCGCGCGCTGGGCGTCCACATCTCGATCGACGACTTCGGCACGGCGTACTCCTCGCTCAACTACCTCAAGCAACTCCCCGCGACCGCCCTGAAGATCGACCAGAGCTTCGTGCGCGACGTGGCGGCCGAGGGCGAGGCCGGACGCCACGACACCGCGATCGTGCGCGCCGTGGTCGCCCTGGCCAAGGCGCTCGAGCTCGTCGCCATCGCCGAGGGGGTGGAGACCGAGGCACAGCTGCGCTTCCTGCGCGAGATCGGCTGTGAGCAGGGCCAGGGCTTCCTGTTCGCGCGGCCGGCGGCCGCCGACGAACTCGAGCCACTGCTGCGCAGCGGCCGCATCGCGCTGCCCGACGGACCACTGACGCCCGGCACGTAGACTCGGGCATGGCCAAGGTCACCATCGCGCTGGTCCAGACCGACCCCGGCCCCGACAAGGCCGCCAACCTCGAGCGCGCCTTCGCCCTGATCGACGAGGCCGCGGCCGCCGGCGCCGACTGGATCGCCCTGCCCGAGACGTTCCACCAGCGCGCCCCCAGCGCCCGGAAGCTGGCCGACGCCGAGCCGATCCCCGGACCGCTGAGCGAGGCCCTCGCCGCCGCCGCCGCGCGGCACGGGGTGTGGCTCTTCGCGGGCAGCTTCGACGAGCGCACCCTCGAAGTCGGTAAGACCTCGAACACCAGCCTCGTGTTCGACCCCGAGGGTCGGCAGGTGGCCGCCTACCGGAAGATCCACCTGTTCGACGTGACGCTCGACGGCCAGGTGCGATCGCGCGAGTCGGAACGGATCGTGCCGGGTGACGCCGTCGTGGCGTGCGAGACGCCCCTCGGCCCCGTCGGCCTCACCATCTGCTACGACCTGCGCTTCCCCGAGCTGTTCCGGGCGCTGGCCGTGCGCGGCACCATCGCCACCTTCGTGCCGTCGAACTTCACGGTGCCGACGGGTCGCGACCACTGGGAACCGTTGCTGCGAGCCCGGGCGATCGAGAATGGTCAGTACGTGATCGCCGCGGCTACCATCGGCGGCGGCGGCGAGAGCGGCTTCGTCGCTTACGGTCGCTCGCTGGTCGTCGACCCGTGGGGCACCGTGCTGGTGTGCGCGCCCGACGAGGTGGGCGTCAGCTTCGCGCGCATCGACAACGAGCGCATCCGGCGCGTGCGGCGGGCGCTCCCGAGCCTCGAGCACCGCCGGCCCGACGTCTACGACCGGTAGCGCCGCGGCTCCGGCGGGCCGTCGGAGTTGTCACCGGCACGAGCGCACACACGATTGCTGCCGCGGGCTGCGCGCTATGCTCGCGCGATGGACCTCGAACTCACGGGCAAGCGTGCCCTCGTCAACGCCGCCGCAGCCGGGATCGGCTACGCTACGGCCTTCGCCCTCGCGCGTGAGGGCGCCAGCGTCGCGATCAGCGACCTCCACGCTCACCATGCCCAGGACGCCGCCGCACGGATCGCGGCCGAGACCGGAGCCAGCGTCCACGGCTTCGGCGCCGATGTCAGCGCCAAGGCCGACGTCGAGCGGCTCGTCGCCGAGGCCGCACAGGCCCTGGGCGGCCTCGACGTGCTGGTGAACAACGCCGGCGGACCGCCCTCGGGCGACTTCGACGCGCTCGACGACAGCCACTGGGAGCGCGGTTTCGACCTCACGCTCATGAGCGCCGTCCGCGGCATCCGCCACGCGCTGCCCCACTTCGAGGCAGCCGGCGGCGGCGCGGTGCTCACCATCCTCTCGTCGAGCGTGAAGCAGCCGATCCCCAACCTGCTGATCTCGAACGTCTACCGCCCGGGCCTGGCCGCGCTCACGAAATCGCTGGCCATCGAGTTCGCCGCGCGCGGGATCCGCGTGAACGGCCTGGCGCCGGGCCGCGTCGACACCGGTCGCGTACGCCAGCTCAACGAGGCGCTCGCGGCGCGCCAGGGCAAGACGCCGGAGGAGGTGCTGCAGGCGTCGCTGGCGACCATCCCGATCGGTCGCCTGGCGGAGCCCGACGAGGTCGGCCGGGTGGCCGCCTTCCTCTGCTCGCCGGCGGCGTCGTACGTGACGGGGCACGTGATGCTGGTGGACGGTGCCTACGTCAAGGCGCTCTAGTCGGCCGGCCTCACGCCCATGGCCGCCAGCGCCGCTCCGGGCGCTAGCCGCGCGCGGCTAGCGCCGGTCGATCGTCATCGCACCCACGCCGCCGCTGACACGCAGTTCGATCCGCTCACTGGCGTTCTCGAAGCCCGGCGTGGTGTAGACGTCGCCGTCGCGGCGCCAATCACCCTCCACCCGGGTTCGCCCCAAGCCGGTGGTCACGGTGACGCGAGCTGCCGCCGCCGGCGGCAGCCGGACCGTGGTGGAGCCGACGCCCACATCGACGCTGGCGGCGTAGTTACCGCTAGGCAGTTGCAGCTCCGACTCACCGACGCCGCCGCGGAAGCTCATGTCGGCCAGCGTCAGCTGGCGCAGGTCGAGGCGGTTCTCGCCGACGCCGGCGTTGATGCGCAAGGCCACGGGCACCTCGCGGGTGAGCGACAGCTCCCAGCGGCGCCGCTCGTCGACGCCGAAGCTGGTGCTCACCTGCGCCTGGCGCGAGCGGATCTCGAGCAGCACGGTACCGTTCTCGCGACCGTAGTGCTCCTCGATCTGCTCCCCCCGCCCGGTCTGGATGGTCCCGGCCACCAGCGCGCCGCCGGGCGCGGCGCCGTCGATGCGCACCCGGCCCACGCCGAGATCGAAGGTGACGCGCGCCGCGTCGGCGCCCTCGAGGTCGTGCCGGATGGCGACGGTCTCACCCGGCGCGGCGCCGGTCACCACGCGTTGCAGGCCGCCTTCGGCGCTCCAGAGCACCACCACCAGCACCACGGCCCCCACCACCAAGGGGGTGAGGTAGCGGCCTCGGGTCAGCAGGTTGAGGCCCACGGCGATGAGCGCCACGGGCCAGTAGGCGAGCAACGACAACAAGGCGCCGAGGTTGAGCCAGCCGAGGTTGGTGATCAGCAGCAGCACGCCGAGCGCGATCAGGACGATCGGCAAGGCGCCGGGTCCGCGCCGCGAGCGTGGCGGGGGAGGCGGCGGCGGCGTCTGTGAGGGTGTGGGAGGGGGTGCGTCCGTCATGGTTGGACCTCCGTGCTCGCTCGCGACTCTATCGTGCCGAAGTGGTCGCCGCAGAGGGCCGGACGGCCCCCGATCAGGGAGCGTCTCGTCAGCGTCGGGCTCGCGCGTCGAACGCGGCCGCGGCTGCCGCTCGGGGCACGGGGTACGATACCGCGAAGCCCCACGAGAGGAGGCCGCCATGTCCGACACCTTGACGGTCCGTGAACGGCGCGAGGTCGGCACCTTCAGCGCCGTCGAGTTGCGCTACTTCGGTCAGCTGGTGCTCCACCACGGTGAACACTGTGCCCTCGAGATCGAGGGTGATCCCGACGTGGTACCCAAGGTGCGCGCCGAGGTGCGCGACGGCACCCTGGTGCTCGAGGTGGGCGACAACTGGTTCGAGCGACTCACGAGCGGGCTGTTGCTGGTGGCCAATCGGCCGCTGCGCTTCCACGTAACGTTGCCTCGCCTCGAGGCGCTCACGGTGGCCGGCAGCGGCGACGTCGACGGTGACGGTTGGTCGGGCGAGCAGCTGCACGTCAAGGTGTCGGGCCAGGCCGAGATCCGGCTGGCGGCGCTGGCATATCGCCAACTCGAGGCGACGATCAGCGGCCGCGGCGAGCTGCGGCTGGCCGGGGAGGGCGACCAGGCTCGCTTCACCATCTCCGGTTCCGGTGACGTGGTGGCGCCCGCGCTGCACCTGCGCGAGGCCGAGGTGCGCATCGCCGGTCAGGGCAACCTGGAGCTGCGCGTCCAAGATCGCCTCGACGTGCGCATCGCCGGGTTCGGCACCGTGCGCTACCACGGGGCCCCCTCCGTGAAGCAGGCGATCTCGGGTGCGGGCTCGGTGAACCAGGTCGACGGCTGAGGCGGCGGGCGGACGAACGGCCCGGTACGCTCACGGGAACGCATGCTAGCGTGCCCCATGCGAAGCCTGCACGACAAGGTGATCGTCATCACGGGCGCCGGCGGCGCCATTGCGGGCGCCGTGGCGGATGCCTTCTTCGAGGCCGGCGCCAGGCCGGCCTTGATCGACCGCGACGAGCTCACCATCGCCGGCCGGGCAAGCTCCTATGGTACGGCCGGCGTCGTCTCGGACCTCCGCACGCCCGCGGCGGCGCGCACCGCCATCGACGCGGTGCGAGCGCATCATCGGCACGTCGACGGCCTGGTCCACCTGGTGGGCGAGGTCGTCAGCGGCGACGTCAGCAACCTCGCCGACGAAACCTACGACGACGTCTTCGACAGCAACGTACGCACCCTCGTGTATGCCGTGCGCGCGGTGCTGCCCGACCTGCTCGCGCGCGAAGAGGGGTTCATCGGCGGGATCGCCAGCGGCGAGGCCTGGGACGGGGGGGCCGCGGGAGCGGCGCTCTTCGCCGCCGCCAAGAGCGCCGTCGCGACGTTCCTGCGCTCGCTCGACAAGGAACTCGACAAGACCGGCGTGCACGTGGGCATCTGCTTCCCCATGGGCCTCGTCGACACCCCCGGCAACCGCCGCTCGCTCGGACGCGAGCACCGCGCTAGGTTGATCGATCCGGCCGTCATCGGCCGCGCCTTCGTGACCGCCGCCGCCTCGGGCGCGGGCGGTCGCTTGGTCGAGCTGCCCGTGCACCCGCCCACCAAGTCATGACGACGAACGCGTACAGGACACTGCTCAAGCGCGAAGAATCGTACGCCGTCCACGCCCTGCTGTACGTGGCCGAGCACCCCGGCGCGCCGGCCGCGCGCATCGCCGAGGACCTCGAGCTCCCGCGCGACTTCCTCGCCAAGGTGCTGCGGCGCCTCGGCAAGGCCGGCTTCGTCCACAACCTCGCCGGTCGGACCGGCGGCGTGCGCCTGGCGATCGACCTCGCCTCGTTGACGCTCCTCGACGTCATCGAGGCGGTTTCGGGACCGCTGGTGATCGACACCTGTCAGACGATGATGCGTTGCCCGACCCAGAAACGCACCGGCACGTGCTCGCTGAATGCGGCCTGGCTGTCGGTGTCGTTGCAGGTGCGCGACGCCTTCGAAAGCGTTCGCCTCGACCGCCTGGTCGCCGGCCCGGTCGCGGCGGG
>SLRS01000146.1 GCA_007130855.1 Trueperaceae bacterium | reverse complement strand
GTTCACGTGTCAAGCGCTCTGGCTGACCCAGCACGACGAAGAGCGGCAGCCCGCTACGCTCCCGAGTGCAGCCGACCGTCCATAGCGAACGACCCCGGCCGGTTGGCCGGGGTTGGTGCCGCATTGCTGGTTGCGCTGCGGTCGAGCTCCCTCACCCGCTCATCAGCGCCACGGCATGGTGGGATCGCAGAGGACATCCCGGTACGTGTTGAAGAACTCGGCGGCCTCCGCGGGCGTATACCCGAAGTCTGTTACAAGCAGCCGCTTGTACGCGCCGGGAGTCACGGGCTCTGCGGTCAACGGGCACATGCAGCCGTAGTAGCCGTAGGCCTTGCCGGGCGGGTTGGGCTGGTTCGACCCACGGGCAAAGGCAGGCACCGCGAGCGCAACGACGAGCACGAACGCGAGGACGATGCGAAGACGGTTCATGGGAACCTCCAGGTGCACACTGCCGGTGTGCCGATCGGGCGTCAGAGGGGCGGCCGTCCGTGCCTTCACCTCCTCGTCTCCTGGGGCGAGATTGCGCACCGTGGCCCGCGCCCGCCGCGTTGCCGCGCTCGGGTGGGCCCGCGCAGTGGCGTGTACGTCGTCATCACCCTGCTGCCGGGTGCGTGCCCACTACGGGTCGAGCGACGCTACGAAGCGCGTCGTTCCCAAAGCGTTCTCACGACCTTCGAGGAGCGTTCCCGATCGATGGCGGCCGTTCCAGCTCCCAGGTGGAATGCGGCCGCCGGCAGCGCACCTGGCCGCGCACGACATGCGAGCGCCGTCCCCTCGCTGAAGGAAGCGGCTCGCCTACTCGTCTTGCGTCGTATTGCGTACTACCGGTGCGTATGCTGGTGTCCAGCACACGGACCTTCGGCTCGCGTTCACGTGTCAAGCGCTCTGGCTGACCCAGCACGGCGAAGGGCGGCAGCCCCTATGCCCGCTCCACTTCGCTGGAGGTGAGGGGTTCCACGCGGTGCCGAGCATCGCATGCCCGGCACCGGCGGTCGTGCCGATGGCTGCTGACTCTCGCGCGCGCTGGAGCCACCGAGATATCACCGAGCACGCCAGCGGCTTCAAGGACACCCACCTCGCTTCGTTGCGTCAGCCACGCTCGTGTTGAACCGGCGTCCTAGGCGAGCAGCGAAGCGCCGGCATCAGCAGTCACATCCGCGCGCGCACAGCGCGGGCACGGCCACGCACCCGTTCAGAGCTCGTCGGTCGTGGCGGGCTCGCCGCGACTGACGCGGCGCTGAGGCGAGTCCTCCACCAGTTGCATCGACTCCAGCGCGTTGCCGTCCGGGTCGTGGCCATCAGCGGTGGCGGCTCGAACGACGAGCTCACCTCGACGAGGCACCCTGCCCGCCTGGAGCGGTCCACCGCGCCCACGACCTCGACCACGTGAGCGGCCTGCTCGCCACTCGCCCTGTGCGGACGCGCCTCGCGAATCGCCCGGGTCTTGCGCCCCGAGACCCCACGTCATCTGCGTGGCCTCCCTCGCGTGCGGCAGGTGTGGCCAACGCATTGACACACCACAAGCTGGGAGCGACCCCGGTGGCCCGAGGTCGCTCCCAACATCAATCGCCGTCTGGTACGGCTTCTAGCCTGGTGGAGCTGAGGGGATTCGAACCCCTGACCTTCTGAATGCCATTCAGACGCGCTCCCAACTGCGCCACAGCCCCACGTCGGGAACCCTCTCACGAGGGCGACCTGTAGGTTACCGGGGCGTTGGGGGGAGTGTCAAGGAACGAGGCGGTACGGCATCCGAACGTCCGTGGCTTCCAGCGCGAATCGGTCGTCGCGCATGACGAGGAGTGCCCCGTGGGCGCGGGCGCAGGCCCACATCAGGGCGTCGGGCGTCACGATGGCACCTGGGGCCACGCACGAAGAGCGCCGCACCCTCGGGGTGCGGCGCTCGCCGATCAGGCATCAGGTGCTGGCTC
The DNA here is from genome assembly GCA_007130855.1 of Trueperaceae bacterium. Classification (GTDB taxonomy): domain Bacteria; phylum Deinococcota; class Deinococci; order Deinococcales; family Trueperaceae; genus CSSed10-48. The sequence continues at coordinate 16,257 of SLRS01000146.1, read as the reverse complement.
GGGGGCCTGGCTCAGCCGTTCTTCTCGGCGTCGCGCGCGGCGCGGACCGCGGCCCGGTCGGCTTCCTGGCGAGCGACGTCGGTCTTCAGGCGTGACGCCTTGCCGCGCAGCTCGCGCAGGTAGTAGAGCTTCGAGCGGCGGCTGCGACCACGACGCACGATCACGATCTTGTCGATCAACGGCGAGGCGAGTGGGAACATGCGCTCCACGCCTTCGCCGCCCGACACCTTGCGAACGGTGATGCTCGAGCGGGCGCCGCGCCCGTTGTTGCGGGCGATGATCACGCCCTCGAAGGCCTGGATGCGGGTGCGGTTACCCTCGACCACCTTGTAGTCGACGCGCACGGTGTCACCGGTCTCGAAGTCCGGGTGGTCGTCGCGCACGTAGGGCTGCTCGATCGAGCGCATGATGGCGCCTTTGTTGTACTTCATGGTGATCTCCTGGGTCCGGGGTGACGGACGGTGGCCGCCGAGCGGCATGACGAGCGCCCCAGCACCCGCGGGGCTACAGCCTGCGAAGTGTAGCGCATTCGCGCCGCCTCGCGCAAGCGACGGGTGCCTGCGCGGCCACCCGGCCGCCTCAGCCCGACTCGTGCGAGCGCGCCCAGATGTTGATACCGCTCTCGGTGGCGAAGCGGTCGATCGCCTCGAGCTCGTCGTCGGCGAAGTCGAGCCGCTCGAGCGCGCCGACGTTCTCGACGATCTGCTCGCTGCTACTGGCACCGATCAGCACCGTGGTGATGCGCTCGTCGCGCAGGCACCAAGCGAGCGCCAGCTGCGCCAGGCTCTGGCCACGGTCGCGCGCGATGCCGTTGAGGCCGCGCACCTTGTCGAGCAGTTCGGGGCGCAGGAACTCGGGCCGGAAGCTCCCCGCTTCGCTGGCGCGAGCATCGGCGGGGACCTCGCCGAGGTACTTCTCGGTCAGCAGCCCTTGGGCAAGCGGCGAGAAGGCGATCACGCCCACACCGAGCTCCTGCACGGCGTCGAGCAGGTCGGCCTCGATCCAGCGGTTGAGCAGCGAGTACGAGGGCTGGTGGATCAGCAGCGGTACGCCCAGCTCGCGCAGGATGCGCTCGGCCTCGCGCGTCTGCTTGGCGGAGTACGACGAGACGCCCGCGTACAGCGCCAGGCCGCGTTGCACGGCGCTGGCGAGGGCGCCCATGGTCTCCTCGAGCGGCGTGTCGGGGTCGAAGCGGTGCGAGTAGAACACGTCGACGTAATCGAGCTGCATGCGCTCCAGGCTGGCCTCGAGGCTGGCGAGCAGGTACTTGCGCGAGCCCCACTCGCCGTAGGGGCCGTCCCACATGCGGTAGCCGGCCTTGGTGCTGATGATGAGCTCGTCGCGGTACGGCGCCAGATCACGCTGCATCACGGTCCCGAACTGCTCCTCGGCCGAGCCCGGCGGTGGCCCGTAGTTGTTGGCCAAGTCGAAGTGGGTGATACCCAGGTCGAAGGCCGTGCGAAGGCGTTCGCGCACGCTCTCGAACGGCGTGTCACCGCCGAAGCGCTGCCACAGCCCGAGCGAGATGGCGGGCAGTTGCAGGCCACTGCGCCCGCAGCGGCGGTAGTGCATGGTGTCGTAGCGATCGGGATTGGCGCTGTCCATGCCCCATGCTACGTCGTCGCCGGATGAGGTCGGCGGCGCGCGGTTCGTCGCGCCCGGCGGGTACCGTGACCCCCATGGAGATCGATCCGAACACCCTGGACGCGCGTTCACGCCACCTCCTGCTCACGGCGCTGGTGGTGCCTCGCCCGATCGGCTGGATCAGCACGCAAGACGCAGCGGGCCGAGCCAACCTGGCGCCGTACTCGTTCTTCAACCTGGTGGCTTCGAGCCCGCCCACGCTGGTCGTGTCGGTGGGCCGGCGCGCGGGCCGACCGAAGGACACGCTCGCGAACGTGCAGGCGACGGGCGAGTTGGTGGTGAACGTGGTCAGCGCCGACCTGGCGGAGGCGATGAACGCCAGCTCGGTCGAGTCGGGACCCGAGCACGACGAGTTCGACTTCGCCGGACTGGAGCAGGCAGCGAGCACGGTCGTGAGAGCGCCGCGCGTGGCGGCGGCGCGTGCGCATCTGGAGGCGCGGTTGGTGGACGTGGTGCCCGTGTTCGACGACGACGGTATGGCGCACAACCACGTGGTGTTCGCGCGGATCGTGCACGTGCACGTGGACGATGCCTTGTTCACGCCGCCGCATCGGGTGGACGTGGCCGCGCTCGCGCCGTTGGCGCGCCTGGCCGGATTGGACTACGGCCGCCTGGGCGCACTGTTCTCGCTCGCGCGACCGTTGCCGCCGCCTGTCTGAGGTGCAGCGCTGTCTTGCGGGGGCACGTAGCGAGGCTGCCAACGGTCGCGTGGTCGGTTGACGCAAGGTCGGCATTCGGATAACGTCTTGACGTCGAACCGTTCGATGTCGTGCGGTTCGGTCGTGCCCACGAAGTCCGAGGCCGCAAGGCCCACGGCGCGAGCAGGCGCGCGAGAGGAGCAGCGTGGCGACGAAGCATCACGGCACCGAGGCCGAGCGGCGTGCGCTCGACACCTACATCAAGCTGGCGCGGTCGAGCGCGGCGCTCGACGCGCGCATCAACCGGCCGCTGGCCCAGGCCGGTCTCACGACGAGCCAGTTCGGTGTGCTCGAGGCGGTCTGGCACCTCGGTCCGCTCACCCACGGCGACATCGGCCGCAAGCTGCTCAAGAGCAGCGGCAACGTCACGGTGGTGATCGACAACCTCGTGCGCCGCGGCCTGGTCCGGCGCGAGCGTGATCCGCTCGACCGGCGCATCAGCCGCGTCGCGCTCAGCGACGAAGGCCGTGCCCTGCTCGAGGCCGTCTTCCCCACGCACGTCGACCGCGTCGTCGACGCCTTCGCGGCTCTCACACCCGGCGAACTCGACACCCTCGGCGACCTGCTCCGCCGCCTGGGTCGTGACGTCGCCGCACGAACCCCGAGCGAACCGCTCGTCACCACCAGCGCCAGCGCTGCGAGACGAGCCGAGCACCCCACGCACGCACCCCAGGAGGAGAGCGTATGACCCGCCCCACACCCCCACGCGGCCTGCACCACATCACGGCCATCGCCGGCGACCCGAGCGAGAACCTCCACTTCTACCAGCAGGTCCTGGGCATGCGCCTGGTGAAGAAGAGCGTCAACCAGGACGATCCCGCCACCTACCACCTCTTCTACGCCGACGGCGACGGCAACCCTGGCACCGACATCACCTTCTTCCCGTGGGCGCACGCCCAGCCCGGCACCCCAGGCGTCGGCGTGGTCGAAAGGACGCTCCTCACCGTGCCGCCCGCCAGCCTGCCGTACTGGCGACAGCGGCTCGAGTCGCAAGGCGTACGTACCGAGGCGCCACGCGCGCACTTCGGCGAGCCCACCCTCGCCTTCAGCGACCCGCACGGCCTGGCGCTGGCCCTGGTCGAGGCCGAGGACCCCTTCACCTTCACCCCGTGGCGCGCGAGCCCGGTTCCCGCCGAGCACCAGATCCGCGCTCTGCACGGCGCCCGCGTCCCGGTTCGGGAGCTCGACCCTACGCGCCGCTTCCTCGAGGACGTCATGGGCTTCGTCCACCTCGCCGAGGAGGACGGCTGGCACCGCTTCGTGTTGCGCGGCGCCCGCGGTCTCGATGCCGAGGGTGTCGAGCGCGGTAGCGCCGGCGCCGGCCACCTGCTCGACCTGCGCGAGGCCCCGGGCGAAGCACGCGGAGCCTGGGGCGTGGGCAGCGTGCATCACCTGGCCTGGACCGTCGACGACGCCGACCACCAGGTGCGCTTACGTGACGCCGTGGCGAGCGCCGGTCGGCGCCCCTCGGAGATCATCGATCGCTTCTGGTTCCAGTCGGTCTACTTCATGGAGCCCGGCGGGGTGCTGTTCGAGCTCGCCACCAAGGGACCCGGCTTCAGCGTCGACGAAGACCCCGAGGCGCTGGGCGAGCGGCTGATCCTGCCACCCTGGTTGGAGGGCCACCGGACCCAGATCGAGGCGGCCTTGCCCGACCTCGGCCCGGCCGCCGTCTCGGAGCCGCGAGCGTGAGCGGCATCGACCTGCGGCCCGAGGCGCGCGATCCGCACGCCGGCGCCGGCCTGCTGCGCGACGGGCCGGCCCCGGGCGAGGCGTCGCTGGGCGTGGTGCTGGTACACGGGCGTGGCGACTCGGCCGCCGGCATCCTCGGCCTCGTCGACGCCTTGCGCGAGCGCGGCGCCCCCGACGCCACCTACCTGGCCCCCGACGCCGTCGGCAACGTCTGGTATCCGGAGTCGTTCCTGCAGCCGCTCGAACGCAACCAGCCCCACCTCGACTCGGCGCTCGCCGTGCTCGACCGGACCGTGCAGGTGTTCGAGGACGCAGGCGTCTACCGCGAGCGGCTGGTGATCGCCGGCTTCAGCCAGGGCGCCTGCCTGGCGCTCGAGTGGGCCGCGCGCCGGGGCGGCGTCTTCGGAGGTGTGGTGGCGCTCTCCGGCGGGCTGATCGGTAGCGAGGTCGACCCTGCCCGCTACCCCAACCGCCTCGACGACACCGTGGTGTTCTTCGGCTGCTCCGACATCGATCCGCACATCCCCGAGACGCGCGTGCACGCCAGCGCCCGCCAACTCCAGGCCCAAGGCGCGGCGGTCACGAGCCGCATCTACCCGGGCATGCCGCACACCGTGAACGACGACGAACTGCGTTGGTTCGCCGATCGCCTGGCACAGCTCCACCACGCCGGCTGAGGCTCCGCGTCCTCAGGCACGGTGCCGGGCCGCCCCTCGGCGTAGCATCGCCGCATGGCCGACGACCACACCCGCCTCCCGCAGCGCGACGACCAATGGCGCGAGCGCCTCGACCCGGAGGCCTACGCCGTGCTCCGCCAGGAAGCCACCGAGCGTCCCTACAGCAGCGCCCTCAACCAGGAGTGGCGCCCGGGCACGTACGTGTGCGCCGGCTGCGAGGCTCCGCTCTTTCGCGCCGCCAGCAAGTTCGATGCCGGCTGCGGCTGGCCCTCGTTCTCCGAGGCGCTGCCTGGGGCGTTCGAGACCAAGACCGACTACCGGCTTCCGTACCCTCGCGTGGAGTACCACTGCGCCCGCTGCGGCGGCCACCATGGCCACGTCTTCGACGACGGTCCCGACCCCACCGGCGCGCGCTACTGCAACAACGGCGTCGCGCTGCGCTTCGTGCCCGACGGGGACGACGCGGGCTGAGCCCGGTTCGAGGCGTTCAGCCGTGCCCGTCGCTCCCGCGTCGCCAGGGCATGGCACGCCGCTCGACGTACTGCAGCAACGCCGTCAAGGCGACGCCGAGCGCCATCACCACCGCCAGTGCGGCGTACATGCGCGGCGTCACCAGGACCTGCCAGTAGTAGAAGATCATGAACCCGACGCCGCGGTCGGCGCGCACGAACTCGACCGCCACGATCACGATCAAGGCGGTGCCGAGCGCCAACCGTAGGCCCGAGAACACGATCGGCAGGGCGCCCGGCAGGATCACGTGGCGGAACATCTGGGCCCGGTTGGCGCCGAAGTTCCGGCCCGCCTCGAGGTAGACCTTGTCGATGCCCTGGACCCCGGCCATGGTGCTGATCGCCACCAGGAAGAACGCGCTGATCGCCACCACCGCGATCTTCGGCCCCTCGCCGAACGGGTTGGGGAACACCAGCATCAGGATGGGGAAGATGGCGATCTTGGGGAGCACGTAGATCGCCGACATGGTGGTGTCGAGCATCATCCGCACCGTCCGGTTCAAGCCCATCACCATCCCCACCAGCACGCCCGGCACGGCGCCGATGACGAAGCCGCCGAGCACGCGCGACAGCGTGGCCCAGACGTGGCTCTCGCGCACGAGCGCCTGCACCCCGGCCCAGCCGCTCTCGGCGAACATCGACGGGAGCAGCCAGGGGCGGCCCAGGAGGCTGCTGCGGTTGAAGCGGTCGTAGCTGACCGTGAGCTCCCATAGCGCCACGGCGATCTGACTCGGCGGCGGGAACCAACGCGCGTTGAGGACGCCGCTGCCGGCCAGCCACTCCCACACCAGCAGCAGCGCCAACGGGAAACCCAGCGCCAGGACGCGCTGGTACGCGCCGCGGTAGCGTAGCGGCAAGCGTGGCTCCAGCTCCTGCGCCAGCAGTACGACGCACACGAACACGATCGCCAGCAGCGCCCACCAGCCGCCCTGCCACAGCTCGAGGCCGAAGCCGGCCGCGAGCGTGAGCGCGATGACGCCCAGCGGTATCGCCCAGGCGGCGACGCCGGCCTTGGCCCGCGGGCCGGCCGCCTCCTCGGCCTGCGGGCGGGCGGGTCGCTCAGGGCGCCGTACGCTCATGCCTGCTCCGCCATGGCGCGGCGCACCTCGTCACGCAGCGCCTCCCACACCGCCCCCGTCAGCGCGGCGAAGGCAGGCGTGGCCATCACGCCGAGGTCGCGCGGCCGCGGCAGGTCGACCTCGATGACGGTCTTGAGCGTCCCCGGATGGGCGGTCATCACCACCACCCGGTCACCCAGGAACACCGCCTCGTCGATCGAGTGCGTCACGTACAGCACCGTCTTGCGCGACTCCTCCCAGAGCTGCAGCAGCTCCTCTTGCAGCACGGCGCGCGTCTGGGCATCGAGCGCGCCGAGCGGCTCGTCCATCAAGAGCACCTGCGGGTCGTTCGCGAGCGCCCGCGCGATCGAGACGCGCTGCTTCATGCCGCCCGAGAGCTGCGCCGGGTAGTAGTCGACGAAACGCGTCAGCGCCACCTTGTCGACCCAGCGTCGCGCGGTGGCCTCGCGCGCGGCGCGCGACAGGCCGCGCATCTCGAGCCCGAAGGCGACGTTGGCGAGCACCGTCTTCCAGGGGAACACCGCGTACTCCTGGAACACCACGTTGGCCAGCGGCTGCTTGGGGTCGGGCCCGGGCGTGATGCGCACCTCGCCGCCGGTGGCGTGATCGAGGCCCGCCAGGATACGCAGGAAGGTCGACTTGCCGCAGCCCGAGGGCCCGACCAGGCACAGGAACTCGCCCTCCGCCACCTCGAGATCGAAGTCGTGCAGCGCGGTCATCCAGCCCTGGCGGGTCTGGAAGCGTTTCTCGGCGGCGCGGGCGACGATCTTGGCGCTCATGCTCGGCCACGGTCAGTCGACCGTCGCCCCCAGCTGCTCCCGGGCCCACTCCATGAACGACGTCTCGACGACGTCGGCCAGGTCGATCGGCGTTTCGAAGGCGGTGCGCCCGTTCTCGCGGTGGACCCGCTCGACGTCGGCGAGGCCGTCGACCGGGATGCGCTGGTCGGGATCGTAGACGACCGGCGCGCCGCTCTGCAGCGCCTCGGCCGTGGTGCCCGGCAGGTACGAGAGGAAGGCGTCGAGGTTCTCAGGGGAGAACAGCTCGTCGCCCTGCATCAGCCGCGACGCCTCGAGCAGCGCCAGCGCGAAGCGCCGCGCGGCCTCGGGCCGCTGCTCCACGAAGCGGCCCGAGCCGACGAACGCGACCGTCATCAGACCCGGCGTGAGGTCCTCGGCGAAGGGGACCGCGAAGCCGTTCGACTCGGCCTGGTCGGCGAACGGCGCGCCGAGGATGCCAGCGTCGATCGCGCCCGACTCGAACGACAAGGGCATGTCGGGGTTGCCCACGTTCACCAGGTTGACGTCGAAGATCGTCAGGTCGCCTCGCTCCAGCGCCTTGGCCGCGAGGTACTCGCCACCCGAGCCGGGGCCGCCGGCGACCGCCACGGTCCGGCCCCGCAACTCGGCGATCGTCGTGATCTCGTCGGCCAGGTCGGCGCGCAGCATCAGCTTGGTCGGGCTGCCCTCGAACGGCTCGAGGCCGCCGGGGGCGATCACGCGCAAGTCGAGCCCTTGGGCCCAGCCGTTCCACAGCGACACCACGATCGCGATGCCGCCGACGTCGATCTGGCCCTGCTCGAGGAAGGCGATCGCCTCGGTGCCCGACGCGACCCGCTCGATCTGCACGTCGAGCCCGTAGGCGTCGAAGATGCCGCGCTCGGCGGCGACGTACAGGGTGCCGAACTTGGTGATGGGCACGTACGCGATGCGGACCGTCTCGCGCGGTTCGAGCGGCTCGGCGGCGCCACCCTGGGCCAGCGCGCTAGCGGCGAGCAGCGCCAGGCTGGCGACGGTCATGATCAGGACTCGCATGGTTGCCTCCTCGGGTCTCGGCCGCGCCGGCCGGTGCGCTCGCGCGGCGACGGCTCCGATGCTACACCGGCGCGCGCTCGCGACGGCGACGGCCTCCGCTGGCGCGTAGGACCATCGGTTCGCGCGGCGCGGCCGCGGCGCGCCCGAGGCGGTAGGATGATGCTGGTTTGACCGTGTCCCTCACCTTCCCCACCGCTTCGTCGAGCGTGGTCGGCGCATGACCCCCACCCTCGGCGTCGCCTTCGCGGCCGGCGTGCTGTCGTTCCTGTCGCCCTGCGTGCTGCCGCTCGTGCCTACGTACCTGGCGTACGTCGGCGGCTCGGGTGCGGCCAAGCGGGCGCTGCTCCTGCGCAACGCGCTGCTGTTCGTGCTGGGGTTCAGCCTGGTGTTCATCGCCATGGGCGCCTCCGCCAGCCTGCTGGGGGGCCTGCTGCGCGAGTACCGCGGCGTCTTGATGGTGCTGGGCGGGGTGCTGGTGATGGCCTTCGGGCTGGTGATGCTGGGCGTGATCCGCCTGCCCTTCTTGTATCGCGACACGCGTCGGCCACTGGGCGAGGAGGCCAAGCCACAGACCCCGTGGGGCGCCATCGCCCTGGGCAGCGCCTTCGCGTTCGCCTGGACCCCGTGCATCGGTCCGGTGCTCGGCGGCATCCTGACCATGGCCGGCGCCAGCGGCACGCTCAGCACCGGCGTGGGCCTGCTGGCGGTGTACTCGCTCGGCCTGGCCGTGCCGTTCCTGCTCGCCGCGCTGGCGCTCGATCCGTTCCTGCGTGTCTCGCGCGGCCTGCGCCCCTACCTGCCCTGGGTGGAGCGCGTCGCCGGCGCGCTGCTGCTGATCGTCGGCCTGATGATGATCACCGGCACCTTCACGGCCCTGAACCAGCTGCTGCTGCGGCTGACGCCCGACTGGCTCTTCCAGCGGATCTGAGCGTGGAGGCCGAGAGCGCCATCGCGCTGCGGGGTCTGGTGCGCGGCTACGGCCGCCGAGCGGTGCTCAAGCGCCTCGACCTGGAGGTGACCCCCGGCAAGGTGGTGGCGCTCTTCGGCGCCAACGGCGCCGGCAAGACGACCCTGCTGCGACTGCTCGCCACGCGCCTGCGACCCAGCGACGGCACCGCCTCGGTGTTCGGGCACGACGTGGTGCGCGCCGGCCATGAGGTGCGCAAGCGCATCGCCACGCTGGCCGTCTTCGGCGGCGCCTACGCCACCTTGACGGCGCGCGAGCACCTGCGGCTCGACGCCGCGCTGCGCGAGCGCACGGCGCTCGACCCGGACGACCTGCTGGCGCGCGTGGGGCTCGCGGACTCGGCGGATGCACTGGTGCGCACCTACTCGAGCGGCATGCGCAAGCGGCTCGGGCTGGCCCGGCTGCTGGCGGCCGGCGCCGATCTGTGGCTGCTCGACGAACCTCACGCCGCGCTCGACGAGGCCGGCCAGGACCTGCTCGACCAGCTCGTCCGAGAGGCGCGCGCACGCGGCGTCACGGTGCTGATGGCTACCCACGAGCGTTCCCGCAGCCGCCGTCTCGCCGACGCCGCGCTGCTGCTCGTCGACGGTCGGCTGCAGCGCTCGGACGGCGTCCCGGAGCGCGCGTGAACGACCTCCTGGCGGTGCTGTGGATCGCCCGCAAGGACCTGCTGCACGAAACCCGCAGCAAGGCCACCACGGTGGCGACGCTGTTCTTCTCGGCGCTCACGTTGGTCGTGCTCGCGTTCGCCATCGGTCAGGACGAGCGCTTGCTGCAGGACGCGGCCAGCGGCGCCCTGTGGGTGGCGCTGGCGTTCGCCGGGGTCATCTCGGCGGCGCAGTCGTACCAGGCCGATCTCGAGGACGGCGCCTTCGACCAGCTGCTCACGACGCCGGTGCCGCGTGCGGCGGTGTACCTCGGCAAACTGCTGGCGAACTGGCTGTTCATGCTGGTGCTGGGAGTCATGCTGCTGCCCGTCACGCTCGTGCTCTACGGCGCCAGCTTGCCGGCCAGCTGGCCCTGGTTGATCGCAACCCTGGCGCTGGGCACGCTCGGCTTCGCGCTCATCGCGGTCTTCTACGCCGGCTTGACCGCCAACTTGCGCGCGCGCGAGTCGCTGCTACCGGTGCTGATGTTCCCGGTGGTGGTCCCCATCCTGCTCGCCGCGGTCCGCGCCAGTGGCGCCCTGATCGCGGCGGACGACCTCGAACTGGCCGCGGGTTGGCTACGCTTGCTCGTGGGCTTCGACCTCGTCTACGCTGTCCTGTGTACCGCCATCTACCACTTCGTCGTGGAAGAATGACGGTCAGGATGTGGGTGGTAGCGTCACGAGCGCGCGCACCGGTCGGCGCGACGCGCAGGAGGAGTCATCGATGAGCGACGCGAGTGAGCGACTGCGGCGCCCGGCCTGGTTGCGGATCTGGGGCGCCGCGTTGGTCCCCCTCTTCCTGGTCGGTGCCTGGTTGGGGCTGGTATGGAGCCCGCCGGACGTCAACCAGGGCAACCTGATCCGGATCATGTACGCGCACGTCTCGGTGGCCTGGATCGGCTTCGTGGCGGTGGCGCTCACCGCCTTCTTCGGGGCGCTCTTCTTGTGGCGCAGCAGGCGCCGCGACGACGTCCTGGCGGTGGCCTCGGCCGAGATGGCGCTGCTGTTCTCGAGCCTCACCATCATCGGCGGCATGACCTACTCGCGCCCCACCCTCAACACCTTCTGGACCTGGGACGCCAAGCTGACCCTGACCGCCCTGATGGTGGCCCTGTTGGTGGGCTACTTCATCGTGCGCGCGCTGATCGACGACCCGGTCCGACGCGGTCGCGTGTCGGCGGTCGTGGCCATCGTGGTGGCCACCTCGCTGCCCTTCAACTACCTGGCCGCGGAGTGGTTCCGCACCCTGCACCCGTCGCGCGCGATCGCGCTCGACGGCAGCGGCGTCACCATGGCGCCGGAGATGCTCGCGACGCTGCTCTTCAACACGGTGGTGGCGGGACTGGTCTACGGTTGGTTCCTGGTCGACCGAGCTCGCCTCGGCCGCATCGAAGCGCAGCTCGAGACGGAGCGGGCGGAGCGCGAACTCGCGACCCCCTCGGCTGGAGGTGTCGTCCGTGTTTGAAGGTTGGAGCCACTGGACCTGGGTGAGCATCGCGTGGGCGGAGGTGCTGTTGGCCTACGGCGGCTACCTGGCCTACCTCGGCTGGCGCCGCCGACAGTTGCTACGCGACGACGACGCACGCCGGATCATCGAGCGTCAAGCCGCCGGCGGCCGGCCATGAGGCATCGCGGGCGCTACGGCATCGCCCCGCGGCGGGTGGTCTACGGCCTGCTCGGGGCCGGCGTGTTGGTGTTCGCAGGGTTCATGATCAACCAGGCCCTCAACACGTCGCTGGTGTACTTCATCCTGCCCAACGAGTACGCGCAGCAGCCGAGCCAGTATCAGGATCGCCGCCTCCGCCTCGGTGGGCTGGTGGCCCCCGAGAGCGTCCGCTTCGACGATCTCGCCTTGCAGCTCACCTTCATGGTCACCGACGGCATCGAGTCCTACCCGGTGCAGCACGTGGGGGCGCCCCCCGAGCTGTTCCGCGAGAACGCCGGCGTGGTCATCGAGGGCCGCTTCGCCGAAGGCACCTTCGTCTCGGACAACCTGCTGATCAAGCACTCCGAGGTCTACGAGGCGCCCGAGGACGGCCACATCGATATCGAGGCGCTGCGGGAATCGCTGCAGTGACGCGGGTGCCCACCCCACCATGCTGAGCCTCGGCGTGCTCGGCTCGGCCGCCGTCGCCCTCGCGCTGGCGCTGTCGGTCTACGCGTTGATCGCCGGCATCCTCGGCGCGGTGCGGCGCGACGCGCGCCTGCAGACCAGCGCCCGTCTCACGGCCCTGGCCGTGTTCCTTGCGACCACCACCGCCGTCGTGGTGATGCAGGCGGCGCTGCTGACCAACGACTTCTCGGTGCAGTACGTCGCCGAGCACTCGCGCATCGAATCGCCCACCTGGGTGAAGGTCGTGACCCTGTGGGCCGCGCTCGAGGGTTCGGTCCTGCTGTGGGCCTGGCTGCTGACCGGCTACACCGCCGTGCTGGCCGTCACGGCGCCCAACACCATCTTGCGCCCCTGGGCGCTGGTGGTGATGCAAGGCGTGCAGATCTTCTTCCTCTCGGTGGTGGCGATCGCCGCCAACCCCTTCACCGTCCTGGCCAACGTGCCGCTCGACGGTCCCGGCGCCAATCCGCTGCTGCAGAACCACTGGATGATGGCGGTCCACCCGGTGCTGATGTACCTCGGCTTCGTCGGCCTCACGGTTCCCTTCGCCTACGCCATGGCAGCGCTGATCACCAGGCGCCCCGGCACCGAGTGGATGCGGCTCACACGCCGCTGGACGCTGCTCGGCTGGGGCTTCCTCACCGCTGCGATCGTGTCGGGCGGCTGGTGGAGCTACGAGGTGCTCGGCTGGGGCGGCTACTGGGCGTGGGATCCGGTCGAGAACGTGTCGATCATGCCCTGGTTCACCGCCACCGCCTTCTTGCACAGCATCCAGGTGCAGGAGCGGCGGCGCATGCTCAAGGCCTGGAACCTGCTCTTGATCGTGCTGACCTTCTCGCTCACCCTGCTCGGCACGTTCCTGATCCGCTCGGGCGTGGTCTCGAGCGTACACGCCTTCGGCGACGGCCCGGTGGGCCCCTTCTTCCTCGCCTTCTTCGTGATCGTCACCCTGGTCAGCGTCTCGCTGGTGGTCTGGCGCTGGGACCAGGTGCGTGACCGCGCCGACCTCGACGCGGTCGTGAGCCGCGAGGGGGCATTCCTCGGCGTCAACGTGCTGTTCCTGGCGATGACCTTCGCGGTGCTGCTCGGAACCGTGTTCCCGCTGTTCGTGGAGGCCACCACCGGCGCCCGCGTCACCGTCGGCGCCCCCTTCTTCGACGCCATCACGCTACCGGTGTGGATGCTGGTGCTCCTGCTCATGGGCGTCGGGCCGCTGTTGCCGTGGCGTCGGGCCGAAACCCAGACGCTGCGTTCGAATCTGCTGCTGATGGGTGCGGCGCTGGTGCTGGCCATCGTGGTGGCGTTCGCCTTCGGGATGCGCAAGCCCTATCCCCTGCTCACGATCGGGCTCGCGGGCTGGAACCTGGCCAGCGTGGGCCTGCTGCTCGCGGGCGCCATCGTGCCGCGCGCACGCATCACTGGGCGCTCGCTGGGCGAGGTGTTCGGTCGCTACGCCTTCGAGCAGAAGCGCCGCGTCGGCTCGATGGTGGTGCACCTGGGCGTGATCGTGATCGCGCTCGGCATCGTCGGCTCGGGCGGCTACCGCGTCGACCAGCAGCTCCGCCTGGCGTACGGCGAGCGCGTTCCGTTCCAGAGCTACGAGCTGCAGGCGCTGCGGCCCTTCAGTGAGCAGGCTTCCGGACGCGCGTCGGTGGGCGTCGAGGTGGCCGTCTTCCAGGACGGTCGCCAGGTGACGGTGCTCACCCCTCGCATCAACCGTTTCGGCACCAGCCAGATGACCGTCCCCACGCCCTCGGTGCGCTACACCGCCGGACACGACCTCTACCTGGCGCTCGCCGGCGCGGTCGACCCGCAGCAGGACTTCGTGATCATCCGCGCCGTGCAGAGCCCGCTGATCACCTGGATCTGGATCGGTGGTGCGATCATCGCGTTCGGCACCATGTTCGCCCTGTCGCCGGGCGACCGGCCGGTGCGGCGCCGCGTCGAGGCCGAGGCGCCTGCCGGGGCCGAGGCATGAGCCAGATCCGCAGGCTGGTGCCGGTGGTCGCCGTCGTGGCCGGCCTCACAGCGCTGTTCCTGTTCGGCCTCCTGCGCGGCAGTCCCGACCGGAACATCCCCTCGAACCTGCTGAACCGGCCGGTCCCTGACTTCGATCTGCCTCTCTTCGAGCGCTACATGAGCGACTTCGGCCCGCGCCTGTCGCTCGCCGAGGCCCGGGGCCGGCCGCTGGTGATCAACTTCTGGGCCTCGTGGTGCGGCCCTTGTTACGAGGAGGCGCCGCACCTGCAGCGCGCGTGGCTCGATCACGGCGAGGAGGTCTTCTTCGTGGGCATCCAGACCCAGGACCGTGATGCGCGCGCCGCCGGCCGTGCCTTCATCGAGCGCTTCGATCTCGGGTTCCCCAACGTGATCGACGACGACAGCCGCGTCAGCATCGCCTACGGTCTGTTCGGCGTGCCCGAGACGTTCTTCGTGCGGGCCGACGGCACGCTCCAGCACAAGTTCGTCGGTCCCGTCACCGAGAGCGTCATGCGCGAGCAGATCGGGGCCTTGCTGCGATGACCGGGCTGCGACTCGCGCCAGCGCGCCGCGCTCGGCTCCCCGCCCTGCTCCCAGCCCTGCTCGTCGCGGCGCTGCTCGCGACGGCGGCGGCGCAGGACCGACCGCTCGACCCGCGCGTGTTCGACATCGGCCGCGAGCTGCGCTGCCCCACTTGCGTGGCCGAGTCGGTCGGCGAGTCCAACGCCGCCATCGCCCGCGAGATGCGCGCGCTGATCCAGGAGCAGCTCGACGCCGGCGCCGACCGCCGCGAGGTGCTGGGCTTCTTCCAGGAGCGCTACGGCGATTGGATCCTGCTCAACCCGCCGATGCGCGGCATGAACCTGCTCGTGTGGCTGCTGCCGGTGGCCGGCGCCGTCGTCGGCCTGCTCGTGCTGGCACGGCTGCTGCAACGCTGGCGCCGCGCCGCCGAGATACCCGTCGACGTCGACTCCGCCGAACTCGACCGCGTCCGCACCGAGATGCAAGACCAGCTCGGCGACGGCGCGGTCCGATGAGGTTTCCGTGCTGACCTTGGTGCTCGTCCTCCTGCTCTCCCTGATCGCGGTCGCCTACGCCGCGGTCCCACTGCTGGCTCCGGGCCAGACCGACCCACTCCCCGACGAACGCGACCCGGAGTTGCTCGACCTCGAGGAGGAGCGCGAGTCGCTCTTCCGTGCGATCCGTGAGGTCGACGCGCGCGACGACATGAGCGAGGCCCGCCGCGACGCGCTGCGCGCGCGCTACGAGGCCAAGGCAGCGACCGTGCTGCGCGCGATCGACCAGCGCCAGGCGGAGCTCGCCGGCCGCGGCGCCCCCGCGGTGTCGGCCGCGAGCGGCGGACGTCGTGGCCTCCCCTGGGGCACGCTCGGGTTGCTCGGCGCCATGGCCGTCACCGCCGTCGCTCTAGGGCCCTTCGTGCTCCCGCGCGTCGGGCAAGACGCCACCGTCACGACCTTCTTCGAGAGCGACCTGCGCGCCGCCGAGGCGCTGCGCGACTTGCAACGCGCTGCCGAGCGCGACGGCAGCGTGCCTTCGCTGATGCGCCTCGCGGATGCCTATTGGAGCCTGCAGGACGCCCGCCAGGCCGAGGTCACCTACCGTGGCGTGCTGCTCGCCGCACGTGAGGCCAGCGGCGACGCTCCCGTGCTGGCATACCAGCGCTTGGCCCTGCTGACCTTCACCGAAGACCCCTCCACCGCGCGCGAGTACCTGCTCGAGGCACGTCGGCTCGACCCGTCCGATCCCGACACGCTCGTCGGCGTGGCCGAGCTGTCGTTCCAGCTCGGCGACCTCGACAGCGCCCGCGATGCCTACCAGGCCTACCTCGACACCCCCGACGGGCAGGGCGACGTGGAGGCCGCTGCACGGCTGAGGCTGATCACCGGTCTCGCCCCGGCGCTCGCGGCGCTCGAAGAGGAGCGCAGCGCGACCACGCTCAACGCGCTGGCCGACGTGCTGTGGGACGCCGGAGCGATGGAGCAGGCGGTGGAGGTGTCGTTCGAGGTCCTCACCGAGCACGACCCCAGGGACGCCGCCGCGCTCTCGCGCACCGGTCAGCTCATGTTCCTGCGCGGCCGCTCGGACGACGCCATCGAACTGCTCGAGCGCGCCGCCGTCAGTGCCGGCGGGCTCCGAGCCCTCGAGCCACAGGCCAGCCTCTTCCTCGGCAACGCCTACTTCGCCGAGGGCGACGACGAGGGCGCCGTGCGCGCCTGGAGCGAGCACGTGGCGCTGGTCGGCGACGCCGCGGCGGGCCGCGTGCCCGACCTGATCCGCACGGCCCAGGCGCGGGCGCTCGGCGCCGATGTCGACGCCGAGGGGCCGCTCCCGGGCGAACCGCAGGCCGCGCCCGCGAGCGTGGACGGCGCCACGCCCAGCGCCGCCGAGCGTGCCTTCGCGGCGCTCGAAGACGG
>SLRS01000205.1 GCA_007130855.1 Trueperaceae bacterium | reverse complement strand
GGGGCGCGGCGCGGCCGGGGCGCGACGCGGCCGCTCTGCTACGATGCCCCGCATGCGAAGCGCCAGGGCCATCGCCGCCGAGGTGCGCAGCGGCGCCGTCTCGGCCGAGGCCGAGGTGCGCTTGGCGCTCGGCCGCGCCCATGCCGCGCAGCGCCTGACCAACGCCTTCGTCAGCATCGACGACGAGGGCGCGTTGGCGGCGGCCCGGCTGCTCGACGAGCGCCTCGGCGCCGGCCAAGAGGCCGGCCCGCTCGCCGGCGTACCGTTGGCGGTGAAGGACAACCTGTGCGTGCTGGGGCTGCGCACCACGGCCGGGTCGGCCATGCTGCGCGAGCACCGCTCGCCGTTCGAGGCCACCGCCGTGGCGCGGCTGCGCGCGGCCGGTGCCGTGGTGATCGGCACCACCAACCTCGACGAGTTCGGCCTGGGCAGCTCCTCGGAGCACGGCGACGCCGGGCCGGTCCGCAACCCGCTCGATCCGCAGCGCGTCGCCGGCGGCAGCTCGGGCGGCTCGGCCGCGGCGGTCGCCGCGGGCGTGGTGCCGCTGGCGCTGGGCACCGACACGGGTGGCTCGGTGCGCCAGCCGGCAGCGTTCTGCGGGGTGTTGGGCGCCAAGCCGACCTTCGGACGGGTGTCGCGCTACGGCCTGATCGCCTACGGGAGCTCGCTCGACCAGGTCGGGGTGCTGGCGCGCGACGCCGAGGACGTCGCGCTCGCGCTGGCGCTGATGGCTGGTCCCGATCCCTTCGACGCCACCTGCCTGCCGCGGCCGGCCGGCGAGCTGACGCCCAGCACGCCCCCGCCGGAGCTGGCTGCCCTGGCGCGCACGGTGCGCGTAGGCGTGGTGCCGGAACTGATGGCCGAGGGGGTGCGTCCGGGGGTGCGCGCGGCCGTGGAGCAACTGCTCGAGCGGTTGCGTGCGGCGGGCGCCAGCGTCGAGGCGTGCCCGCTGCCGGTGGTGCGCCACGCCGTGGCCTGCTACTACGTGGTCGCCTGCGCCGAGGCGTCGAGCAATCTGGCGCGCTACGACGGCAGCCTCTACGGCTTGCGCGTCGGCGAGGATCACGACGCGCAGGAGCCGGTCAGCCGGCGCAGCCGCGCTGCGGGCCTGGGGCGCGAGGCACAGCGCCGGGTGCTGCTGGGTAGCTTCGTGTTGTCGGCGGGGGCGTTCGACGCCTACTTCGGGCGCGCCGCGCGCGTGCGCAGGCTGATCAGCGACGCGCTCGGCGGCGCACTGCAGCGCTTCGACCTGCTCGTGGCGCCGACCGCGCCCACGGTGCCGTGGCGCCTCGGCGAGATGCTCGACGACCCGCTCGCGGTCTACCTCGGTGACGTGGCCACCTGCCTGGCCAATCTCGCTGGCCTGCCGGCCGTGAGCCTGCCCGCCGGCCCTGCCGAGGACGGCTTGCCCGCCGGAGCGCAGCTGATCGCGCGGCCCTGGGAGGAGCGCCTCATGCTCGACGTCGCCGGCGCCTTGGCCGCCGGCGACTCGGCGGTCGCCTGACCCGCCCGTGGCGGGGTCGGCAAGCTTCATCGTGGTCAGGTGATGGTGTGCTATCCTTCGCAGGCTGTACGGCGTGCCGCCCGGTGCGCCCACGGTCGAGAGCGAGTGTCGCTTGGCGTCCTCGTGGGCCGCGGAGCTCGGGCGTGAGTTGCATGACCGACGCACAAGCGGAAAGCGCTGCCGGCCCAGGCCAAGGCCTGAACGGTCACGCTGCCGCGAACAGGTGGTCGGCGCAGCCGGCCGATGGTCGCACCGCCGCCCGAACGACACGATCGGAAGGAGATCGCGATGAAGCGCACCTACCAGCCGAACCGGCGCAAGCGCGCCAAGACCCACGGCTTTCGCGCGCGCATGAAGACGTCCGCCGGGCGCAACGTCATCAAGCGCCGCCGTGCCAAGGGCCGGCACAGCCTGAGCGTATCCGACCGCTGACGACCAGCTCGGTCCTCCGTTCCCTGACCGGTGACCGGGCGTTCCAGCGAATGCGGAAGGGGCGATCCGGTGGCTCTGAGCACCTCAGCGTCCGACTCCGTCCGACCCGGCTCGGGCACGTGCGCGTCGGCTTCGTGGTGAGTCGGAAGGTCGGCAAGGCGGTCGTACGCAATCGCGTGCGGCGCCGCCTGCGCGAGGCGTTGCGGGCATACCTGCAGCGGCTCGCGGCCGCAGGCGCGCCGGCCTCGTTCGATCTGCTCGTGATCGTCCGGCCCAGCGCGGCGGCTGCGGACTACGGTCAGCTGGCCGCGAGCCTGCTGCGCGCCCTCGAGCGCGCCGCGATCCAGACGCCGCGGGCGCGCCCCGAGGGGGGCGAGCGCCCGCGTCACCAGCCGCGTCCGCAAGGGAGTGCAGCGTGAGCCTCGGGCGCGCCGCCGAGGCGCGGCCGGGATGGGCCGTGCGCCTGGTGCTGCTCCCGTTGCGGCTGTACCAGCGGGTGCTGTCGCCCCTCAAGCCGGTGCCGAGCTGCCGCTTCCACCCGACGTGCAGCAGCTTTGCGATCGAGGCCGTGCAGGTGCACGGCGCGCTGCGCGGGCTCTGGCTCGCCATCGCGCGCGTGCTGCGCTGTCACCCCTGGCATCCGGGCGGGTTCGATCCCGTGCCGGCGCGCCAGGAACGCCACGTCCGAGTCGACGCGCCGCGTCGCCCAGCAACCAGTCGGGCCGGCAGCCGTCGGTCCGGCGCCCGCCAAGACGGCGTCCCGCTCGAAACCCGGGGCGCCACGGAGGAATCTTGAAGCACCACCACCACCGCCCCGCCCGGACGCCGCGCCAGCGCATCGGCCTGTGGGTCCTCGCGCTCCTCGCGCCGCTGCTGCTCTCCGCTTGCATGATGCCCACCAGCATGCGCGAGCCGTTCGGGCCGCGGCCTTTCGTGCCGAGCGACTTCCGTGACTTCGCGCAGCTCCAGACCCACTGCACCGAGCCCGGCGCCACCAGCTTCTGGTGCGCCGATCTCGGCCAGAGCGTGGATCGGGTCCCGACCAAGGGCGTCGACGTCTTCTTCTCGGAGGCCGGCGAGGTGGTGGCCGCGTTCGCGAAGTTCCAGAAGGGGCAGAACCTCCCCAACTACGCGGCCAACAACGCCGACAACCTGATCCCGCGCGAAGCCCCCTTCCCGGGCGGCGCGATCCTGATCGACGGCACCTATCACCGGCCGCAGGACACGGAGTCGGACTGGCAGCGGCTCAGCGACGTCGAGTACGTGGGGACCTTCA
Organism: Trueperaceae bacterium; assembly: GCA_007130855.1. Classification (GTDB taxonomy): domain Bacteria; phylum Deinococcota; class Deinococci; order Deinococcales; family Trueperaceae; genus CSSed10-48. The sequence goes on along the minus strand of SLRS01000205.1, from coordinate 2,079 downwards.
GCTATACGATCCCAGGCTTCGCGGTGGAGCGCCGGGTGGTGATCTCGAACGTCGAGCAGACGGTCCGTAACCAGGTCCGTGTCACGCCCCTCGAGAACGCGACCGTCGGCGACGAGGACGTCGGCGACGAGGACGGCGACGAGGACGTCGGCGAGGCGGCAGCGAGCGGCGGGGACGGAGGCGCTGGGAACGTCGGCGACGAGCCGCTGATCCAGTTCGCCTTCCCCGGCATAGCGCGCCAAGAGAGCCCGACCGTCAAGATCGGTCACGCGGCCAGCTTCACGCTGAACCCCCCGACGACGACGGTGATCGCCGAACCGACGTACCTGTCGCTGCAGTCGGCGGCCAACAACACCGGCAACGCCACGGTGCTGTTGCCGGGCGCCGGGACCGACCCGCTGGCGGCGGTCTCCCTGGCCGACACCGCGGTCGCGATGCAAGTCGTTGCCGGGGCCGACGAGGTGACGCTGGCGGTCGACAGCTACCTCGGCAAGAACGAGCTGGTGCGCTTCTACCAGGCGGGCTACGCCGACCTGCCGGGGCTGTTCACGCCCAACATCCTGGGCCGGCTGTCGCTGTGGATCCTCGCCGCGCTCGAGTTCATCCACGAGTACGTGCCCTCGTGGGGGCTGTCGATCATCGTGCTGACGCTGGTGTTCAGGGCGCTGGTGTGGCCGCTGATCACCACCCAGACGCGCTCGATGCTCGGCATGCAGAAGCTGCAGCCCGAGATGCAGCGGCTGCAGAAGAAGTACAAGGACGATCGCGAGAAGCTCAGCCAGGAGATGATGAAGCTCTACAAGGAGGCGGGCGTCAACCCTGCCGGGGGCTGCCTGCCGATCGTCCTGCAGATGCCCCTGTTCATCATCTTGTGGCGCGTGTTCGTGAACTTCGAGTTCAACGAGGGGTTCTTGTGGATCCCCGATCTCGGGCTCGCCGATCCGTTCTACATCCTGCCGGTCTTGTACGTCGCGGTGATGCTGGCACAGTCATGGTACTCCGCGCGCAACAACCCGACGATGCTGCGGCAGTCGATCATCATCAACCTGGTGTTCGTGTTCATCATCGTCAACTTCCCCTCCGGCGTGCTGGTGTACTTCGTGGTAAGCATGGGCGTGCAGGTCTTCCAGTACTGGCTCCTGAGCCGCGGCCACACGCCACCGCCGCCGGCGGCGAAGGTCGAACCCGCCAAGCCCGCGAAGCAGGCGAAGGCGGCCAAGGCGCCGAAGGCCGCGAGGGCCAAGTGATGAAGGCGAGGAGCTGCCGTGGCTGAACGCGACCTGGATCGCTACCTCGAGGGTCTCGGCATCGACGTCGATGACGAGGGCACCAAGGACGAGCCCATGCTGCACGACGTCAGCGAGGACGAGGTCGACGTGTTCGAGGACGCCGAGATCCTCGACATGGAGACCGCCCTGGGCACCTACGGCATCGGTGGCGTCATCCCCGACGACCTCGATCCGCGCGAACGCACCGAGACCTTCTTGGTGCATGTGCTGCTCGACCTCGACGCGACCTACACCGTCGACGTGATCGACCGCGGCGACGAGATCCTGGCCGAGATCAGCGGCGGCGACGCCGGCCGCCTGATCGGCAAGGGAGGGCGCACGTTGGCCGCCCTGGAGTTCCTCTCCAACGCCGTGGTCAACAAGGGCGACGCCGATCCGATCCGCGTGGTCATCGACGTGGGGGGCTACAAGCGCCGCCGCGACGAACGCCTGCGCCAGACGGCCATGCGCGCCGCCGCGCGGGTACGCAAGAGCGGCGAGGCGGTGGAGCTCGAGCCGATGAGCGCCGCCGAGCGCCGCATCGTGCACATGGCCATCGCCGAGGAGGCCGACGTGGTGACCGAGTCCACCGGCGAGGGGCGCGCGCGTCGGGTGGTCGTCAGCCCCGCCGATTGACGCCGTGGCACTGCCGCCTGCGCTGGGCGAGGCCATGGGCGAGGCCAGCCGGGCCGCCGTGGAGCGCCTGCGCCGGGCGGGCGTGGCGAGCCCCGAGGCCGACGCCGCCTGGCTGCTCGAGGCGGTGACCGGTCTACGCCCCAGCGAGCAGCGGCTGCGGGCCCGCGAAGCCCTG
>SLRS01000107.1 GCA_007130855.1 Trueperaceae bacterium | reverse complement strand
TGTGGCAACCACGCGCCCACCACCCAGTTCGGCGCGTCCACCACCTCGTGCAGGCGCAGGTCGACGGCCACGCTGCACAATGCGTAGGCCTCGTTCGCGTCCAGGCCCGCGCTGGCCATCAGGTGGTCGATCATCGCCGCGACCGCGTCGCGCGCTGCCGCCATCAGGTCGGGGGCGACGCCCGTGGTCACGTACGATCCGGCCGTGGCCTTGTCCCCGGGAGCCGCGCCGAACGTCTCGAAGGCGCTTTGGCGCAGGCGGAGGTCCCGGCGCACGCGGAAGCGCAGCGCGATGCGCATGCGTGACTCGATCGCGGTCCCGCACACCTCGCCATCGCCCTGGGCGGCGTGCGTGTCGCCCACCGAGAAGAGCGCGCCCTCCACGCCGACGGGCAGGTAGAGCTTGGTCCCGGCGGTCAGGTGCTTGATGTCGAGGTTGCCGCCCCAGGCGTGAGGCGGCACGGTGGGATGGGGACCGGGGGTGGGTGGGGCGAGACCGATCGTGCCAGGGAAGGGGGCGATGGGGATCTCGACGCCGTCGGCGAAGTGCGCATGCTTCGTCCCAGGGGTGAGATCCCAGTGCTTGAGCCACGGCTCGGGGTACTGGTCGGCGAGCAGGCCGAAGCCCGGAATGAGCGCGGTCCAACCCCACTGCGTCATGCCGAGCTCCAGCACCTCGACCTCGAGCACGTCGCCGGGCCTGCTGCCGCGCACGAACACGGGACCGGTGACCGGGTTGACGCGAGCGAAGTCGACGCTGCCGAGGTCGGCAGCGGTCGAGGAGGCGTCGAGCTGGCCACCCGACGCGTCGGTGGTGTCGAACTCGACGCTCGCACCGTCATCGACCTCGAGCACCGGCGGTTCGTCACGGTCCCAGGTGTGGTGGTGCTGGTGCTGGTGGACGGTGTGGTCGGACGCGCCGATGCCCATCGTGACTCCTTCGCGCGCGATCGGTAGCCCGCGCAGCGGTTGCGGCATCATGCCACGGGCGCGCTACGCGTCCGCCGCTCCCGCGAGCGACCTGCGTGCGGAGGCGCCTGGCGGTCACCATGGCGCGGTCTTGATCTGCCCTTGATCTGCGCTTCACGCTGCCTCGATGGGCCCCGGCTACCGTGCCGCATGGCCATGTCCACCACTTCCCACCGCCTTCGTTCGCTGCTGCTCGTGATCGCGCTGGCTTTCGGCGCGGCCGCCCACGCCCAAGTCCCGGAGGCGTCACCAGCCGCGCTCGACGGCATCGACGCCTACACTGCCATGGATCTCGCCAACGCTTGGAAGGGCCAGGCGGTCACCACCTTCGTGACGCCGCAGGCCGTGCACTTCGTCTTCCCGGACGAGCACGAGGTGATCGTGTCGCTCCCCGCCGACGTCATGGTCGTGTCGGTCGCCCCCTTCCTGAACCACACCCACCCGTGCCTCACCCACTACATGTCGAGCTGCCAGGGCGAGCTCGTGGCGGTACCGTTCGCGGTCCGGGCCGTCTTGGCCGACGGCACCGTCGTCATCGACGAGGTGCTGCCCAGTATGGCCAACGGCTTCATCGACTTGTGGCTACCGCGCGGCGAGGCCGTCGAGGTCAGCTTCGAGATCGATGGCTACCGCACGGTCGGGGTCCTCTCGACCCATCGCGACAGCCCCACCTGCGTCACCACGCTCCAGCTCTCACCCGTGGGCGGCTGACGGTCGCCTGCGCGCGTTGCCGTCCGGTCCGGTCGTCGCAAGACCGGTCGTCGCAAGACCGGTCGTCACAAGACCACGGCGCCCGCCGAGAGCGGGCGCCGTCAGCGTGGATCACAGCAGTGCTTGATCTTGCGCCCGCTGCCACAAGGACACGGGGCGTTCCGACTGAGCGCCGGCGCACCCGACGCGGAACCGCCGGGCCGCGCGGCGTAGCGCATGACGTTCGCCGGCGGACGCCGGTGACGGATCTCGTTGGCCATGAAGCGCATCAGCTGGCCAGTGTGGGTGAAGAAGGCGTAGTAGCCCTCGCAGAGGTAGTTGAGCCCCTCCTCACCGTCGGCCGTGCGACGGATACGGTCCTTGGGGCAGCCGCCGTGGCACAGCCAGCGAACGTCGCAGTCACGGCACTGCCGCGGCAGGGTGTCGCGCTTGGCGAGGCCGAAGGCGCGCTGCCGGGGATCGTCGACGAGGTCCGCGAGCGGCAACTCGACGAGGTTGCCGAGGTGGTGGTCGGGCTCGACGTAGTGGTCGCAGCTGTACACGTCGCCGGTGTGCTCGAGCGCGAGGGCGCCGCCGCAGGTCTCCTCGAAGATGCACAACCCGCCTCGTTCGCCGACGTGCTTCCCGAGCGTCACGTCGAACAGCTGCACGAACACCTGGCCTACGTCGCGGACCACCCACTCGTCGAAGATGATCTGCATGAAGGCGCCGTAGGCGGCGGCGCCGACCGAGCGCGTCGTCACCGCGGTGCCCTGCTGGAAGCCGGTGGCGTTGTCGCGCTCGACGATGGGGATGAACTGCAAGTAGCGCGCGCCCACCTCGTCGCGGAGGAAGCGGTAGACCCGTAGCGGCGCGTGCTCGTTGGCGGCGTGGACCGTGGTGAGGACGTTGAACGCCACGCCGTGGCGCTGCAGCGTCGCGAGGCCCGCCATCACGCGCGCGAAGCTGCCCGCGCCGGCCTTGTCGACCCGGTAGGCGTCGTGGAGGTCGGCCGGACCATCGATGCTGATACCGACCAGGAAGCCGTGCCGACGGAAGAAGCGGCACCAGTCGTCGTCGAGCTTCGTACCGTTGGTCTGGATCGTGTTGACGATGCGGCGGCCGGGCGGACAGTGCTCGCGCTGGAGCTCGACGGCGAGTTCGAAGAACGCCAGGCCGAGCAGGGTGGGCTCACCGCCCTGCCAGGCGAAGGTCACCTCGCCAGGAGGTTGCGCCGCGAGGTATTGGCGGATGTAGGACTCGAGCGTCTCGCGCGCCATTCGGAAGCGGCTGCCGGGGAAGAGGAGCTCCTTCGACAGGAAGTAGCAGTAGGCGCAGTCGAGGTTGCAGATGGCCCCGACCGGCTTGGCCATCAGATGGAACGGCCGCGCCGCCCACTGGCGAACGGGTGCCTCAGGCGTGGGTTTCGTCGTCGGTCACCTCCGGGAGACGCCTGGACTCAGCGCGCTACGCCGACGGTCCGCTACAGCGGCGCGAAGCGGGCCTGGAAGAACCGCAGGTACTTCGGTTCGTACACCATTTCGAGGCCTCGGGCCTGTGCGCGAGCGTCGTAGACGGCCTTGACGGCCTCGGCGGTGACGTCCATGTGCGCCTGGGTGTAGACGCGGCGGGGGATGGTCAGGCGCGTGAGTTCGAGCTTGGGTCGGTTGTGGTCGCCAGTCTCGGGGTCGCGACCGGCGCTGGCGATGCCGCGCTCCATCGAGCGGATACCCGAATCGAGGTAGAGCTCGGCGGCGAGCGTCTGTGACGGGAAGACGTCCTGCGGCAGGTGCGGGTAGAAGGCGCGGGCGTCGAGGAAGATCGCGTGCCCGCCGACGGGCAGGACCATGGGGATCCCCCAGGACTCGAGCAGCTCGCCCAGGTAGCGGACCTGGCCCACGCGGGAGCGTACGTGCTCCTCCTGGACGGACTCGACGATCCCGATCGCCATCGCCTGCATGTCGCGACCCGCCAGACCGCCGTAGGTGTGCAGCCCCTCGAAGATCACCACCTGATTGCGCAGCTCTTCGAACAGCTCGTCGTCGTTCACGGCGAGCCAGCCGCCGATGTTGACCAGGCTGTCCTTCTTGGCGCTGATCCAGCCGCCGTCGGTGTACCCGCAGAACTCGAGCAGGATCTGGGCGATCGAGTGCTCGGCGTAGCCCTCCTCGCGCTCCTTGATGAACAGCGCGTTCTCGACCATGCGGGTGGCGTCGAGGTAGACCTTCACCCCGTGCTCCTGGGCGAGCGCGTAGAGCTCGCGCGCGTTGGCCATGCTGACGGGTTGGCCGCCCGCCATGTTGACGGTGCCCGCGAGGCTCACGTACGGCACGTTCTCGGGCCCCACGCGCGCGAACAGGGCGCGCAGTCTGTCGAGGTCGACGTTGCCCTTGAACGGGTGCAGGTTGGCCGGGTCGTGGGCTTCGTCGATGATGACGTCGACGAACGTCGCGCCGGCGAGTTCCTGGTGGAGCCGGGTGGTGGTGAAGTACATGTTGCCCGGCACGAACTGCCCGGGCTTGATGGTGGTGCGCGACAGCAGGTGCTCGGCCCCGCGGCCCTGGTGGGTGGGGATCAGGTGCCGGTAGCCGTAGTGCGCCTTGACGGCCTCCTCGAGGGCGTAGAAGTTGCGACTGCCGGCGTAGGCCTCGTCACCGACCATCATGCCCGCCCACTGCCGGTCGCTCATGGCGCTGGTGCCGCTGTCGGTCAGCAGGTCGATGTAGACGTCCTCGGACCGCAAGAGGAAGGTGTTGTAGCCCGCCCCGTCGAGCGCCGCCTGCCGTTGCTCGCGGGTGGTCACCGAGAGTGGTTCGACCATCTTGATCTTCCAGGGCTCGGCCCACGAGCGTCGTCCGTGCTGCTGGCCGCTGGTGAGGGGTCGGTCTGGCATCGCGTCGCCTCCTTGGTGGCGGGTGGCCCTCGCGCTGGCGCAGGCGCGCGTGCCCGCGCGGCCACCGGATCGGGCCGTCATGCACGATTTCCAGACCATCGTACGGCGCCCGTGCCGGGGCGTGGGCGGTGCGGGCCCGAGCGCGTGTCGTATCCCACGCAGGCGACCATCCCAGTGTGCCTGGCACCTGGCGGGCGTTTGGTCCCGACATCGCCACCGGAGTCGGCTTACCCTGGACCCGTGTCTGAAGTCACCACGCCCGAGACCGGCTTCGATCCCCGTCGCCTGCTGATCCTGAAGGACCTCCTCGTCGACCATGCCCGCGACCTCGGGCGCTGGGCTGCTGCGTTCGCAGTGCGCGCTCGCTCCGGTGACGGCGACATGGGTATGTCCACCAAGACCAGCCCTGGCGACATGGTCACCTTCGCCGACGCCGAGGTGCAGCGTCGACTCGTGGTGGTGCTGCGCGAGCTGGTCCCCGAGGCCGGCTTCGTGGGCGAGGAGGGGCTCGACGAGCCCGTCTCCGGTGACGCCACCTGGGTGATCGACCCGATCGACGGCACCCACAACTTCGTGCGCGGCTACCCGGGCTTCTGCGTGTCGATCGGCCTCGTGGTCGCGGGCGAGAGCCTGCTCGGCGTGATCTACGACTCGGTCGACGATGCGGTGTACTGGGCCGTGCGCGGCCACGGTGCCTGGCGCGAGGAGGAACGGCTCCAGCGCCCCGAGCCGCGCGCGATGGCGCACGCGCTCATCGGCACGAACTTCAGCGCTGCCTCGGCACGCTCCACCGTCGATCAGGCGGTGTACACGGAGCTGGCGCGCCGCGCCGCCGGCGTGCGCTCGAGCGGCGCCTGCTGCCGCGACTTCTGTCTCTTCGCGAGTCACCGTAGCGACCTGTTCTGGCAGTTCGGGCTGAAGTCGTGGGACGTGGCGGCCGGGATGGTGCTGGTGCGCGAGGCCGGCGGGACGATGGTGTTCGGTGACGCTCCGCAGGACTGGGTGCGCGCCCCCGGGCTCGCGACCTTTGCGGGCGAGCCGGCCCTGGTGGAGGAGGCCCTGGCAGTGTGGCGCGAGGCCCGCGAGGTTCGCCAGGCCTAGCCGCCGGCGGGCACGCGGAGGGTGTCGACGAGGCGCACGAGCGCGTGGGCGTCGGCGAAGGTGCTGGCCTCGCCGAACGACACCCGCACCGCGCCGCTGCCCTTCCCGGGCAGGCACTCGCGGAAGGTGTCGACCGTCATGCGGTCGGTGAGGGCGAAGCAGCCCTCGAGTTCCTCCCCCGAGATCTCCAGCGCCGTTTCACCCGCCCCGGGGTTGCAGAAGCAGCCGGTGCGCAGCGAGATCCGCGCCTCGTTGGCGCGCTGCTCGACGAGCCGATGATCCACCAGCGCACCATCCGCGTCGATCAGGTTGAAGGCGATGGCGCCGGCCCGTCCCTCGGTGCCCGCGGGCCCGTACACCTGCACCAGCGCCCGGCCGTTCGGGTGCCGCAGGGCGCCGAAGCGCTCGAGCGTCCATCCGGTCAGGCTCATGACACGTGCGTGGATCGCTTCGAGATGCCCTCCCGCCAGCCGTTGCAGACCGGCCTCGACGGCCGGGAGGGCGAGGTAGTTCAGGGTGCCGTCCTCGAACGCCTCGGCGCCCTCGAGCAGGTCGTGCCGGGGTGCGGCTACCGACGCGTAGCTGATGGTGCCGCCCGCGAACCAGGGCCGGCGCAGTTTCGCCAGCGCGGCGCGGCGCGCGAGCAGCGCGCCCACCCCGGTCGGGTAGCCGAACATCTTGTAGAAGGAGAGCGACACGAAATCGGCCGGTACTGCGCCGAGGTCGAGCGCATGGGTCGGCGCGTAGGCGGCGCAGTCGAGCAGCACGTCCCAGCCGCGCGCGCGGGCCCGCGCCACCCAGTCGAGCGGATGGAGCACCCCCGAGAAGTTCGACTGCGCCGGGTACGCGAACAGCCGCTCGGCGCCGCCGGCTGGCTCGTCGAGCAGCGCCTGGAGGGCGGCATCGTCGAGCCGCAGGTCGGGCGGACGCACCGGTGCGTAGGCTACGCGTGCGCCGCGCGCGGCGGCGAACTCGCGCATGCCGTTGACCGAGTTGTGGTTGTCGTAGCTGAGCGTCAAGGTGCCGCCTGGGGCGAAGGGGTAGGACTCGGCCACCAGCCGCAGGGCGCCGCTGGCGTTGGGCGTGAAGATGGCCACGTACTCGGCGGGATCGGCGCCGAAGTGCCGCAGGATCGCGCGCCGGGTCGATTCGGCCAACGCGGTCGTCGCGGTCGACGAGGGGTTGGTGGAGTGGGGGTTGCCGAAGACGTGTGCCGTGAGCAGCGCGGCGTGGGCCCGGACGTGGGACTCGGCGTAGAGGCCGCCCCCGGTGTAGTCGAGGTAGACGTCGCCGCTGCGCTCGAGTCGCGCGAAGTCGTGGCGGCGGGCCGCGTCCAGCGCGCCGCCGGCGGCGTACCCCGGATGACGGCGCAGGAAGTCGGCGTAGTCCGCGGCCAGCCCGGACGCGGCCAGCGTGTTCGTCGGCATCGTCATGCGCCGGGAGTCCGAAGGGTGAACACGATCAGCGCGCGTCCGGCGGCGTCCGAGGCGTCGCCACGGCAAGGCCGAAGGCCGCGGCGGCGGCGCTACGGCGCGCATCGTAGCTGAGCAGCGCCTCGAGGCGCTCGCCGGCGACCATGGCGCTGGCGAGATGGATCGCGTCGGCGGTGCACAGCGGCGTATCGGTCCTGAGCGTGGCGGCCTGCTCGAGCAGCTCGCGGCTGACGTCGACCAGGTGGATCCGGCTCAGCACCTCGCGGGCCACGCCCGTGGCCTCGGCGCCGGCGCCCTGGACGGCGCGCAACAGCTCGGCGTGCGCGAGCATGCTGCTGAAGCACTCGGCCTCGGCGTGCTGCGCCAAGAAGGCGCGCAGCGCCGCGCTGTCGCCGCCATTCACCACCAGCTTCAGGAGGGCCGAGGTGTCGAGGTAGAGCATCAGCGCGCGACCCTCTGCCCGCCGTCCAGCGTCGCGTGCGGTTCGCCCGCCGTGACGATAGGTGTGACGTCGAGGAGCGAGCCGCCGCTGGCGGCCCGAACGCGGCCCGCGCTCACGAGCTCGTCCCATGGGTGGTGGATCGCCGGCACGAGTCGCGCGACCACCCGCCCGCGCACGCTCACCTCGATGGTCTCGCCCGCGCGCACGCGCTCGAGGTAGCGACTGGCGTGCTGGCGCAGCTCACGGACCCCGATCGTGGCCATGTGTAACACGGTAGCACGCTCCGCGCGCTCCCGCGTCCGCCGCGAAGGTCGCTCAGCCGTCACCCTCGCGTGTGGGCGCCAAGGCCCCGAACCAGACCCCCGTCATCACGAGCGCGGCACCGACGACCGCCGCGCCCGTGATCGGCACGTCGACCAGCCAGGCCTCGAGGAGGAGCGTGGTCACCGGGATCACCACGAAGGCATAACTCGTGGCGGAGGCCGACCAGCGGCGCACCAGCAGCAGCGTGAGCACGAACAGGCCGACCGAACCGAGCAGCACCAGGTACAGGAGCGCCCATCTGGCCTCGGGCACCGCGGGCAAGGCCCATGGCTCGCCCACGGCGCGCGAAGCCAGGAGTAACACGACGGCGCCGGTGCTCATCGCGATGGCGTTCGTCACCGGTGGCGGGTTGGCACTCACTCGCCTGCCGAGGATGAGACTCTGCCCCACGGCCACCGAGGCGGCGAGCAGGGCCAGCAACGGCAGCAGCGGCACCTCCAGCGCGGCGGGCGAGAACGCCATCCAGCCGATGCCCAGCAGCGCGGCGAGCCCGCCGACCAGCGCCCGTGGGCGGAACCGTTCCAGGCGCTGCGTGACGGCCAGCAGGAGCGTCAGCAGCGGCACCGTGGCCGTGACGATGGTGGCGACCCCGGCCGTGACGTGCAGCAGGGCCCAGTACATCAGCGCGAAGAAGAGACCGAAGTTGAGCAAGCCCAAGGCCGCCGTCTGGCCCAGCTGCGCGCCGCGCGGCCAGGGCCGGCGTGAGCTCAGCGCGATCACCACGAAGATGCTTGCGGCGAGGCCGAAGCGCAGGCCGGCGCCCCACAGCGGCGGCAGCTCGAGGTTGCTGAAGCGCACCGCCAGGAAGTTGCCCGAGCCGAGCAGTACGCAGGTGACGAAGAGCAGCAGCGCGATCGGGTCGGGGCGGCCGGGAGCCGACGGCATGCAGCAGCATGCTCCAGATGTCCGCCGGCGTCAAACGCCCCGAAGCGCAAAGCGGCTGGCGCGGGGCAGCGCGCCGAGCGCCGGCCCCGAGTACGCTGAGGAGGGCCGGAAAGGAGCGCGCATGAACGGCAAGGAGCGGGGTGATGAGCGCGGTCGACCGGGGATCGCCCGAAGGCGTGCCGCCGGACGACCAGGGCACCTGCTGCGACCTGGCGCGGGCGTGCGGGCCGCGGGCGCAGCGGGCCACGAGGCCAGGGGCATCATCGCGGCGCCCCGCAGGGCGTCGCGGTGAACGGCCTCGAGCGGTACCTGGGTACGGTCGCGGGGCGCGCCGTCGACGATCTGGCGCGGACCCCGATCCTGATGCAGTTCGCAGCCGAGTTCAGCGGTTCGGACTACGGCCGCTTCGCCGCCGACCACTGCGTCCTGGTGGAGGCCAACGTGCGCTGCGCCGAGGTGTTCGGCATCGACCAGCTGAGCTGCATCTCCGACCCCTACCGCGAAACGCACGGCTTCGGCGGCGCGGTGACCTTCGTCGCCGACGGGCCTCCGCGCAGCACCCAGCCACTGGCCGACACGAAGGACCTCGATACGCTCGCGGTGCCCGACCCAATGGGCTCGGCGCGCATGCTCGATCGCGTCAGGGCCGTGGAGCGCTACGCCCGCGACCATGCCGGCACGTACTCGCTGCTCGGTTGGGTGGAGGGTCCGGCCGCCCAGGCCGCCAACCTGCGCGGCGTGATCACCTTCATGTTCGACCTGATGGACGATCCGGAGTACGCCGGCGCGCTGATGGACGTGTGCGTCGAGACCGGCATCGCCTTCGCGCGCGCACAGGTCGCCGCCGGCGCCGACACCATCGGCATCGGCGACGCGATCGCCAGCCAGATCGACCCGCGCACCTACGAGGCGCTGATCCAGCCGCGCGAGAAGCGGCTGGTGCAGGCCGTCAGGGCGTCGGGTGCCTTCGCCAAGTTGCACATCTGCGGCAACATCACGCATCTGCTGCCGGGCATCGCCGACCTCGGAGTCGACATCGTCGATGTCGACCATATGGTCGACCTCGCCGCCGTGCGCGCGGCCGTGGGCGAGCGAGTGGTGATCACCGGCAACTTGGACCCGGTCTCGGTGGTCCGCAACGGCACCCCCGCATCGATCGCGAGCGGCGTACTGGACGCCTACGAGCGTGCCGGCAATCCGTACATGGTCAACGCCGGCTGCGAGATCCCCGCGGGAACGCCCGCCGAGAACCTCGCGGCGCTGTGCCGGCCGCTGCCCTACCGGGCCTGAGCAGTGAGAAGGGAGCGAGGAGGAGCACCGTGAGCGTGTTACGCGAGCTGTCCGAACGGCTCCAGCGCGGCCAGGCCAAGGAGGTCGAGGCGCTCGTGCAGCAGGCGCTCGACGAAGGCGAGACGCCCCAGCGGATCCTGGAGGATGGGCTCATGCAAGGCATGGGCGTGATCGGCGAGCGCTTCAAGGCGAACGAGGTGTTCGTGCCCGAGGTGCTGATCGCGGCCCGGGCCATGCACGCCGGGATCGCCGTGCTCGAGCCCCACCTCGTCAGTGCCGGCGTGAAGGCCCGCGGCAAGGTGGTGCTCGGTACGGTGAAGGGCGACCTGCACGACATCGGCAAGAACCTCGTGCGGATGATGATGGAGGCCAAGGGTCTCGCGGTGATCGACCTCGGCGTCGACGTGAGCGCCGAGCGCTTCGTGCGCGCGGCGACCGAGCACGACGCCGACATCGTCGCCTGCTCGGCGCTGCTGACCACCACCATGACCGAGATGCGCCACGTGGTCGAGGCGGCCCAGGCGCAGGGGCTCCGCGGCCGTGTGTGCATCATGGTCGGCGGGGCGCCGGTCACCGATGCGTTCCGGGAGGCGATCGGTGCCGACCTCTACGCGCCCGACGCGTCGAGCGCCGCCGACGCCGCACTGGCCCACTGCGCGGGTCGCGCATCCTGAAAGTCCCAGGAGGTTCGCCATGCCCTTGACCGGTCGGGACCGGGTGCTCGCCGCGCTGCGTCACGAGACGCCGTCGGCGACCCCGTGGGTGCCGTTCACCGGCGTGCACGTCGGCAAGCTGATCGGCGTGCCGGCCGACGCGCTGTACCGCGACGTCGAGGCGCTGGAACGGGGCCTGCTCGAGGCGCACGGGCTGTACGAGCCCGATGGCATGCCGGCGATGTTCGACCTCCAGCTCGAGGCCGAGGCGCTGGGCTGCGAGCTGCGCTGGTCGGCCGACTCGCCGCCCGTGGTGGTGACGCATCCGCTGGCGCGCGGCGGCGCGTTCCCCGCCTTCGACGCGGCCGCGGCGCGCATCCCGATGGCGGTCGACATCGTCGCCCGGCTCGTGGCGTGCGTCGGCCACACCACCGCCGTCTACGCGCTGCTGTGCGGGCCGTTCACGCTCGCCTCGCACCTGCGCGGCACCGAGCTGTTCCTCGACCTCTTCGACGACGAGCCCTACGTACACGATTTGTTGGCGCACACGACCGGCGTCGCGTTGCACATGGCCGACCTGTACGCGGAGGTCGGAGCCGACGTCGTGGCCGTGGTCGATCCGCTGGTGTCGCAGATCTCGCCGGCGCACTTCGAGCAGTTCCTGCACGCGCCCTTCGCGCGGCTGTTCGAGCGCCTGCGCAGCCGCGACACGCCGTCGTCGTTCTTCGTCTGCGGCGATGCCACCCGCAATCTCGAGGCGATGTGCCGGACCCGCCCCGACGGCATCTCGATCGACGAGAACGTCGACCTGGCGGCCGCGAAGGTCGTTACCGACGAACACCGCATCGCACTCGGCGGCAACGTCCCGCTCACGACCGTGATGCTGTTCGGGTCGCAGCTCGACAACATGCGCTGCGCCGTCGACCTGCTCGCCGCCGTCGACCCGCGCGGGCTGATCGTGTCGCCCGGCTGCGACATGCCCTACGACTTGCCGGTCGAGAACGTCATCGCCCTCGGCCAGGCGCTGCGCCGGCCGGCGGCCGCGCGCGCGTCGCTCGGCCACGCTGCGCGCACCGACGAGGCCATCACGGTCGAGCTTCCCGACTACGCGGCGCTGGCGCGTCCGCTGCTCGAGGTGTTCACGCTCGACTCCGCCACGTGCGCCGCCTGCACCTACATGCTGCGCACGGCGCTCGGTGCCGGCGAGCGTTTCGGGAGCGCGATCGACGTCGTCGAGCACCGCTTCAGCGAGCGCGAGAACGTCGCACGCTGCAAGGCGCTGGGGGTGAGCACGCTGCCCAGCATCTACCTCAACGGGGAGCTCGTCTACGCCTCGATCATCCCCAGCCGGGAGGCGCTCGATGCGCGCATCCGGCAGGCGCTGGCCGGCGCCTGAGGTGGGCTGAGCGTGCACCTCGTGCTCATCGCCTGCGGCGTGCTGGACCGGGAGTTCCAGGCGCTGCTGGCGCGCACGGCACACCCGGTCGATGCGCGCTTCCTCGATCAGGGCCTGCACGCGCGGCCCGTGGCGCTGCGCAGGGCCCTGCAGGCCGAGATCGACCGGATCGATGCCGCTCGTGACGCCGGCGCTGCGGCCTACGATGCCATCGTGCTGGGCATCGGCCTGTGCGGGAACGGCATCGTCGGCCTACGCTCGGCGCACCACCGGCTGGTGGTCCCGCGCGCCCACGACTGCTTCACGCTGCTGCTGGGCTGCCGCCACCGGTATCGCCAGTGCACGGCCGCGCGCCCGGGCACCTTCTGGGCCTCGCGGGGCTGGGTCGAGCACGGTGCCATGCCTGACGAAGCGCACCTCCTACGCCGCTACCACGACGCCACGGCACGCTTCGGCCCCGAGCCCGCCGCCTACCTGCTGCAGCTCGAGCGCGACGCCCTGGCACGGCTCGAGCACTGCACCTTCATCGCCTGGCGTGGTGCTGCGACGGCGAGCGGGGCGCCGGACGCGGGCGCGTGTGCCCGGGCTGCGCGAACGGCGGCGGGCCGCGGCTGGAGCTTCGACGCGTTGCCGGGCGACGCGACGCTGCTGACCGACCTGCTGGCGGGAGGCTGGGACGAGCGCTTCCTGACGGTCCCACCCGGCGCGACGATCACCCCGACGTACGACGACGGCGTGGTCGCCGCCTCGTGAACCGCCTGCTCACCGTCGTCGACGACGGCGCCCGCGCCGCCGTCTCGATCGGCACAGCGACGGACGTGCTGGAGGTGCTTCGCCGGCTTCGATTCGCGCTCGACGCGCCCTGCGGCGGCGCGGGGACCTGCGGCAAGTGCACGGTGCGCGTGCTCGCCGGCGAGGCGGCCGCCGCGGACGCCGTGGAGCGGAGTCTGCTGGCACCGGCGCGGTTGGCCGCCGGCGTGCGGCTCGCCTGCCGCCTGGCGCCCAGTGCGCACCTGGTGGTCGAACTGCCGCCGGGTCGGGCTCGCGCACAGCGCCCGGATCCGCCCGCGGCCGGCCCCGACGGACCCGGTCGAGGCGAACCCGGGCGCGACCCGCCACTGCGCCGGCGCCGCGTGACGCTGCCGCCGGCGACGCTGACCGATGCGGCCCCCGACCTCGAGCGGCTGTTGCGCCATGCCGGCTGCGCCGGCCACCGGCTCTCGCTGGCGGCGTTGCAGGAGCTGAGCGCGACGCTGCGACGCTGCGATCAGTCGGTCGACGTGATCGAGGCCATGGCGCCGTCGGGCACGGTGGGCAACGTCCTGCTCGCCGTGGAGGCGCCCGTGGCGGACGCCGGGTTGTGGGGGGTCGCGGTCGACATCGGGACCACCACGGTGGCCGCCTACCTGGTCGATCTCGCGACCGGCCGCGTGGTCGACGTGCACGCCGAGCCGAACCGACAGGCCGATCTCGGGGCCGACGTGGTCACACGGCTCGCGCATGCCCGGCAGCACGGCGTCGGGGAGCTGCAGCGACGCATCGTCGAGCAGCTCCAGGCGCTGGTGGCGCTGCTGAGCGCGCGCCACGCGTCGACGCCCACGGCCGTGCGGGCACTGACCGTCGTGGGCAACACCACCATGCTGCACGCCTTGCTGGGCCTCGACCCCAGCGCGATCGCGGTGGCGCCATTCGTGCCGGTGACCGTCGCCGCAAGGGTCTACGAGGCGCGCGAGCTCGGCCTCTCGCTCCATCGGGCGGCATCGGTGGAGACGCTGCCGGGCGTCTCCGCTTACGTAGGCGCCGACGTCGTCGCGGCGGTCCTCGCGGCGGGCATGGACGAGGCTCGCGGCATCTCGCTGCTGATCGATCTCGGCACCAATGGCGAGGTCGTGCTCGGCAACGCCTCGTGGCTGCTGGCCTGCAGTGCCGCGGCCGGCCCGGCGTTCGAGGGCGCCTGCATCGGCGCCGGCGTCGGCGGTGTCGAGGGCGCGGTGAGCGCCTTCGCACTGACCCCGGGCGACCAGGTACCCTCGCCGAGCACCATCGGGGGAGTACCCGCGGTGGGCATCTGCGGCGCGGGCCTGCTCGACGTCGTGGCGGCGCTGCTCGACGCCGGCGTGATCGACGAGGGTGGCCGCCTGCGCAGGCGCGACGAGCTCGCGCCGTCGGTGGCCGCGGCGGTGCGCGAGCGCTGCGTCGAGCAGCGGGGACGGGCGGCGTTCGTGGTGGTGCCGGGCCCAGAGACCGAGGGCGGCGAAGCGATCGTGCTGAACGAGTGCGACGTGCGCGAACTGCAGCTCGCCAAGGCGGCCGTGGCGGCCGCGATCGACACGCTGTTGGGCGCGGCCGGCATCGCTGCCGACGAGGTCGAGCGCGTGTACTTGGCCGGCGGTTTCGGCAGCTTCCTGCGCGCCGACGCCGCCGCTCGGGTGGGGCTGCTACCGACCGTGCTGAGCGCTCGCAGCGAGGCGCTCGGGAACGCCGCCGGCAGCGGCGTGGTGATGGCCGCCACTTCGTTGGCGCGGCGTGAGCGCGCCGCGGCGATCGCAGCCCGGATGCGCACCCTGGAGCTCTCCGGCTCGCCGGCCTTCGCCGACGCGTTCGTCGCGCACCTCGGATTCGAGCCCGCCGCCGTAGGCTGAGGCATGCGCCACCACTCAGTAGGTCGCCTCGCCCGCGGCGCGACGCTCGTGGCGTCGTTGTCGTTGCTCGTGGTCGCGCTCGTGGCCGCGGCCCGGGGTCCGCTGCCGGCCGCCTACCCGGATGTCCCGGCGCACCCGCTCGAGGGCCGCTTCCTCGAGCTCGTCGACGCCGAGCGCAAGCGGGAGGGACGCGCGGCGCTCAGGCACAGCGAGGTGCTGGCGCTGGCGGCACGGCACCATGCCGCCGAGATGGTGGCGCTCGGCTACTTCGACCACGAGAGCCCGACGCCGGCGAACGAGACGCTGGCGCAGCGCGTGGCGAACGCCGGCGGCGCGACGGTTCGTCTGGGGGAGAACCTCGCCCAAGTGCGGTCCGTGCGCGACGATCTCGCCGAGCGGACGCTGCGCGGCTGGCTGGAGAGCAGCGCGCACCGTGACAACCTCCTCGGCGAGGAGTGGACGCACGTAGGCCACGGTCTGGCCGAGCACCCCGACGGCCGCGTCTTCGTGGTCCAGGTGTTCGCCGGCGACCCGAACCCGCTGCTGCGCGTGGAGCTGGCCAACGGCGTGCAGCTGCGGCTCGCGTTCGAGCGCAGCGTCGCCGACCTGGTGGTGCTGGTGGACGAAGCGTTGGCCCCGACCACGCGCGACGGCCGCGAGCTCACGCTGAGGTTGCCGCAGGGCGACCAGGCGGTCAGCGTCATGACCGGCCACGAGCTCGGGGGCGGGCGTGTCGCCGTGATCCATGCGCTCGTGATCGAACGTGACGCTGCCGAGCCGGGCGTGGCACCGGGGCGCCCGTAGCCCGCGACGTTGCGCCGGTTGCGTGCCGCTGACGCGTCAGGGAGTAGACTGACGGCTACGGTTCGTTAAGTCTCCTAACGAAGATGGCCGGTGTGTCCATGCGGGAACAAGCCGTGGTCGATCTGCTACGACAGGAGGGGCCGTTGTCGCGCGCCGCCATCGCCCGGCGCTGCAACGTCAGCAAGCCGACCGCGTCGGGCCTCGTGGCGACGCTGCTGGCGGCTCGGCTGGTGGTCGAGCGGGGCTTCGAGCGGCGCGCGAGCGGCCGCCCGGGGCAGCTCCTGGCGTTCAACGCCAACGCCGGCTTCGTCGTCGGCGCGGACGTCGGTGGCACCACCACCCGAGCGGTGTTGGCCGATCTCGACGGGCGTGTGGTGGCCGCGTTGCGTGAGCCGACCGACCACGGGCCTGCCGACTCGCTCGTGGCCCAGCTCGCCGCCATGGTGGCGCGGCTCGCCGCCGAGGCAGGCGCGGCCGGACACGTGTTGGACGTCGCCATCGGCACGCCGGGGGTGGTGGATCGGCTGCGGCGCCGGATCGCGTTCGCACCCAACCTCCCCGCGCTCGAGAGCGACGGCTTCCTCGACCGGCTCGACGCCGCGCTCGAGCTGCCCCTCACGGTGCTGAACGACGTCAACGCGGCGACGCTCGGCGAGCTGCGTCAGGGCGCCGGGGCGGGACTCGGTGACGTCGTCTACGTCAGCATCGGCACCGGCCTCGGGTTCGGCCTGGTGGTGAGCGGCTCGTTGCAACGCGGTCTGGCTGGGCGGGCCGGGGAGTTCGGCCTGCTGCCGTACCCACCAGGGTCGCGGACCACGCTCGAGGACGCCCTCTGCGGTGCCGGCATGCGCCGCCGGCACCTGCAGGCCGGCGGCAGCGGCGATCCCGAGGACGCCTTCCTCGAGGCCGAGCAGGGGCGCGAGCCCGGCGCCACGCTGGTCGCGTCGTTCCTCGACGATCTCGCCTGGGCGCTGGCCGCCGTCAGCACCCTCGTCGATCCCGAACGTATCGTCGTGGGAGGCGGTATCGGCCTACGCTGCGCCCCTCGACTCGACGCCGTCCGTGACGCCGTCGCGCTGATGACCGGCTTCGAGGTCGACGTGACCGCAGCGCAACTCGGTGACGACGCCGGCTTGCATGGGGCCGTCGCCACGGCGTTGGAGCCGGCGCGGTCGGTGGAGCGCTGGTTGAGAGGAGGCCCCTTGACACGTGTCGTCTGAGCAACCAGTGACCGACCGGATCATCGCGCATAGCGCACGAAACGTTGTCCTGGAGGACGCATGAACAAGCTCTTGATCCGCATCGCCCTCGCCCTCACGCTCATCGGCGCGCTCATCGGCGCCAGTGCCCAGACCACCATCACGTGGTCGTTCTGGGGCGATCCAGGTGAACTGCCACCGAACTACGAGGTCATCGAGGCCTTCCACGCCGCCCAAGACGAGGTTCGCATCGAGGTCCAGCACGCGCCTTGGGGCGCTTACTTCGACCGCATCCTGACGCAGATGGCCGGCGGCACGGCGCCCGACGTCATGTTCCTCAACAACATCCCGTCCTACGCCGCCCGCGGCGTGCTGGCTCCGCTCGACGAGCTGATCGAGCGCGACGGCTTCGACACCGAGGCCTACCATCCCGGCCTGCTCGAGATCTTCAGCTACGAGGGCCAGGTCTACGGCTTCGCCCGCGACAACGACACCAACGTCTTGTACTACAACCAGGACCTGTTCGACGAGGCCGGCATGGCGTACCCCACCGACGCATGGCGGTGGGACGACATCCGCGCCGCCGCCCAGGCCCTCACGGTGCGCGACGAGCGCGGCCGCGCCACCCAGTACGGCCTGGCGCTGGAGAAGAACCGCTACCCGCAGTGGGTGTACCAGAACCAGGGGAGCGTGTTCGACGACCCGCTCGAGCCCACCGAGTTCATGATGGACGAGCCCGAGGCGGTCGCGGCGATCCAGTTCATCGCCGACATGATCCTGGTCGACGGCTCGGTCCCCAGCTTCGACGCGATGGCCCAGCTCGGCAGCACCACGGAGCTGTTCAGCACCGGCCGGGTGGCGATGGTGATGACGAACGCCGCGCGCATCCCGACCTTCATGGACGCTGACTTCGCCTGGGACGTCGCGCCTCTGCCCGCAGGTCCCGACGGCACTCGCGCCAACACCCTCGGCGGCGCCGGATACGTGATGTCGGCCACCAGCGAGCATCCCGAGGCCGCCTGGACCTTCCTGCAGTTCCTGGCCGGCCCCGAGGGCCAGTCGATCTTCGCCGGCACCGGCGTCGCCGTCCCCGCCTCCTTCGCCGATCCCGAGGTGGCCGCCACGTTCGTGAACGCCTGCCCGGAGACGGTCAGCTGCGAGGTCTTCATCAGCGAGACCGAGCGGGGTCGTCTGGCACCGATGTTCCCCGACTGGCGCGAGATCGAGAGCACCATCGTCGTACCCCACCTCGACCTGATCTATACGGGTGAGATGAGCGCCGAGGACGCGCTCGCCCAGATGGGCGCCGAAGTGCGCCGCTTCATGGCCGCTAGCCAGTAATGCGGATCTTCGACGCCCACGTCCACAACTTCTGGTGGGAGGAACGCACCTCCGGCGCGGACTTCGTGGCTGCGCTCGAGGACGTGGCCGAGGAGGTGGGGATCGTCAAGATCGCCCTCCTCGGCAACCCCGGGCCCGCCGGCCACGATGCGTTGAGCGCCGCCATCGAGCGTGCCCCGGACCTGTTCGTGGGCCTGGGCTGGTTGCGCCTCGACGAGGACCCACCGAGCCTGATCGACGAGTTCGCGGATCGCGGCTTCGCTGGCATCAAGACGCTCGGCCCGAGGCGCAACTACGATGACGAGGCCTACTACCGGCACTATGAGAAGGCCCAGGCGCGCGGCATGCGCATGCTGTTCCACACCGGCATCCTCGGCGGCCCCAACGATTACCTGATGGGGGCTGCCGAGGACGCCTGGAAGGCGCCGCCGAGCGGCGAAGAGGAGGAGCGCCTGGTGACCCGCTTGGGTCGTCAGGCGCGCGGCCGCGGCTACGGCTTCGGCTCGGCGCGCATGCAGCCGATCTACCTCGACACCATCGCCTTCCACTTCCCCGAGATGTACGTCATCGGTGCCCACCTCGGCTGGCCCGACTACCGCACGGCGTGCGCGATCGCGCGCTGGCGACCGAGGCTGTTCTTCGACATCTCCGGCGGCGACGTGGTACGCAACCACATCATCGAGGGTGGCTACGTCATGCGCGAGATCCGCCCCGAGAAGCTCGTGTACGGCTCGGACTCCGACCACCGCCGCATGAAGCGCGACGTCGAGGCGTGGCGGGCTGCCTTCACCGACATGGGGCTCAGCCAGGAGCAGCAGGAGCTGATCTTCTACGGGAACGCCGCGCGCATCTTCGGGCTCGAGGATTGAGGGGGACGCCGTGGCCGTCGATGTGAAGCGCAGCGTGCGCGCCGGGCCGCGCCAGGCGCACTCCGGTCGCCTGCAGCGCCGCACCACGTCGACGGCCTACGGCTTCTTGCTGCCCAACTTGCTGGGCTTCTTGATCTTCACGTTCTTCCCGGTGTTGGCGGCGCTGCTGATCAGCTTCAGCCACTGGGACCTGCTGCGGCCCCCGGAGTGGGCGGGTCTCGCGAACTACCGGCGGCTCGTCGACGACGCCACCTTCCACCGGGTCTTGCGCAACACCTTCGTGTACGTGCTGGGAACGGTGCCGGCGCAGATGGTGTTGGCGCTGCTCGTGGCGATGGCGCTCAACGCACGCATCCCGGGGCGGCTGTTCTTCCGTGCCGCCTACTTCATGCCGGTGGTCGCCTCGACGGTGGCCGTCGCGTTGGTGTGGCGCTGGATCTTCCACGCCGACTTCGGTCTGCTCAACAGCGTGCTGTTCATGCTCGGCGTCGACGATCCGCCCAGTTGGCTGCAGAGTACGCGCTGGGCGTTGCCGGCGATCATCATCATGAGCATCTGGCAGCAGATCGGTTTCTCGATGGTGCTGTTCCTGGCCGGGCTCCAGTCGGTGCCGGCGCACCTGTACGAGGCCGCCAAGATCGACGGTGCCAGCAGTTGGCACCGCTTCGTGCACATCACCATCCCGATGCTGTCGTCGACGACCTTCTTCGTGCTCGTGATCAGCATCATCAACTCGTTCCAGGTATTCGACCAGGCGTTCATCATGACCGAAGGCGGTCCAGCCAACGCCACCAACACGCTGGTCTTCAACATCTACCGCTACGCCTTCCAGTTCTTCCAGATGGGCTACGCGGCCGCCATGGCCTGGGTGCTGTTCGCCATCATCTTCGTGGTGACCGTGGTCCAGTTCCGCTACCAGCGGCAGTGGGTGCACTATGACTGAGGGCTCGCGCACGCCGCCGCCGGCGCAGCGCCGCCGCCGGCCGCGCCGGATGCTCGGCTACACGATCGGCAACTGGCTGCTGGTGATCTTCCTGGTGCCGACGGCCGTCGTGATGCTGATGCCGTTCGTGTGGATGCTCTCGACCTCGCTCAAGAGCGCCGGTGCGGTGTTCGAGTACCCGCCGAGCTTCATCCCGAGCCCCTTGCGCTGGGACAACTACAGCCGGCTCTTCGAGGTGCTGCCGTTCGCGCGCTTCTTCGTCAACAGCTTAGTGGTCGCCGGCTCGGTGACGCTCCTGGGCGTGAGCACGAGCGCGATGGCCGCCTACGCGTTCGCGAGGCTGCGCTTCCCCGGCCGTGACGCCCTCTTCCTAGGGTACTTGGGCACGCTGATGATCCCGGCTCAGGTGGTGATCATCCCGAACTTCATCTTGCTGCGCACGCTGGGTTGGATCGACACCTATCAGGCACTCATCCTGCCAGCCGCCTTCAGCGCTTTCGGCACCTTCTTGCTGCGCCAGTATTTCCTGACCATCCCCGGTGAGCTCGAGGACGCGGCCGTCGTCGACGGCGCCTCCCACTGGCAGATCTTCACGCGCGTGATCCTGCCGCTCTCGGGTCCCGCGCTCTCGGCCCTGGCGATCTTCACGTTCTTGTTCAACTGGAACTCGTTCCTCTATCCGCTGGTGGTGACCAACTCGGTGACCATGAGCACCCTCACCGTGGGCCTGAACACGCTCCAGGGGCAGTACAACACCGCCTGGACGCTGCTGATGGCGGGGAGCGTGCTGGCGCTGCTGCCGGTGCTCACGGTCTTCCTGTTCGCCCAGCGGTACTTCATCAAGGGCATCACCCTGACGGGCATCGGAGGCCGCTGATGACGATCGACCCCGACCGCGACCGGCAGGCTGCAGCAAGCGCCGCTACGCCCGTGAGCGACCGCGCGCAACTACGCGTCGAGGCTCGCGCCCGCGCGCTCGACGTGCTGCGCCGCTGCGCCGCACCGGCGGGGTTCAAGGGTTCGGCCTTCGCGGGCGGTTATCCGCAGGTGTGGGCGCGCGACGCCGGCATCACCGCCCTCGGCGCGCTGGTGACGGGCGATCCCGAGCTGATCGCCTGCACGCGAGCCTCGCTGGAGACGCTCGGCGATCACCAGACCGAGTTGGGCATGATCCACCTCAACGTCGACACCCGCACGGGCGATGTCACCACCGAGAACGCAGGGGCGGTGGACGCGAACTTGTGGTTCATCGTGGCGCACGATGCCTATCGCCAGGCCACCGGCGACCTCGACTTCGTGCGCGCCTCCTGGTCACGGCTCGAGCGCGCGGCGCTGTGGTTGCGCTATCAGGACATGAACGCCTGTGGCCTGCTCGAGGTGCCCGAGGCCGGCGACTGGGCCGACCTGTACAGCGTGCGCTACAACGTCCTGTACGACAACGTCCTGTACGTCGCGGCGCTGCGCGCGATGGCTGCCATGGCCAACGCACTGGGCGCGGATGGCGGCGCGAACGTAGCCCGGGCCGAAGACGTGGCTCACAAGATCAACTTGCTGATGTGGCTCGATCGGCCCTGGGACGCCGCTGCCTTCGGCCGCCAACTCGGCGAGCTCAAGCAGCTGCGACTGGAGTGGTTCTTGCTCTACCAGCACACGGCCACGCTGACGGAGAAGCCCTTCTACCTGCCCTGGACCGGCTTCCGCGAGTTCGGCCACACCTTCGACGCGTTCGGCAACTGCCTCGCCATCTTGCTCGGCGTCGCCGACGAGCGCCAGCGCGGGCGCATCCTGACCCACGCCCATGCCGTGGGCGCGAACGATCCGTACCCCATCAAGGCGTTCTACCCGCCGATCTTCCCGGGTGATCGTGACTGGCGCGACTACTATCGGAGCCGTGAGCTCAACCTGCCGTTCCAGTACCATAACGGCGGAATCTGGCCCTTCTTGGGTGGCTTCTACGTGGCTGCGTTGGTCCATGCGGGCCAGGTGCAGCGCGCCGAGCATCAACTCGACGCCCTGATCGCGGCCAACCGCGCGGGCAAGCACGACGAGTGGGAGTTCAACGAGTGGCTCCATGGCCTCAGCGGGCGCCCGATGGGACACCCCCAGCAGGCCTGGTCGGCCGCGCTCTTGTTGTACGCGCTCGATGCGCTCGAGCGCGGCGAGGCGGCGTTCTTCGGCACCTGGCGCGGTTGATGACGCCCACGACCCGCTGCGTCCTATCATGGGCCGTATGACGCCGACGCGCCGCGCCCGCCATGCGTCTCGTCGCACTGAGGTGCCCTGGGGGAGAGGGTGAATGACCTCCGCATCGAACGCTGCCGCGATACCGATGCGGCCGGCTGGCTCGAGTTGCGCAAGGCGCTGTGGCCCGATACGCCGCGCGCCCGCCACCGCTACGAGATGCAGGCGCGGATCGACGATCCCGAGCGCTACGCCGTGTTCCTCGCCTACGCCCCGGGCGGCGCGGCCCTCGGCTTCGCCGAGGTCTCGCTGCGCATGGAGCCCGTCAGCGGCACGAAGAGCTCGCCGGTGGCGTTCCTCGAAGGCATTTTCGTGACCGACCGCGAGCGCCGCCATGGCGTCGGCCGACGGCTCGTGGACGCGGTGCTCGTGTGGGCGGCGTTGCGCGGCTGCCGTGAACTGGCGTCGGACGCGCTGCTCGCCAACAGCGTGGGCCAGCGCGTGCACCGGGCACTCGGGTTCAGCGAGACCGAGCGCGTCGTGTTCTTCAAGCGCAGCGTGCCACCGCGCGAGGAGTAGCGGCGCCGAGGCCGGCTGACGGCCCGGTGACGCACCGGGCTCAGGCCGCGCGCACCGCACCGCGCTCGCGCTCGAAGGCGGCCTTGACCGCGGCGAGGGCGGCAGGGTCGGTCAGCAGCTCGAGCGCCACCGAGGCCAGCACGCTGGCGCCGTCGATCACCGTGGCGTCGCCGCGTTCGGAGCGTGCGGCCTGCGCGAATGCCTCCGTGTGGGGGAGCGCCTCGTCGTCGATCGCCAGCATGCCATGCAGGCCCGGCACGATCTGCGACACGTTGCCCATGTCCGTCGACCCGGCCGGTCCGTTCGGCGCGTAGGGTGTGACGCTGCGTCCGCGACGCGTCGCGTGGCGCTCGAATGCCGCCTCGAGCGGCGCGTTGCTGAGGATCTCGGCGTAGGGGTGCGAGGCGTTCGAGACGCGGGCACTGGTGCCGGTCATCAGCGCCGCCCCCTGGAACACGTCGCGGAGTCGGGGTACGAGCTCGTCGTGCAGGTGAGCCGCGTCGGCGGCGCGCGCGACGCAGGTCATGCTGGCCCGCTCGGGGATGATGTTCGCGGCGTCGCCGCCGTGGGTGATGATCGCGTGCATGCGCACGTCGTCGCGCACGTGCTGGCGCATGGCGTCGATGCCGGCGAAGACGAGCCGAACCGCATCGAGCGCGTTGCGCCCGAGGTGCGGCGCCAAGGCGGCGTGCGCCGGGACGCCGGAGAAGGCCACCTCGTACTTCACGCTCGCCAGCGAGGCCATGCCGGCCTGGTCGACGTTGGCGGGGTGCAGCATCAACGCGGCGTCGAGGCCGTCGAACACGCCGGCCTTCAGCAGCACGATCTTCCCGCCGCCGCCCTCCTCGGCCGGCGTGCCGATCACGAGCAGGGTACCGCCGATCTCGGCCATCAGCGGCCCCAGCGCGAAGCCGGCGCCCGCGCCCATCGTCGCGATCAGGTTGTGACCGCAGGCGTGACCGAGGCCGGGAAGCGCGTCGTACTCGCACAGGATCGCCACCGTGGGGCCCTCGCCCGGCCCCTGCATGCTTGCTCGGAAGGCGGTCGGCAGGCCGCCCAGGCCGCGCTCCAGGACGAAGCCGCGTTGCTCGAGCGCGTCGGCCAGCCAGCGGCTGGCCTGCACCTCCTCGAAGCGGATCTCGGGATTGGCATGGATGCGATGGGAGAGCTCGAGCAGCGCGCCGCGCTCGCGTTCGAGGGCGGTGTCGATGCGGTCGATGAGGGCGGCGGTGTCGGGCATGGTGGCTCCTTCGGCGCGAGCGTTCGCGGCGGCGCTCAGGGGCCGCCACTGCTTCACGCCGTTGTACCGCGTGTCGCGGTCGCGCTCAGCGCGCAGCGGGCGCTCGCGGTTCGCGCCGCAAGATCCACAGGTCGGGGATCACCGCGCCGCCGCGCCCGTGCGCGACCGGCGAGAAGCCGAAGCGCTCGTACATCGCGACGTTCCCGGCGTTGGTGGCCTCGGTCCAGGCGCCGAGACCTTCCACGTCGCAGCGGCCCAAGACGTGCTCGAGCAGCTCGCGTGCCACGCCCTGCCCACGATGGCGCGGGTCGGTGCCCAAGAGCGCCAGGTACCAGCTCTGGCCGCGCCGAGCCAGCCGCGCGCCCGCGCTGCGGTTCGCGGCGAGGCGCCGCAGGGCCGCACGATCGTCCCAGAGCGTGCGCGCCACGCGCCGCAGGGTCGGGTACGCGCGGCGACCGGGCGCGAACAGGGCGCGCAGCATGGCGCCGGCGGCGGCGCCGGTCGACGGCGTCACCGCCGGCGGGTGCCACACGGCCACCCCTGCCAAGGCGCCGTCGCGCTCGAGCCCGAATGCGGTCGCGTAGGGGATCGTCGCGCGCAGACGGCCCGTCGCCACGCCGCGCGTGAAATGCAGGCGATCGCGTGCGTCGGGGAGGAAGGCCAGCTTGCTGGGCTCGTCGGCGAAGGCCCGCGCCAGGACGGTGGCGGCGTCGTCGACATCGGTCGGCCCCAGCACGCGCAGCCGTCGGCTGGGTGAGGGTGCGGGTGCAGCGCGTGGCGTTGGCACGGTACGTCCATGGTGCACGCTGTGTGCCGGGCTTCGCAAGCGCTCGGCCGCGGCGCCAGGTCGAGACGCCGCAGCGAGGCTGGGTCGCGCCGCGAGGTCGGTCACGCTGGGCACGCCGACGCCCCTGTGGGCGGTCGTTCGACATGGCGCAGCTCGTGGTGCAGCGTCTATGATCCGGTCATGGACTCGCAGGGAGAGCATCCGAAACGCCGCGTACGGTTCGAGGATGCCGCGGCCCGCCTCGCCGACCACGTCGATCCGTTCGTCAGTGTCTTCCGTCACGGGACGCTCGAGGTCGAGTTGTACATGCCTCGCGGGCGCGATCTCCAGACCGCGCACAGCCGCGACGAGGTGTACGTCGTCCTGCGCGGCACCGGGACCTACGTCCACGGCGATCAGCGCGACCCCTGCGGCCCGTTCGACGTGCTGTTCGCCCCGGCCGGGCTCGAGCACCGGTTCGAGGGCTTCAGCGAGGACTTCGCCGTCTGGGTGCTGTTCTACGGCCCGGAAGGCGGCGAGGAGGATCGGGGCAACCGGCGCCACGGCGGCGACCGACGCGTGGCAGCGCCGGCCCTGACGGACGGCGCCGAGGTGCCGGAGCAGCCGGACTGAGCATCCCGGCGTCGGCGTGCTGCGCCGACACGATCAGCGTCGGCCGCGCTCCACCCGCCGCAGCCGATCGGCGCGCAAGCGGTGCCGGGCGTCGAACAGCCGCACGAACGCCAGCATCACCACGCCGAAGGCGCCCAGGGCGGTGGCGGCGGCGATCATGAACATGATGACGATCTGGTAGCGCACGGCGTCGGCGGGGGCGGCCCCAGCCAAGATCTGGCCGGTCATCATGCCGGGTAGGCTGACGATGCCCATCACCATCATCGCGTTGATGGTCGGGATCATCGCGACGCGCAGCGCGTCGGTCACCAGGGCGTGGGCCGCTTCCCAGCGGGTGGCACCGAGCGTCAGCAGCAGCTCGACCTGGCCGCGGCGCTGCGCGACGCCCTCGGTGAAGCGGTCGAGCGCCAGCGAGATGCCGTTGAGCACGTTGCCGAGCACCATGCCCAGCAGTGGGATCAGGTACTGCGCGTCGTACCAGGGTCGCACCCGGACCACGCCGACGAGCGCGAATCCCGTGACCAGGAAGGCCGCGGTCAAGACCGACACCAGGCTGTCCCAGTACACGCCCGCGAAGCGGCGCTGCGTGCGCTGCACGGCGGCGACCGCGGCGAGGCCGCTCATCACCAGCGCGATCGCCAGGATGGGCAACGGCTCGTCGAGCGCGAACACCCACTCGAGCACCAGCCCGATCAGCAACAGCTGCGCCGTCATCCGTATGCTCGCCACCACCAGCGTGCGCGCCAGCCCCAGGCGCAGGCCGATCGACAGTGCCACGTTCACCGCGATCGCCAGCGACGCCAGCGCCAGCTGCCAAGGGCCGATGGGCAGGTAGGCGACCTCGTTCATGCGCGCGGGCCCAGCGCCAGGCGGCGTCCGGCCACCCGCTCGAGCTGCGCGCCCTGATGGCTGGTCCAGATGACCGCCCGCTCCGGTTGCGCGGCGAGCCAGGCGGCGACGAGGCCCTCGAGGGCGGCGCTGGCGGCCTCGTCGAGCGAGGCGCTCGGCTCGTCGAGCAACAGCACGCTCGGCTCGATGAGCAGCACCCGCAGCAGGGCCACGAGCTGCGACTCGCCCCCGGACAGCTCCTCGGCACGCTGATCCAGGAACGACTCGGTGCGGCCGAGTTGCTCGAGCATCCGAGTTGCGCCGGTGCGCGCGAAGGTGCGCCCCCGGTGGGCCTTCAGACCGAAGGCGAGGCGCAGGTTGGCAGCCACCGTCCCCTCGACCATCGACGGCCGCTGCGGCAGGTAGGCGACCCGGGCGCGGTAACGGGGCATCGGCCAGGTGCGCAGCGTCGCGCCGGCGAAGGTGATCTCGCCCTCGTCGAGCGGGTCGAGTCCTGCCAGCGCTCGCAGGAGCAGCGTCTTGCCCGAGCCGGTGGGCCCAGTGACCGCGAGACGCTCACCGGGGGTGAGGTCCAGGTCGAAGGTGCGCCAGAGCCAGCGACCCTCGACCCGCCGACCGAGGCCGCGTCCGTGGAGCAGGGGCATGTCGTCGCGGCGCGCCACCGAACCGGCCTCCAGTCGCGTGTACCATGATATGCCGCAGCAGGCGGAAGGACGGGCGGACGTTTGTTCCTTTTGCTGGCGGCCCCACGCTTGGTGCAATGTGGTCACGTCCCGCGGCCGCCTTTGCGTCCTGGCCGCGGGTACGTTTCTGCGGCGGCGCTCGTGACCGTCTTCACGTGAAAGGGGTAGGCATGGCGGAGGACCTCCAGGCCCTCATCGATCGACTGCAACGCGAGGCCGTCGAGGATGGCCAACGCAAGGCGCGCGCCATCGTGGAACAGGCCGAGGCGCGGGCCGCGACGCTCCTCCGAGAGGCCGAGGCCGAGGCGAAGCGTGTGCTGGAACAGGCCGAGCACGATGCCAAGGCGTTCACCGAGCGCAGCCAGGTGGCCCTGGAACAAGCCGGCCGCGACCTCCTCATCACGGTGAGCCAGTCGATCGAACACGTTCTGGCCGGGTTGGTGCGCGAGTCGCTCGAGCAGCAACTGCAGCCCGACCTGCTGGCCGAGATGCTCGTGAAGATGGCCCATGCCTACTCGTCACGCAGCGGTCGCGAGCGTCGGATGGCCGTGCTGCTCGGTCCCGAGGATCTCGATGCCTTGGTGCGCTACTACACCCAGCGACTCCACGAGAAGCTGCCCCAGGGCGTCGATCTGCGGCTCGACAACAGCGTGGTCAAGGGATTCCGGGTCGCGCTCGTGGATGAGCACGTCGAGCACGACTTCACCATCGACGCCATCGCCGATGCCCTGACCCATCACCTGCGGCCGCACCTGGCCGAGATCCTGCCGCGTGTGGCGCCGCAGGTCTCGGAAGCGGCGGCCCCGGTGGCGGCGACGTCATCGGAGGCGTCGGCAGGACCGTCCTGATGGTCGCCTATCTGCTCGCGAGCCTGCCGACGCCCCAGCTCGGCGAGCGCCCCACCATCGAGCTCGAGACGTTCGTCGAGCGCTGCCGCGGCTTCGTGAGCGAGTCGCGTTGGCACGACCTGCGCGCGCTCCTCGGCGACTGGCCGGCACCTGCGAGCCGGCCCGAGGTGCCTGATCGACGCGACCCGACCGCCCGCGCCTGGGCCGATCTCGCCGCCCAGGTCGAGGACGCGGTGGCGCGCGAGCGCGCCGCACGCGCCCGGCGCGATGCGACCAGCTTCCTGCGTCAACCCAGCGGCTATCGCGTCGACGTCGCCGAGGCCGTGACCCGCGCCTTCCAACTGCCCGACCCGGCCGCCCGCGAGCGCTCGCTCGACGAGCTGCGCTGGCGCCTGGCGGACGAGCTCGCGCTGAGCGGGCCAGCCGAGTTCCCGGAGCTGTTCGCCCGGGCGGTGCAGCTGCGTCTCGCCTGGCGTTGGGCCACCTGGGGAGTCGAGGACGGTCGGGCGGCGCTCGAGGCCGCCTTGCGGCAGATCGAGGCGCCCCATGGCTAACCTCGGCCGCATCGTCTCGGTGAGCGGTTCGCTGATCACCGCCGTCTTCGATCAACCCGTCGTGCAGAACGAGGTCGGCTACGCCATCATCGACGACCTACGGCTGAAGGCCGAGCTGATCCGCGTGCGCGGCGACTATGCCGACCTCCAGGTCTTCGAGGACACCACCGGCCTGTACGTCGGTGGCCAGGTCGAGTTCACGGGCGAGATGTTGATCGCCGAACTCGGGCCCGGCCTGCTCGGCCAGGTCGTCGACGGCCTCCAAAACCCCCTCTTCGACCTCGCCGCCGTGAGCGGCTACTTCCTCGAGCGCGGACGCTACCTCGAGCCGATCGACCGCGAGCGCCGTTGGGCCTTCACCCCGCGCGCTCGTGTGGGCGACGCGGTCCGCGCCGGTGACACGCTCGGCAGCGTGCCGGAAGGCGAGTTCGAGCACCGGGTGATGGTGCCGTTCGGCCTGACCGGCTGGCTGACGGTGAAGGACCTGATCGACGGCGGCGAGCACGCCGTCGAGGACGTGGTGGCCACGCTCGAGGACGAGCGCGGCCGCAGCCACGAGGTGACCATGCTGCAGCGCTGGCCGGTCAAGCTGCCGATCCGCGCCTATCGTGAGCGCTTGCGCCCGCAGGAGCCCCTGGTCACCAAGATCCGCATCATCGACACCCTGTTCCCGGTGGCACGGGGCGGCACCTCCTGCATCCCAGGCCCGTTCGGTGCCGGCAAGACGGTGCTCCAGCAGCTCATGAGCCGCCACGCCGAGGTCGACGTGGTGGTGGTGGCCGCCTGCGGCGAGCGCGCCGGCGAGGTGGTCGAGACGCTGCGCGAGTTCCCCGAACTCACCGACCCGCGCACCGGCCGCAGCCTGATGGAGCGCACGGTCATCGTGTGTAACACCAGCTCCATGCCGGTGGCGGCTCGCGAGGCGAGCGTCTACACCGCGGTCACGCTGGCCGAGTACTACCGCCAGATGGGGCTCGACGTCCTGCTGCTGGCCGACTCGACCAGCCGTTGGGCGCAGGCCCTGCGCGAGGTGTCCGGAAGGCTCGAGGAGATCCCGGGCGAGGAAGCCTTCCCGGCCTACCTCGAGTCCGTGGTCGCCGCCTTCTACGAACGCGGCGGGCTGGTGGCGCTGCGCGACGGTACGCAAGGCTCCGTCACCATCGCCGGCACCGTCAGCCCGGCCGGCGGCAACCTCGAGGAGCCAGTCACGCAGTCGACGCTCAAGGTGGTCGGCGCGTTCCACGGTCTCTCGCGCGAGCGCTCCGATGCGCGCCGCTACCCGGCCATCGACCCGCTCGACAGCTGGAGCCACTACCCCGGCGTGGTGCCCGGGGCCGACGTCGCCTTCGCCCGCGCGCTGCTGCGCAGCGGTAACGAGGTGGCGCAGATGATGAAGGTGGTCGGCGAGGAGGGGACCGCGCTCGACGACTTCGTCCGCTACTTGCAGGCGGAATACCTCGACGCCGCCTACTTGCAGCAAGACGCCTTCGACCCGGTCGACGGCGCCTCCGGCGCCGAGCGCCAGGCGCTGGTCTTCGGCGAACTCGTGCGCATGCTGCGCTCGCCGCAGCCGCATGCCGACAAGGACGCCGCCCGCCGCTTCTACCAGCACCTGACGCAGGCGACCAAGGAGTGGAACCGCGCCCCCTGGGGGAGCCCCGAGTTCGACGCCGCGCGCGAGCGGGTGCACTCGCTCGCCGAGGTGACCGAGGTGCACGCGCATGCATAAGGCCTACACTCGCCTCGAGCGCATCACCGGCAGCGTCGTCGCCGTGAGCGCCGGCGACGCCACCTACCGCGAGTTGGCGCAGATCACCTGGGAGGGCGGCAGCTCGCTGGCCCAGGTCGTGCGGCTCGAGGGGGGCCGCGCGTTCTTGCAGGTGTTCGCCGGCGTGCGCGGCCTGCCGACGAACGCCCGCGTGCGCTTCCTGGGGCGGCCGATGCGCGTGCCCGCCTCCGACGCTCTGCTGGGCCGGGTGTTCGACGGGGCCGCGCGTCCGCGCGACAACGGACCCGAGATCGACGAGGAGGGTATCGACATCGCCGGTCCCTCCGTCAACCCCGCCAAGCGCATCATCCCGCGGACCATGGTCCGCACCGGCATCCCGATGATCGACGTGTTCAACTCGCTGGTGGAGAGCCAGAAGCTGCCGATCTTCTCGGTACCGGGCGAGCCCTATCACGAGCTGCTCGCACGCCTCGCGCTCCAGGCCGAGGTCGACCGGATCGTGCTCGGAGGCATGGGGCTCAAGCACGACGACTACCTGTACTTCCGCGACACGCTCGACGCGGCCGGCGCCCTGGCGCGCACCGTCGCGTTCATCCACACCGCCGCCGACCCCACCGTCGAGTGCCTGCTGGTGCCCGACCTGGTGCTGGCGGTCGCGGAGCGCTTCGCCTTGAGCGGCCAGCGTGTGCTGGTCTTGCTGTCGGACATGACCAACTACGCCGACGCGCTCAAGGAGGTGGCCATCACGATGGAGCAGATCCCGTCGAACCGCGGCTACCCCGGCGACCTCTACAGCCAGTTGGCGGCGCGTTACGAGAAGGCGGTGGACTTCGACGACGCCGGCTCGATCACGATCCTCGCGGTCACCACCATGCCCGGCGACGACGTGACGCACCCGGTGCCCGACAACACCGGCTACATCACCGAGGGCCAGTTCTACCTGCGCGGCGGTCGGATCGAGCCGTTCGGCAGCCTCAGCCGGCTGAAGCAGCTGGTGAACGCCTCGACCCGCGACGATCATCGGCCGCTGATGAACACCATGATCCAGCTCTACGCCGCCTATCGCGAAACGCTGGAGAAGCGCGCGATGGGCTTCCGGATGAGCGACTGGGACGAGCAGCTGGTGCGCTACGGCGAGGGCTTCGAGGTGCGCCTGATGGACCTCGAGGTCGACCTCCCGCTGGAGCGCGCGCTCGACGAGTGCTGGCGCCTGCTGGCGGACTCGTTCGAGCCTGCCCAGACGGGACTGCCGACGGCGCTGATCGAGCGCCACTGGCCGGCCGCAGCGTGAGCCGCGTCAAGGCCACCAAGCAAGAGCTCAAGCGCCAGCGCGATGCGCTGGCCCGCTACGAGCGCTACCTGCCGACGTTGCGGCTGAAGCAGCAGCAGCTGCAGGTCGAACTGCGCCGGGTCGAGGTCGCGCTGCAGGAGGCCAGCGAGGAAGAGGCCGCCATCCGGCGCGAGTTGGAGAGCTGGATCGAGTTGTGGGCCGAGCCCGCGCCGCTGCTGTCGTTCCTCTCGCTCGAGGAGGTCCGCACGACCGAGACGAGCGTGGCGGGCGTGACCTTGCCGACGTTCGAGGGGGTCAGCTGGCAGCGCGTGGCGCCGCCACTGGACGCCACGGCGTCGTGGCTCGACGATGCGTTGCTCGTGCTCGAACGTCTGCTGACGCTGCGCTTGCGGCGCCGCGTGCTGGCCGAGCAGCGCAGCCGCCTCGCCGACGAGCTGCGCCTCACGAGCCAGCGCGTGAACCTGTTCGAGAAGGTCAAGATCCCCGAGGCGCAAGAGGCGCTGCGGATCATCCGCATCGCCCTGGGCGACCTCCAGGCGGCCGAGGTCGTGCGCGCCAAGATCGCCAAGGCCAAGACGTTGGAGCGGGAGCGCGCCGCATGATCGTGACGATGAAGGAGGTCACCCTCGCGGCCGCCGCCAGCGATCAAGCGGCGACGCTCGCCGCCTTGCAAGACGCGGGCGTGATGCACCTGGTCGAGACCCGCGGGCCCGCCGCCGAGGCCGTGAGCGTCACCCGCGCCCGGCTCGACAGCGCGCGGCGCGCCGCCACCGTGCTCGATGCCGCGGCCTCGGAGCGGCGCCGCGCGAGACGCGGCGCCGCTGCGCCGACACCGGACGGGCCGAGTGGTGCCACCAGCGCCGAGGAGATCGTCGACGAGGTCGAGCGGCTCGCCACGCGGCTCGAGGACCTGCGGCGCACCCACGACGAACTCGACTTCCAGCGCCGGCAACTCGAGCCGTTCGGCGCCTTCGACCCGGCAACGGTCGCGCAGCTCGAGGCCGACGGCGTCGGCGTCCGCCTGGCACGCCCGCCGCTGCGACGGCCGCCGGAGCCGGTGGCCGACGCCACCTGGGTCGAGCTCGGTCGCGATCGGCAGCGCCTCGCGCTGGCGCTGGTGGGCAGTCTCGACGCGGTGGCTGCGGCGGAGGTGCCCGACGAGGTCGCGCTGCCCGAGCAGTCCCCCGAGCGGCTCGCCCAGGAGATCGAGGCGGTGGACGCCGAGCTGCGCCGCACGCACGAGCGGCTCGCGGTCCTGAGCAGCCGCCGCATGGACGTCGAGCGCTGGCTGCGCCGCAGCGAGGACGAGCTGCACTTCGAGGAGGCGCGCGCGGCCATGGAGACGGTCGGCGCCGTGGCGGTGCTGCGCGGCTTCGTGCCGGCCGACGAGATCGAGCGCTTGACTGCGCTCGCGCGCGAGCGCGGCTGGGGCCTGTGGATCACCGAGGTGGCCGATCCCGGCACCGCGCCTACCCTGATCCGCAATCCGCGCTGGGTGGAGTCCATCCGGCCGCTGTTCTCCTTCCTCGGTGTGGTGCCGGCCTACGGGCAGGTGGACATCAGCGTGCCGTTCCTGATCTTCTTCGGCATCTTCTTCGCGATGATCGTCGGGGACGCCGGCTACGGGCTGCTGTTCCTGGTGCTGACCGAGGTCTTCCGACGGCGCCTGCCGCCGTCCTCGGAACGGGTGGTCCGCTTGATGCGGGTGCTCTCGATCGGCACGATCGCCTGGGGCGTCGCGACCGGCAACTACTTCGGCGTAGCGGCGCTGCCCGGCGCGCTCGGCGCCTTGCAGCTCGACTGGTTGACCGACGAGCGCAACGTGATGACCCTGGCCTTCACCATCGGTGTGCTGCACCTCACCCTGGCACACGCTTGGAACGTGGTGCGCTTCATCAACTCCACGCGCGCGCTGGTCGAGCTGGGGTGGATCGCGACCACCTGGACCATGTACTTCCTCGCCCTTCAGCTGGTGCTCGGTGAGCCCTTCCCGCCGCTCGCCTGGGTGTCGCTGGTGGTCGGTGTGGTGCTGATCGCCACGTTCATCACGCCGTGGCGCCGGCTGCGCCAGGAGTGGTTCACCCACGCGATGCTGCCGCTGAACCTGGTGAGCAACTTCGTCGACGTGGTCTCCTACGTGCGGCTGTTCGCCGTCGGCGCCGCGACCTTCGCGGTCGCCGAGTCCTTCAACGCGCTCGCGGCCTCGATCGGCCTCGGCGGCTTCATCGGTGGCGTGGTCAGTGCCCTGGTCTTGTTCTTCGGCCACACGCTCAACATCCTGCTCGCGGCCATGGGCGTCTTGGTCCACGGCGTCCGCCTCAACACGCTCGAGTTCGCGGGCCACCTCGGCCTGTCCTGGACCGGGCACCCCTATCGCCCATTTGCACGCAACGTGCCCAGGGACACAGAAGGAGAACCATCATGGACCCCGAGGTGATGCTCTCGCTCGGTCAGGCCGGCGCCGCAGCCGTTCTGGGAATCGCCGCGGTCGGCTCGGCCTTCGGCACCGGTGCCGCCGCGCTCTCCGCGGTCGGCGTCTGGAAGCGCTGCTACGCGCAGGACAAGCCCGTGCCGTTCATCCTCGTCACCTTCATCGGTGCGCCGTTGTCGCAGACGATCTACGGGATGATCCTGATGAACGCGCTGGTGCGTGTCGCCGTCGAGCGCGTGGAGGCCGGCGATTTCGTCGGGTTTCCGGCGATGATGGCCGCCGGCCTCTTCGGCGGCCTGGGGATGGCCGCCTCGGCCTTCGCGCAGGGTCGCGTCGGCGCGGCGGCTGCCGACGCCCTGGGCGATACCGGCAAGGGCTTGGGCAACTACCTCATGGCGATCGGCATCGTCGAGACCGTGGCGCTGTTCGTCTTGGTCTTCATCCAAGCCACGCTGTAGGCGTCTCGCCCCCGCTGCGCGGCCCGGCGTTCGGCGCCGGGCCGCGCAGCGCCGTCTGGCGGCGCGCCGTCCGCGGTATCCTGGACGCCGCTCGCCCGGGAGGTATGGATCATGCCAGAGCGCGTTCGCTGGGGGATCCTCAGCACCGCACGCATCGCCCGCGACAAGGTCGTCCCGGGCCTGGTCAAGGCCCGCAACGCCGAGGTGGTCGCGATCGCCTCACGGCGCGAGGACGCCGCCCGTGAGGCCGCCCAGGCGCTGCGCATCGCGCGCGCCCACGGCAGTTACGAGGCGCTCCTGGCCGATGCCGACGTCGACGCCGTCTACGTGCCGCTCCCCAACAACCTCCACGTCGACTGGTCGATCCGCGCGCTGGAAGCCGGCAAGCACGTGCTGTGCGAGAAGCCGCTGGGCATGGATGGTGCCGATGCCGAGCGCCTTGCACGGGCGGCGCGCGAGCGACCCGAGCGCAAGGTGATGGAAGCCTTCATGTACCGCTTCCATCCGCAATGGCTCGAAGCCAAGCGCCTCGTCGACGAGGGCGCCATCGGCGACCTGCAGCAGGTCCATTCCCACTTCTCGTACGACCAACGCGATCCCGCCAACATCCGCAACCAGCCCGAGGCCGGTGGCGGCGGGTTGATGGACATCGGTTGCTACGACGTGTCGCTGGCTCGCTACCTGTTCGGCTCCGAGCCCAACCGGGTGGTCGCGACCGTGGACCTGGATCCCGAGTTGGGCGTCGATCGCCTGGTCAGCGCGCTGCTCGACTTCGGCGGCGGACGCACGTCGACGTTCTCGTGCGCGACGCAGATGTGGCCTCACCAGCGTGCCGAGGCGTTCGGCAGCCGCGGGCGCGTGGCGCTCGAGATCCCCTTCAATGCCCCACAGGACGGCCCCTGCAGGCTCTGGCACGAGACCGATCAGGGCATCGACGAGCAGGTCTTCGAGGCCGACCAGTACACGCTGCAGGCCGAGGCCTTCGGGCGCGCGGTCCTCGAGGACCGGCCGGTGCCGCTGCCGCTCGCCGACGGTGTCGCGAACATGCGGGTGCTCGACGCGATCAAGGCGAGCAGTCGCGAGGCCGGCTGGGTGGCGGTGACGCGCTGAGCTACGACCCGGAGGACTTCCCGCTGCTCGACGAGGACGGCCTCGAGATCGACGAGGCGACGCTCGAGGCGGTCTTCGAGCTGTGGAACACCGCCCCGAACGAGGACCTGGCGGGCCTCTCGCCCAACGCGCTCGCCGAGTTGCTGGAGGATCCGTTCGAGGCCACCGACGTGCTGGTGTTCGCCGACGTCCTGGCCCGCGCGCCGAGGGCGCCGGTGACGGCGCTGCTCGGTCCGCTCTTCGAGGCGCTCCTCGAGTCGCCCGCGAAGGCCACCGCGAGCGGCTACCTGCCGCCCGGCCTGTGCGCGACGATCGAACGGCGCGTGTACGAGGAGCACGGCGTGCTGCCGTTCGAGCGGCAGCGACCCAAGGTCACCAGCGAGTCGGCCTTCATGTCGCTCCACGTGGCGCGCTTGGTGGCCACCTTCGCCGGGCTGATGCGCAAGCACCGAGGCACGTTCCAGCTCACCCGCAAGGGGCGCGCGTCGTTCGAGCGCCACGGCTTGGCCGGCGTGTACCCGGCGTTGCTGCGCACGTATGCGACGCGCCTCGAATGGTCGTCGCTCGACGGCTTCCCGCGCGTGCCGATCGTCCAGGCCAGCTTCGCCTTCGCGCTCGTGCTGCTCGTGCGCTTCGGGCACTCGACGCGCCCGGCGACGTTCTACGTCGAGCGTTGGCTCAGGGCCTTTCCCGGCATCGAGGACGTGTTCGAGCC
Organism: Trueperaceae bacterium; assembly: GCA_007130855.1. Taxonomy (GTDB): domain Bacteria; phylum Deinococcota; class Deinococci; order Deinococcales; family Trueperaceae; genus CSSed10-48. Next base: position 10,307 of record SLRS01000107.1, on the reverse strand, counting down.
GCTCGTGCCCGTCACGACCGCCGGCCGCTCCCGGGTCGATGCGCGCGGGCAGTTCGAACACTGCTTCCGCGGCCGGGTCCTGGAGCGCTTCTTCGCCTACTTCGGCCTGGCCGAGGTGCGTGCCGAGCCGCGCGGGCGCAGCGTCAGCGTGCGCGCCACGCCGCTCCTGCACGACGTGGTGGCGCTGCGTCACGGCGGCTGAGCGGGCTGAGCGGCCGCTCAGCCGCGTGGCAGGCTCGCCGCGCTCGCCACCGAGGCCAACGCCGCGACGATCACGAGCACGAACAGCAACCGGAACGCAGCGACCTCGCCGGCGTCGCCCAACACCGCGGCGAGGGCGGCGGTGCCGACGATGCTGCCGGTGTAGCGCATGGTCGAGTAGAGGCCGGCCGCTTGTGACGCCTCGCCCGCCTCGGCAGCCTGCATGGCAGCCGCCTGGATCGGTGCACTGGTGAGGCCGATGCCGACGCCGATCGTCACGAGCAGCGTCAGGTATGCCCACCAGGGCCAGTCGGCGGCGATCGCCACGAACGGTGCCGTGCCCGCCACCGCGATCAGTGTGCCGGCGAGGGCCGGCCCGCGCCGACCCAGGCGATCGGCCAAGGCACCTCCCACAGGCCCGAACACGAGCATGGCCAGCGACATGCCCGCCAACACCCAGCCCACCTCTCGCACGCCCCAGCCCACGCGCTGGGCCAAGAACAGCGGCAGCGCCAGGAAGACCGTGTACATGACCAGGTTGCTCGTCGCCACGGTGGCGCCGGCGGCCAGGAAGCCGGGCCGTCGCAGCAGCGCGAGCCGCAGCACCGGAGCGGTGGCTCGACGGCTGTGCACGACGAACCAGCGACCGGCGGCCAGCGCCAGGGTGAGGAGCGCCGGCACCGCCAGCGCGGGTACGCCGGGGACACGCCAGACCGTCGCGCCGAGCGCCGCCGCCACCAGCGTCAGGAGCAGCAGGGTGGCGCCGAGGACGTCGAAGCGACCACTCCTGCGTGAGGCAGCGAGAGCCGGCAGGTGCGCCACGAGCACCAGACCCGGCAACAAGACGACCAGGTTGACGGCGAAGATCCAGCGCCAGCCGAGGAGATCGCTGACCAGCCCGCCCAGCGGCGGCCCGATGGCCGCGGCCACGCCGGTGCCGGCGCCCAGCAGTCCGAAGGTGCGCGCCTGCCGAGTCTTGGGCACCAGCGTGCGGATCAGGGCGATGCCATTGGGGATGGCGCTCGCGCCGGTGATCGCCTGGACGGTGCGCGCCAGCACCAGCACCTCGACGCGCCACGCGACGGCTGCGAGCAGGCTCGCGAGGGTGAAGCCGGCCAGCCCGAGCAGCATCATCCGCCGCTGGCCGAAGCGGTCGCCGAGGCTGCCGCCCAAGGGCAGCACGGCGGCCATCGCCACCAGGTACGACACCACGATCCAACTGCCCCAGGCGAGCGGCGCTCGGAGGTCGGCCAGCAGCGCGGGGAGGACCACCACGATCATGGTCGAGTTCAGCGGCGCGAGGACCGATGCCGAGATGGCTGCGGCCAGCGCCAAGCGCTCGAGCGCCCCAGGGCTGGACGTCGGGCGCATCAGGGGCGCTCGAGCAGGCGCACCACGCCGGCCGCGCCGTCGACCTCCACGAGCGCCCCATCGGGGATCAGCCGGGTCGCGCCCGACAGCGCCACCACCGCGGGCAGGGCGTACTCGCGCGCCACCACCGCCGCGTGCGAGAGCAGATTGCCGCTCTCGGTCACCAGGGCCGAAGCCGTGGCGAAGAGCGGCGTCCAGGCCTGGCCCGTGGTGGTGGCCACGAGCACCTCGCCGGGTCGGAGCTCGTCGACGGCGTCGAGCGAGCGCAGCACCCGGGCTCGCCCGCGGGCGACGCCGGCCGAGGCTGCCATGCCGTGCAGCACGTCTGGATCGAGCCGTGCCCCGCTCTGGCCCGGGTCGGTCGGGGCGGCTGCGCCGTCGACCGTTGCCGGGGCATTGATGTCGAACGGCGGGTCGATGGCGGCGTAGTGCGTCATCTGGGCGCGGCGCTCGCGAACCCGCTCGCGCAAGTCGGTGCCGCCCCCGCGCAGGGCCGCGCGCACCTCCTCGATGCGCAGGTGCATCACGTCGTCGGGCTCGGCGATGGTGCCGGCCTCGGCCAGCGCGTTCCCGCAGGCGAGGAACACCCGGCGGATGCGGGCGGTGGAGGAGTAGTCGATCAGGTAGTTGTGGTCCTCGCTCACGCGGGCTGCGGTCTGGGCCGCGGCGAGACGCGCCTCGAACTCGCTGCGCACCGGGGCCGGGTAGTAGCGTAGCCGCTCACGTGCATCGGCCTCGGCTTGCCGACGCTTGGTGGCTTGCTCCGCGAGCAGGCGATTCGGATCGGCTTCGGGCCGCTCGACCATGTGGCGCAGCATGCTCATCACCGGAGCGGGGTACTCGCGCAGCGAGGGCGCGCTGAAGAGCAGGTACGGGGAACGCTGGCCGTTCGCCTCGAGGTAGGCGTCCAGGGCCGCGACCAGCGGCCCCGCGGTGGGCTCGGCGGCCAACGCCGCCATGGCGTCGCGCGGCGCCACGCCCAACAGCGCGTCGCGGACGCGCTCGGGCGCGACCAGCTCGCGCAGCGGCCAGAGCTCGCGCGCGGCGCGAGTGGTGAGCACGTCGAAGCCCGACAAGGGGGTCTGGGCTTCGAGCGGCGACGAGGGCTCGAACAGCTCGCCGTAGAGCTCGAGGTAGGCGCGCCTGGCCAGGGAGAGCGCCACGGCGAGCTCGAAGTGCAGCAGCCACAGACGGTCGCCGCGCGCGAGCGTGTCGTCGAGATGGGACGCGAGGGCGTGCGCGTCGAGCGCGAAGGGGTCGATCGCCGACCAGAACGCCAGGTGCTCGTGCACCTCGGGGAGCCATTCGTCGTGCCAACGCCGGGCGATGGTGGTCCGGGCGAGCTCGCGCTGCGGCAGCGAGCGCTCCAGCATCGCCTTGCGCTCGTCCTCGGGCAGCGCGAGCGGGCCGTCGAACTGGTAGTAGTAGGTCCAGAAGCGGCGGATCAGCAGCGCGAAGGGCAGCGAGTGAGCCGCCATGGCCTCGCGGAAGCCGCCTTCGATGAAGCGCCGTAGCAACGCACCATCGAGCTCGGTCACCTGGCCGGGGAAGTGAGCCAGGTCGCGCTGCCAATGGCGCTCGGCGTCGCCGGGCTCGAGCCAAGCCGGCGACGGCAGCTCGGCTCCCGCGCACGTCACGCGTAGGTTCCGCTAGCGGTGACGGGCCGGCACTGCAGCAACGCGAACTCGCCCTCACGCCAGGCGAACTCGATGTCGACGGGCCAGCCGCGCTCGAGCTCCAAGGCGCGCGTCACCTCGGCGACGCGGCGCAGCTCGTGGTCGGCGAGCGACGGTCGCGTTCGCAGGAAGCTCGGCACCGTCACCTCGCGCGTGCCGCGCTCGCTCGGGATCATCATGCGCTCCTTGTCGCCCAGCCGCGCGTCGAGCAGGCTGAGATCGCGCTTGCGTAGGGTCCAGGTGTCGGGCGTGATCGTGCCGGCCACCACGCTCTCACCCAGGCCCCAGGCGGCACTGATCACCACCCGATCGGCGTCGCCGGTCAGTGGGTCGAGGCTGAAGGCGACACCGGCGGCGTCGGCCCACACCATGCGCTGCACCAGCACCGCCAGGGCCAAGTCGTGGGCGCCGGCGCCGCGCGCGCGCCGGTAGCGCAGCGCCGCCTCGCCGTGCAGCGATGCCCAGGCACCCTCGATCGCCGCCAGCAGCGCGTCGATCCCCACGACGTTCAGGTAGGTGTCGTGCTGGCCGGCGAACGACGTTACGGCTCCGTCCTCGTCGAGCGCCGACGAGCGCACCGCGACGCTGTCGCCGGCGTGTCCGGCGTCGTGCGTCAGGCGCTCGTAGGCCGCGCGCACCGCACTGCGCAGCGCGGGCGTCAGGCCGCCGTCGCGCAGGCTCGCGCGGTGCGTCGCGGCGGTGAGGCAGAAGCCCGCCGGCACCGGCTGGGCTGCTGCCAGCGCGCTAAGGTGTGCCGCCTTGGGGCCGACCAGGTCGGGGTCGGTGCACTCGGGAGTGCCGAGCCAGACGATCGCGGGACCTGTTGCGTGCGCGTCCAAGGGGTCCTCCCCGGTGGTCCCGACGGACCGTGACCGTGGCGGAGAGTATACCCGCCAGCGCGACAGGGGCGTCTAGTCGTCGAGGACGCCGAACTCGAGGCCGTGTGGCAGTGCTGCCGGGCGCGCGCACGAGGTGCGCGTCTCGAGTACCGCGCCGCGCTCGGCGCTGTCGAGCACCGACGACATCACGTCGAGCACGTGGAAGGCCAGCTCGCCCGAGGCTCGGTGCGCCCGACCACTACGCAGCGCCGTCGCCAGGTCGGCCACGCCCAGGCCGCGGGCATTGCCGACGTAGTCACCCTGGAGCGGCACGTCTTGCCAGCCGGCGTCGTTGCGCCCCCTCAGCCGCACCGGGCCGCCGAAGGTGTTCGGATCGGGCAGGCTGAGGCTGCCCTCGGTGCCGTGGATCTCGAGCAGCGGAGCGTCGCTCGCCCAGACGTCGAAGCTCGTGGTCAGCGTGGCGAGGACGCCGCTCGCGAACGTGAGCGTGGCGATCACGTGAGTGTCGATCTCGGGCACGATCTCGAGGCCCGCGAGGGGTTGGCTGGTGACCGGGCGCACCTCGCAGCCGATGGCGGCCGCACCGTGGACGCGGCGTACCGGGCCCAGCAGGTGCACCAGCGCGGTCAGGTAGTACGGTCCCATGTCGAACAGGGGGCCGCCGCCGACTTGGTACATGAACCCGGGGTTCGGGTGCCAGTGCTCGTGGCCATGGTTGAGCATGGCGCCCATGGCGGCGATCGGCCGACCGATCATGCCCGCGTCGATGAGCCGGCGGCAGGTCTGCAGGCCCGCCCCCAAGAAGGTGTCGGGAGCCGAGCCGAGCCGTAGACCCGCCGCCTGGGCCGCCTCCACGAGCCGCCGGCCGTCCTCGAAGGTGGTCGCCAGCGGCTTCTCGGAGTAGACGTGCTTGCCGGCGGCGAGGGCCGCGAGGCCGACCTCCGCGTGGGCGCGCGGGACCGTCAGGTTGAGGACGAGATCGATGTCGGTGCGCGCGAGCAAGGCCTCGACCTCGAGGGCAGCGGGCACGTCGAACGTGCGCGCGACGCGACGCGCGCGTTCGGTGTCTAGGTCGGCGAGGGCGTCGACGCGGACGTCGCGGAAACGTGCGAGCGAGCGCAGGTAGGCGCCACTGATGTCGCCGCAGCCGATGATGCCCACCCGCAGCGCGCCGGGCGCGGCCATCTAGCGGGCCGCCCAGTGGAGGCCCCGCACGGTCAACTCCAGCACCTCGCGCACCGCGAAGTCGCGCACGCCGTGCCCCGGCGACGAGTAGAAGACCTTGCCCGCGCCCCAGCGACGGCGCCAGGCGACCGGCATCACGGTCCCGGCGATCCAGGCGACGTGCTCGCCGGAGAAGGTGGTGGTGGCGAGCACCTCGTTGGAGGGGTCGACGTGGAGGTAGTACTGCTCGGAGGTGAGCTGGAAGTCGTCGATGCCGTCGAGTAGGCCGTCGGGGGTGGGCAGCAGCCGGACGTCGTAGCGCACGGCATCGCCCGGATGGGCGACGAACTGGCCGCCCACCATGAACTGGAACGCGGTGCGATCGCGGAAGGCGTCGGCCAGGCCGCCATGCCAGCCGGCGATCCCGGTGCCCGCCGCCACCGCGTCGAGCAGCGCTCGTTCGGCGGCGTCGGTCAGCGTGCCCATCGTCCAGTTCGGGACGATCAGGTCGAAGCCGCGCAGGTGATCGCCGTCCTCGAGCGCCGCGATGCGCGTCGCCACTTCGGTGTGGAAGCCGCGGGCCTCGAGGGCCGTGGCCACGATGGCGGTGGTCTCGGCCGGCTCGTGACCCTCCCAGCCGCCTGTCAGGAAGAGCGCTCGCTTCACGCCTACCGCCTTCCGCGACGCCGCGATCGCGTCGCCCATCGTGCAAGGGTCGTTCGTTGCGCCGCGAGGCTACCACGCGTGCGGGTCGGTCGCCGCGCCGCTGGCCCGGGCGCGCGCGTCACCGGCGACGGGCCGGCTCAGCCCTTGACGCCGGTGCTGGCGATGCCGGTGGTGATGAAGCGTTGCAGGAGCGAGAAGACCAGCGTGATCGGGAGCAGCGTCAGCACGGTCATCGCCAGCACGTAGTGCCACTGGACCTGGAGCTCACCCTGGAATGCGTTCAGGCCGACCTGCAGGGTGAAGAACTCGCTGCGGGTGAGCACGATCAGCGGCCACAGGAAGTCGTTCCAGCGCCACATGACCGAGAAGATCGCCAGCACCGCCAGCGCCGGGGCGGCCAGGGGCAAGACGATCTGCCAGTAGAGGCGCCACTCGGACGCCCCGTCGATGCGGCCGGAGTCGAGCAGCTCGTCCGGGATGGTGAGCATGTACTGCCGTAGCAGGAACACGCCGGTGGGCGTGGCGGCACCCGGGATGATCACGCCCCAGAGGTTGTTGACCCAGCCCACCTGGTTGATCACCAAGTACACCGGTACCAGGATCACGCTGATGGGGATCATGAGGGTGCTGATGATGACGAGGAAGACCAGGTTACGGCCCGGGAAGCGGTACTTGCTCAGCGCGAAGGCGGCCATGCTGTTGATCACCAGGGTGATGAGGGTGGCGCCCACGGTCACGACCACGCTGTTGCGCAAGTAGCGCGCGAAGTTGAAGCGGGTGAACGACTCGGTGTAGTTCTCGAAGGCCAGGCGGAAGCTGCGCACCGGCGTGCGCTGATCGATCGGCACCGCGATGATGTCGTCGGGCGCCGCCGGGTCGACCATCTGCGCGGTCAGGCCGATGCGGCGCACCTGCGCGAAGCGTGCCGTGGTGCCGTCCTCGAGCACCACGTCATAGAGCGGTAGCGGCTGCGGGTAGTCGCCCACCAGCGCCGTGTCGTGCGCGAGCGGGAGCAGCGTCGGCGGGAACTCGATCAGGTTCGCCGGCGTCTTGAACGACGACAGCACCAGCCAGGCGACGGGGCCGAACATCACCAACACGCCGGCCCCGAGGTAGGCGTACGTGAGCACGTCGGTGACGGTCCAACGGCCCCGCCGACCATGCGGCCGGTCGCCTTGCCGCCGGGTCAGGAAACGCGCGACCGCCGTCATGCCAAGTGCCTCTCGCTGCCGCGCCCGATGCGGAGCTGCAGCAACGTGGCCACGAGCAGCACCGCCCCGAGCGTGACGCTGGTGGCGGCGGCCAGGCCGAAGCGTGGGTTCTGGGTACCGAAGCCCGTCTGGTAGATGTACTGGACCAGCAGCAGCGTGGCGCTGCCGGGGCCGCCACCGGTGAGCACGAAGACCTCGTCGAACATCTGCACGGCCCGGATCAGCGCCAGCACCAGCACCACCATCATGGTCGGCATCAGCAGCGGGAGGGTGATGTGGCGGAAGGACTGCAGCGTGGAGGTGCCGTCGATGGCGCCGGCATCGTAGAGCTCGACGGGGATGCTCTGCAGGCCGGCGAGCAAGATGAGCGTGTAGAAGCCCATGTTGGCCCAGATACTGACCATGATCACCCAGGCCATGGCCCAGCTGCCACTCAGCAGGAAGTTGATCGGCTCGCCGCCGAGCGAGACCAGCATTGCGTTGAGCACCCCGTCACGCTGCAAGATCCACTTCCAGATGAGCGCCACCACCACCGGCGAGAGCAGCACCGGGTAGAAGAACACGCTGCGGAAGAAGCCGCGGGCGACGACCTTGCGGTTGAGCACCAGGGCGGTGAGGAGCGAGATGGCCACCATGCCGCCGACCTGGAACAGCACGAACACGCCGGTGTTGCGGGCCGCGCGCCAGAAGCGGTCCTCGAGGCAGGTGTTGGGGTTGGTGTAGTCGGTACAGGTGAAGAGTCGCTCGAAGTTGGCGGTGCCGACGAACGGGCGGTCCTGCGGATAGAGCCGCGGCCCGCTGGTGGTCGCGTAGTAGACGTTCAGGACCATCGGGAAGAGGATGAAGATCGTGAACACCAGCAGGTTCGGGAGCAGGAAGAGCCACGCCATGCGGCGCATACCCACGAGGCGCTGGAGCGGCTCCATCAGCAGGCCGACGGCGTTCATGAGCAACACGTAGACGCCCTCGACGCCGCGGCCAACGAGGGCGGCGGCGCGCTGCACGACGGTCGCTCTAGCAGCCATACGGGAGCCTCCTGTCGGGTCGCCCCGAGGAGCGCGCAGATGATGCGGGCGCTACCGGTATCGTACCGGTAGCGCCCGGGCGAGCGGGGGAGGGGCGGCGTTCACGCTGGGCTGGGGCTCTAGCGCTCGCCTTCCTCGCGCAGCACCTCGTCGATGTCGGCCTGGATGCGCTCGAGCGCCTCATCGAGCGTCAGCTCGCCCACGTACACCTGGGTGAGACGGTCGCGCATCGTGTCGAACACGACGAAGTTGAACGGGTAAGCCTGCAACGCGTAGGCGGTCGGGTGCAAGTTGGGCACCTCGCTCGCGAACACGTTCAGGGCGTCGCGGGCCGACTCGATGTCGGTCACGAAGTCGATGCCCGACTCGGCCAGGCCGAGGTGCCCGGGGATGAACAGGGTGCGACCGTAGAACTCGGCGAGCACCTCTTCCTGCGCCAGGTACTCCATCACGCGCGCCACCGCTTCGGGGTGGTCGGTGTCGGCGATGCCGACGACGCCGGCCCCGCCGGGCATGCCGGTGCAGGCCGCCGGGCCGCACGGGTTGGGTACGGCCTCCCAGTCGAAGGCGTCGCCGATCAGCTCGGCGAACTGGCCCACCTGCCAGCTGCCCGACATGTACAGCACGATCTGGGCGTTGATGAAGGGCTCGTTGGCGGCCGCATAGCCGCCGCCAGCGGCGATCCATACCTCGGGGTCCATGGTGCCGTCGGCGTGCCAGTCGACCATCAGCTGCATCATCTCGCGCATGCCTTCGTCATCGATCGTGGCGTGGCCGTCGTCACCGAAGAAGCGAGCCCCTTGACTGATCGCCGGCCCCGCCAGGCGGTGGCCGGTGCGGTCCATGGCCATCGCGTAGGGCGTGCCGGTGGCGTCGGCAACCTGGCGCGTGACCTCGGCCCATTCCTCCCAGGTCGTCTCACCCGTGGGGACCTCGATACCCGCCTGGTCGAACAGGGTGCGGTTGATGAAGGGGCCCGTGACCGTGAGCTGCGTCATGAACCCGGGGATGGCGTCGGAGCCCTCGGGCCGCATCCAATCCAGGAACGGGCCGAAGTTGGCTTCCCAGACATCCGGATCGCTCAGGTAGGGGCGCATGTCGAGCCAGTACTGCGACAGGCCACCGAGGTTGGTGACGCGCGCCATGTCGGCTGCCTCGCCGGAGGCGAGCTGCAGCGGCAGCGACTGCAAGATGCCGGTCGCGTACGGCACGGTGTCCATCACGACGCGGATGTCGGGGTTCTCGGCCTCGAAGCGGTCGAGCAGTTCGCGCATCACCTGCCCTTCGGGACCGTCGTCGTACCAGGTGAGGCGCAGCTCGACCTGAGCGGCCGCGCTGGCGTAGAGCAGCAGGGCTGCGGCGAGGAGTGCGATGAAACGGAAGCGCCTGGACATACGAACCTCCTGAAAGGAATCGCGGTGACGGGCCTCGCCTCCGGCCGGCTCGGACCGCGCCACGAGAGGGCATCCGGCCGGTGTGACGCGCGTCGTCGAGCGTGATGGAGTCGCCTGTCTCGCGGCCGCTCCTGCCCATCGCGTCGGGCCACACCTTGCGGATGATTGCGCCTCGAGTATACGGTGAGGCCCACCATGCCGTCAAAGCGTCGCTGCCGAGGATCGTGTCGTGGACTTGGTCCGGCGGCGCGCACGCCGCCTGACGGGCCGGTGGCGCCCGCCCTCGATCCGCGCCCCGATGGCGCCTTGGCCGGCCGCGGTGCCGTGCGACTGGCCCTCACCGGCGCGCGCCTGCAGGCGCTCGTGGGGGTCGACGGCGTGCGCGAGTTGCTGGTGTGGGGCAGCGGAGCGGCCGCCGAGGTGCGCTTCGAGCCGCCCGTGCCCGACGGCGCCCGGGTGCTGGTGACGCCCAACCGGATCGACTTCGACTGGGACGAGGGCCGGCTGCGCGTGAGCGCGCTGCCGCAGCGGCCGGCACTGGTGCTGCGCGGTGCCGGCAGGCTCCCGACGCTGCGGCTGGTGACGCCCCGGCGCATCCCGCCCGGCTTCGACCGGGCCGCGCGTGCCCTGTCGTCGGCCGACGGCCAGGCGGTCGCGAGTGCCTGGACCCATACGCGGCTGCGTGCGCTCGGCGGATCGTCGTTGCCCGGCGGCCGCCTCCGGCTCGGCGCCAGCGGCGTGGCTGTCCTGGCCGCAGGCG